>NZ_JAJPWB010000006.1:0-505391 GCF_046549295.1 Micromonospora sp. 067-2 | reverse complement strand
GCTCACTCCTCGCGCTCACGGTGCCGTTCTCGTTCGCGACTGCGGGGCTCGCAAGCTCACTCCTCGCGCTCACGGTGCCGTTCTCGTTCGCGACTGCGGGGCTCGCAAGCTCACTCCTCGCGCTCACCGTGCCACCCTCCATTTGCGTTCCAGGAACCGTTGCAGGAACACCAGCGGCAGGATCAGGATCAGGAAGCCGATGGTGATCCAGAGCAGGACGGCGAACTGCGGCTCGCCCCGCTCGGCCATGTACGCGGGGATCGCGCCGGCCTCCAGCACCGAGAAACCAGCGGCGATGGTGGTGTTCTTCAGCATCGCGATGAACACGCTCATCATCGGCGGGACCATCGCCCGCAGCGCCTGCGGCAGGACTATCAGCGTGAGCACCTGACCGAAGGTCATGCCCAACGCGCGGGCCGCCTCGGCCTGACCCGCGGCGACCGTGTTCACGCCGGAGCGGATCACCTCGCAGACGAAGGCGCTGGTGTAGACGGTCAGCGCGATGGCAGCGCTGGAGAAGTAGTCGATGTTGACGTCCAGCTTCGGCACCGCGAACACGAGGAACGCGAAGACCAGCGTCAGAGGGGTGTTGCGCACCAGGTTGACGTACGTGGCGCCGAACGCGCGCAGTGCCGGCACGGGAGAGACCCGCATCGCGCCGAGCAGGGTGCCGAGGACGAGGCTGCCGACCGCGGCGATCAGGAAGAGTTGGACGGTGTTGGTGAAGCCGTCCACGAACAGTTGCCCGTTGTCGGTCAGTACGCGGAAGAACTCGCCCATGCCTCGCTCTCAGTCCTCGGACGGGCGCCGGGCGGGGACGAGCCCCACCCGGCGCCGCAACTCGTGTCGAACCGGTCGGTCAGTACCGCTCGAGCGCGGGCGGGGTGCCCGCCGAGCCGGAGAGGCCGAGCGTGCCGTCGTAGATCTTCTGCCAGGTGCCGTTGGAGAACGACGCCTCGATCTGGTTGTTGACGTAGTCGCGCAGCGCCTTGTCGTCCTTCGGCAGGCCGATGCCGTACTTCTCGGTGCTGAACGGCTTGCCGACCACCTTGAGCTCGGTCGGGCTCTGCGCCGCGTAGCCCTTGAGGATCGCGTCGTCGGTGGTGACGGCGTCGACCTTCTTGTCGAGCAGCTGCGAAACGCACTCCGAGTAGGTCTTGAACTCGACGATGTTGCCCGCCTCGGTCAGGCCCTCGTCCCGAACCCGCTGGATCGGGGTCGAGCCGGTGGCCGAGCAGACCTTCTTGCCCTTGATGCTGTCCTTGCCGGTGATCGACGTCTCGTCCTTGCGGACCAGCAGGTCCTGGCCGGCGACGAAGTACGGGCCGGCGAAGGAGATGTCGTTCTTACGCTTGTCGGTGATCGAGTAGGTGCCGACGTAGTAGTCGACCTCACCACCCTTGATCGCGGTCTCCCGGTTGGCCGACGCGATCTCCTTGTACTCGATCTTCGCCGGGTCGATGCCGAGCGTGCTGGCCACGTACTGGGCGATCTCGATGTCGAAGCCGCACCGCTTGCCCTGGGCGTCCTTGTAGCCGAGGTTCGGCTGGTCGAACTTGACCCCGACGGAGACCTTGCCGGCCGTCTTGATCTTCTCGAAGGTCGGGCTGCCGGCGACGGCGGCGTCCGTCTTCGGGGTGAAGGTGGCACCGGAGGTCTTGCAGGTGTCGGACTGCGCCGCACCGGAGGCGCTCCCGCCCGCGCTCGGGGTCGGCTCGCCCTCCTTGCCGCACGCTGCCGCCGACAGGGCGAGGGAGGCCATCATGGCGACCGCCGCCACGCGCTTCATACGCATACTCTTCTCCTTCTTCGACGGAGCCCACCGGGATGCGGCACGCTCCACTACGGACGCCTAGTGCGTGAGGATTTTGGAGAGGAAGTCCTTGGCCCGCTCGCTGCGTGGGTTCTCGAAGAACTCAGCCGGGGGCGCGTCCTCGACGAGCCTGCCGTCGGCCATGAAGATGACCCGGTTCGCGGCGTGCCGCGCGAAGCCCATCTCGTGGGTGACCACGACCATCGTCATGCCGTCGCGGGCCAGGGAGGTCATCACGTCCAGCACCTCGCCGACCATCTCCGGGTCCAGTGCGCTGGTCGGCTCGTCGAAGAGCATCGCCTTGGGCTGCATGGCCAGGGCTCGGGCGATGGCTGCCCGTTGCTGCTGACCGCCGGAGAGCTGGGCCGGGAACTTGTCCGCCTGGTTGGCGATGCCGACCCGGTCGAGCAGGGCCAGGCCGCGCTCGCGGGCGGCCGTCGGCTTCTCCCTGCGAACCTTGATCGGGCCGAGGGTGACGTTGTCCAGGATGGTCTTGTGGGCGAAGAGGTTGAAGGACTGGAACACCATGCCCACCTCGCTGCGCAGCTTCGCGAGGGGCTTGCCCTCGGCCGGCAGCGGCTGACCGTCGAAGGTGATGGTGCCGGAGTTGATCGGCTCCAGTCGGTTGATGGCGCGGCACAACGTCGACTTGCCGGAGCCGGACGGGCCGATGACCACGACCACCTCGCCCCGACCCACCGACAGCGAGACGTCGTCCAGCACGTGCAGCGGCCCGAACCACTTGTTGACCGCGTCCAGCACGATGAGCGGTTCGCCCGTCGTCACGTCGTCCACCGTCCCCTGTCGTCTCCCGGATCGGGGTCGGTTGACCCCCGGTGCGGCCACTGTAGGCGGCCTGATGTGGCGGAATGCAACCCAGCGGGTCACGGAGCGGTAACACCGGTCACGATCGTCATCGAGGGTCGGACTCGGGTCAGCGCGTGGGTCGCAACGGTGGCGATCGTGGCGTGTTGCCGAGATCATGGACCGATGACCGAACCGGTACGGCTGACTCGCTACGCCCGCGGCGGTGGCTGCGCCTGCAAGATCCCACCGGGCGAGCTGGAAATCATGGTGGCCGGTCTCGGGCCGGCTTCCGGCACCGCCGAGTTGCTGGTCGGTCTGGATCACGGCGACGACGCGGCGGTGGTCCGGCTCGACGAACGGACCGGTCTGGTCAGCACCGCCGACTTCTTCACCCCGGTGGTCGACGACGCGTACGACTGGGGGCGCATCGCCGCCGCCAACGCGCTCTCCGATGTGTACGCGATGGGCGGCATCCCGCTGGTCGCGCTCAACCTGCTCTGTTGGCCGCGCGACGTGCTGCCGCTGGAGTTGGCGCGCGAGGTGCTGCGCGGCGGTCAGGACGTGGCCCGGGAGGCCGGCTGCCACCTGGCCGGTGGCCACAGCGTGGACGACGACGGCCCGAAGTACGGCCTCGCGGTCACCGGCACGGTCCGGCCGGAGGAGTTGATCACCCTCGACGCCGGCCGGGCCGGGGTGCCGCTGTCACTGACCAAGCCGCTCGGTGTGGGCGTACTGAACACCCGGCACAAGGCCACCGGCGAGAGCTTTCCGGAGGCGGTGGCCACGATGAGCGCACTCAACCGGGATGCCGCTCACGCGGCGGTCGCCGCCGGCATCCGCTGCGGCACCGACGTGACCGGCTTCGGTCTGCTCGGGCACGCCTCGAAGCTCGCCCGCGCCAGCAGGCTCACGGTGGCCATCGACACCGCCCGGGTGCCCTACCTGGCGGGTGCGCGGGAGGCGCTGCGTGACGGCTACGTCAGCGGCGGCACCCGGCGCAACCTGGACTGGGTCACCCCGTGGACCGACGTCGGCGCGACGGACGAGGACGAGCGGCTTCTCCTGGCCGACGCGCAGACCTCGGGTGGGCTACTGGTCGCCGGTGAGGTGCCGGGCGCGCCCGTGGTCGGTGAGTTGCTGCCCCGCGGCGAGCACCTGGTCGTCCTGCGCTGACCGCCCGCCCCAGCCCCGCCCGCCCCCAGCCCCGCCGGGGACCTGCAACACGCTCTGGCGACACACGGTGCCGGTGGTGCGGACGGCGCACGATACCCGATAAACTGTCACCTTCCCGCTACTCGGAGCAATGCCGCTCTGGGAAATTTTGCCCGGAATGGTCACAGACCGGTAACTTGCCCCCGGCTGAGGTCAAATGCCCCCCACCATCGTCAGTAAGGCCCGATCCGGAGGCCGGTGGGACGAACGCAGCGAGGAGGCGGAATGACCGAGCTGTGGAACTGGAGAATCGACCGGGTACGACCCGTGGAGGTCTACCCGGCGCTGGCCGAGGCGCTCGGTCGGGTGGTGATGCCGCTGGCCGTGGCCGATCCGGCGCGGCTGCCGGCGTACGCGGTGGTCTGTGACGTCTGGCAGGCGCCGGGCGAGTTCGCGACGGTCGTGGACTGCTACGGGGTGCCCGACCGGCTTTCCGAGCACGCCAGCATCGCCGCTCTGGCCCGTTTGCTGGGCCGCGACTGCCTGCTGCGCGACGACACGCTCGACGCCGGTCGGCACCTGCTCGTGGCCCCGGACGGCACGGTCCGCCCGGTGCACTTCGACGTTCGGGACACCGACGACGGTGAGGTGCTGAGCAGGCAGCGGCTCTGCACGCTGGGTGACCCGGGCTGTCGGGGCTGGTCGCAGTGCCACCGCTCGCGTTGGGCACCGGACACCGTCGTGCCGGCGCTCGCCGCGGCCTGACCCCGGCCGGCACCGCCGTCGCGCCGGCGCTCGCCGCGGCCCGACCCCCGGGTCGGGGCCGGGTCGGCGCCGGGTGCCGTGTCGGCGGTCAGGCGCGGTTCGCGGCGGCGGGCGGCCGGTCCGCGGCGACCGCCCCGGTGCCCCGCACCACGAGCTGGTCGAGCAGGGTACGGGTGGCCTCGGTGACGGCGGCCACGGCGGCGTCGAACGCGGCGGCGTTGTGTGCGGCGGGTGCCCGGAAGCCGGAGATCTTCCGTACGTACTGCAACGCCGCCGCCTCCATGTCGTCGTCGGTCACCTGCGGGGTGAACGGCTCACGCAGGGTCTTGATGCTCCGGCACATGTCGTGCTCCTCGGTTCGGGGCGATCCGGCCGACCCGGATACGCTGTCCTGGTCATGACTACCGCAGCGGCGGGCAGCGCGCGCACCTACCAGGTGCGCACCTACGGCTGCCAGATGAACGTGCACGACTCCGAGCGCATTTCCGGCCTGCTCGAAGAGGCCGGTTACGTGCGCGCGCCCCAGGCCGACGACACCCCGGACGTCGTGGTCTTCAACACCTGTGCGGTGCGGGAGAACGCGGACAACCGCCTCTACGGCAACCTCGGTCATCTGCGCCCCGTGAAGGACAGCCACCCGGGGATGCAGATCGCGGTGGGCGGCTGCCTGGCCCAGAAGGACCGCGGCGACATCGTCCGCAGGGCCCCCTGGGTGGACGTCGTCTTCGGCACCCACAACATCGGTGCGCTGCCGGTGCTGCTGGAGCGGGCCCGGCACAACGCCGCCGCCGAGGTGGAGATCCTGGAGTCGTTGGACGTCTTCCCGTCCACGCTGCCCACCCGGCGCGAGTCCACGTACGCCGGCTGGGTGTCGATCTCGGTGGGCTGCAACAACACCTGCACGTTCTGCATCGTGCCCGCTCTGCGCGGCAAGGAGAAGGACCGCCGCCCCGGCGATGTCCTCTCCGAGGTGCGTGCCCTTGTCGACGAGGGTGTGCTGGAGGTGACCCTGCTCGGGCAGAACGTCAACTCCTACGGCGTCGAGTTCGGGGATCGGTACGCCTTCGGCAAGCTGCTGCGCGCCTGCGGTGACATCGACGGCCTGGAGCGCGTGCGGTTCACCAGCCCGCACCCGAAGGACTTCACCGACGACGTGATCGCCGCGATGGCCGAGACGCCGAACGTCTGCCACTCGCTGCACATGCCGTTGCAGTCCGGCTCCGACGACGTGCTCCGGGCGATGCGGCGGTCCTACCGCTCCGACCGCTACCTGGGGATCATCGAGAAGGTCCGGGCGGCGATGCCGGATGCGGCGATCACCACCGACATCATCGTCGGCTTCCCCGGCGAGACCGAGGCGGACTTCCAGCGCACCCTGGACGTGGTCCGCGAGGCCCGGTTCTCGTCGGCGTTCACCTTCCAATACTCCAAGCGCCCCGGCACCCCTGCCGCCTCCATGGACGCCCAACTGCCCAAGCAGGTCGTGCAGGAGCGCTACGAGCGGCTGATCGCCTCGGTGGAGGAGATCAGCTGGGCGGAGAACAAGCGCCTGGTGGGGGAGACCGTGGAGGTGCTCGTCGCGGTCGGCGAGGGCCGCAAGGACGGGCGCACCGGCCGGATGTCCGGCCGGGCCCGCGACGGCCGCCTGGTCCACTTCGACGCTGCCGAGCTGGCTGGGCAGATCCGTCCCGGCGACATCGTGCACACCACCGTCACCTATGCCGCACCGCACCACCTCAACGCCGACGGAGCGCCGCTGACGCACCGCCGGACCCGGGCCGGCGACGCCGCCGAGGCCGGCCGCTCCCCGCGTACCCCCGGTGTGTTGCTCGGCCTGCCCACCATCGGCGCTCCCGCCGCGGCGCCCGCGCCGACCACCGGCTGCGCCGCGCACTGACCGCCCCCGGCCGGGACCTCCTTACGGAGGCCCCGACCGTGGCGTTCAGCAGGCGGCGCCGTTGAGCCTGACCGCGCCCGGTGCGGCGGCGGTGCCGTTGGCGGTGAAGCCGACGGTCACCGATGCGCCCGGCGCCAGCGACGGTGCCCACCCCGGCGCGGCGGCGGTCACCGTGCTGCCCGACTGCGTCACGGTGGCGTTCCATCCGCTGGCCAGGCTCACCCCGGCCGGCCAGGTCCAGGTGGCCGACCACGGATTGAGCGCCCCGGTGCCGGCGTTGGTGACGGTCAACTCACCCTGGAAGCCACCCTGCCAGGCGTTGGTCTGCCGGTAGGTCGCGGTGCAGCGGCCGGTCGGCGCCGGCGTGGTCGGGCCCGGCGTGGGGCCGCCGCCACCGCCGCCGACGGGTGCGATCAGGTACGGCTGGAGGATGGCCTGCTTGGTGGTGTTGATGCTGGTCCAGTCGTCCAGCGCGATGCCGCCGGTGTCCCCGGAGTTCGGGTTCCACGACCAGTAGGTGAAGGACATGCCGTTGACCCCGGTGCCGGTGTAGGCCATCAGCCTCTCCAGCCAGACCCTGTCCTTCGGGTCGGCCAGGGTGCTGCCGAACTCGCCCATCATGATCGGCGCGATGTTCTGCTTGTACAGGTAGCCCCAGTACCTGTCCCAGATGCCCGGCAGGTTCGCCGGGTAGTCCGGGGCGTCGAACCAGGTCTGCCGGTAGACCGAGGTGGCGTACTCGTGCGGCGAGTAGACCAGCCGGTTGGCCACGCTCAGCCGGACCGGGAACTGGCCGGCCTTGGAGAGGTTCCCACCCCACCAGCCACAGTCCTCGTCGTTGCTCGGGTCGTTGTCCCAGACGTTGGAGAGACCCCCGCTGGGGCAGCTCACCCCCTCCACGAAGATCAACCAGTTGGGCTGGACGCCGAGGATGGCGTTGCCGGCCCGCTCGGCGGCCAGCCGCCAGTCCCGCGCGGTGTCGCCGCAGCCCCAGCACGCGCCGGTCGCCGCCGGGTTGGTGCCCTCGGCGTGCGGCTCGTTGTGCAGGTCCGCGCCGATCACCGTGGTGTTGCCGGCGTACCGCTGGGCGAGCGCCTTCCAGTCGTTGATCCAGGTCGCCTCGGAGACGGTCGGCGTGTACCAGAGCGGGGACTGCCCGGCCGAGGTCGGCCGGTGCCGGTCCAGGATGACCCGCATCCCCTTGCTGCCGGCGTAGCCGACCACCCTGTCCAGGATCTGCAACGGGGACAGCCCCACCAGGTCCGGGTTGACATAGTCGTTGACCCCGCTGGCCGTGGCACCCGGCTTCAGCGCGTCGTTCGAGTAGGGCACCCGCAGGGTGTTGTAGCCCAACCTCGCCATCGTGTCGATCTGCCCGCGCCACGGGTTGCTCGACCAGAGGCCGTGGAACGTCTTGTTGTCGGTCTCCATGCCGAACCAGTTGATGCCGGTGAGCCGGACCGTGGCTCCGGTGCTGTCGACGATCTTGTTGCCGCTGGTGTGCAGGTAGCCGGTGCCGGTGCCGCCCGGCGCGGCGGCGGCCGGTCCGGTGCTGACGGCGGCGGCGACGAGCACGCCGGCCGCGGCGGTGGCGAGCGCGGTCAGCGCGCCGCCGAGGGACGTGGGACGGTGCATGCGAGCTCCACTTCGGATGCCCGCCGCCGCTCATCGCGGCGCGGGCGCAGGACCGGGGCCGGCCGTCCGCCCGTCACGCTCCCCAAGGAGTACGCGGACAGTGCAGAACGGCCGATGTCACGCGGACGTGGTCACTCGCGCACTGCACACCGGCGTCCCCCGACAGCGGCGTTCCGCCGTCAGCGCCCTAACGCCGGCGTCCTGGCCTGGCTCTGCCGCCCATTCTGATCAGCACACGTCGATGCGTCAACCGGTACGCCCGACGCCCGCCCCCGCCCGGCTCCCGACGCCCGCCCCGCAAGATCGCGCTCGATCCAGGATGTAGTGGTATCCGAAACGTCTCGAGACCACTACATCCGGGATCGAGCATGACCATGACGATTGCGGCGCGTCTGGCAGCACCTTCGGGGATGGGGCGCGGGCGGATGCGCGCGAGCCCCCGGTCCCACACGGGGATCGGGGGCTCGCGGAACGCGTCGGTCAGCCGGCCTGCTCGGCGAGTTGGAGGAACTGCCGCTTGGAGGCGAGGGCCTGTTCGGCATCCTTGATCCGGCGGGCGTCCCCGGCGCTCTGCGCCCGGGCCAGCCGATCCTCGGCCTCGGCCACCTGCGCCCGCATCTGGACGAGCAGCGGGTTGTCCTCCTTGGTGGTGCGGCGCCACGCCGAGTCCATCACCTCGCGGACCTTGTCGTCGATGACGCGCAGCCGGCGCTCCAGCCCGGCGGCGGCCTCCCGGGGGACCCGGCCGGCCTCGTGCCACTGGGCCTGGATGTCCCGCAGCTTGGCCTGGGCGCCCTTCGGGTCGGCGTCGATGTCCAGCGCCTCGGCCTCGGCCAGCAGAGCCTGCTTGCGATCGAGGTTGCCGCGCTGCTCGTTGTCCCGTGCTGAGAAGACCTCGCTACGCCGGGTGAAGAAGGCGTCCTGGGCGGCCCGGAACTTCTCCCAGAGTTTCTGCTCGGCCTCCTTGGAGGCGCGGGGCGCGGCCTTCCACTGGGTCATCAGCTCCTTGAGCTGGTTGGCGGTGGCCGCCCACTCGGTGGAGTCACTGATCTTCTCGGCCTCGGCGACCAGCTCTTCCTTGGCGGTCTGCGCCGACTTGCGCTGCGAGTCCAGGGAGGCGAAGTGGGCGCCCCGGCGTCGGGTGAAGCCGTCGCGGGCGGCGGCGAACCGCTTCCACAACTCACCGTCGGCCTTCTTGTCCACCCCACGGATGGTCTTCCACTCGTCGAGGATCTCCTTGAGTCGGTCTCCGGCGGTCTTCCACCCGGTCGACTCGGCGGCTAGCTTCTCGGCCTCCTCGACCAGCGCGGTCTTGCGGGCCAGAGCCTCGCTCCGAGCGGCGTCCCGAGCGGCGCGAGCCTCGCCGGCCTTCTCCTCGGCGAGGGTGGCCAGCTTGTCCAGCCTCGCGGCCAGGGCGTCGATGTCGCCGACCACGTGGGCCTCGGGCAGCGTGGCACGGATTCGCTTGACCGTGCTCAGCGAGTGCCCCGCATCCGCCGCGCCCGAGTTGAGCCGCGCTTCGGTCAGGTCCACTTCGGTCACCAGGTCGGCGAAGCGGCGTGCGAAGTGCGCGAGGCCCTCCTCCGGTGCTCCCGCCTGCCAGGATCCGACCACCCGCTCGCCCTCGGTGGTCTTGACGTACACGGTGCCGTCCGCGTCCACCCGTCCGAAGGCAGTCCAGTCGCTCATGTGCCCATCCTCGTTCTCCCGGCCTCGAGGGAACTGGCCCCCGTCGCCGCCACGGCGCAGTCAAGTTGCTTCCGGCATTGTCACAGGTCCGACCCGGTCCGCGTCGAGCGCCTATCGCCGACCGTGACCATACGGTGTCCTAGGGCGCGAATGACCGGATCGGCGCGGAGACGCTCCGGGCATTCCCGCTACGGTGGACGGGTGCCACTGGTCGCCGCCGCCGTCTGCCCGCATCCGCCCCTGCTCGTGCCCGAGGTGGCCGGCGCCGCCGCGCCGGAGCTGGACGACCTGCGGGCGGCCTGCGACACCGCCGTCGACGGGCTGTTGGCCGCCGACCCGGACGTCGTGGTGCTGCTTGGCGCCGGTCCGCTGACCGGCCCGATCCTGCCTCCGGCGACCGGTTCGCTGCAGCCCTGGGGCGTCGACCTGGACGTGCCACTGACCCCCGGCCAGCCCGACCGGGGCGCGGTGCTGCCGTTGAGCCTGACCATCGGCGCGTGGCTGCTGGCCCGGCACGGCGTGCGCCCGCCGGTGCGGGCCGTGCAGGTGGCCGCCGACGCCGGCCCGGCCGAGCTGGCCGCGCTCGCCGACGAGGTCAACGCCGTCGGCGCCCGGGTGGCGCTGCTGACGCTGGGGGACGGGTCGGCCTGCCGGGGGGAGAAGTCCCCCGGGTACGACGACCCGCGTGCCTTCCCGTACGACCAGCGGGTTGCCGTGGCCCTGGCCGGGGCGGACGTGGACGTCCTGCTCGACCTCGACCCGGGTCTGTCGGCCCAGCTGAAGGCCGCCGGCCGGGCGCCCTGGCAGGTGCTCGCCGGCGCGGCCCGGTCGGCCGGCGCGTGGCGCGGCGAGCTGCGATACGACGCGGCGCCCTACGGCGTCGCGTACTTCGTGGCGTCCTGGAAGCCTGCGTGACCCGCGACGGCGACCGTCCGGTCGGCATGGTCGTCGCGGTGGTCGGCCCGACCGCCGCCGGCAAGTCGGCACTGAGCGTCGCGTTGGCGCACGCCCTCGACGGGGAGGTGGTCAACGCCGACTCGATGCAGCTCTACCGGGGCATGGACATCGGCACCGCCAAGCTGACCCCCGCGGAGCGGGACGGGGTGCCGCACCACCTGCTGGACGTCTGGGAGGTCACCGAGCCGGCCAGCGTCGCGGAATACCAGCGGCTGGCCCGCGCGGCGGTGGACGACATCCTGTCCCGGGGGCGGGTGCCGCTGCTGGTCGGCGGCTCGGGGCTGTACGTGCGGGCGGTGCTGGAGCACTTCGACTTCCCGGGCACCGACCCGGCGCTGCGCGAGCGGCTGGAACGCGAACTGGCCGAGGTCGGCGCGGCGCCGCTGTACGCGCGGCTGCGCGCCGCCGACCCGGCCGCCGCCGAGGGCATCCTGCCCGGCAACGGTCGACGGATCGTCCGGGCACTGGAGGTGATCGAGCTCACCGGTGCGCCGTTCGCCGCATCGCTGCCCGAGCCGACGCCGTACTACCCGTCGGTGCAGCTCGGGGTCGACCTGGACACCGGGCTGCTGGACGAGCGGATCGCGTCGCGGGTCGACCGGATGTGGGCCGACGGCCTGGTGGCCGAGACCCGTGAGCTGGTCGGTCGGGGTCTGCCCGAGGGGCGGACGGCCAGCCGGGCGCTCGGCTACCAGCAGGTGTTGCGCCTGTTCGCCGGGGAGTTGACCGAGACGCAGGCGCACGAGGAGACGGTCCGGGCCACCCGGCGGTTCGTCCGCCGGCAGCGGTCCTGGTTCCGGCGCGACCAGCGGATCCACTGGTTGGATTCGGCGACGCCGAGCCTGATCGAGGCCGCCCTGCGCCTGGTGCCCACCGCTGCGCGATGATGGAGGCGTGGAGTTCACCAAGGGCCACGGCACCGGCAACGACTTCGTTCTCCTTCCCGACCCGGACGGTCAGCTCGACCTGACCCCGGAGCTGGTCGCGGCGCTCTGCGACCGGCGGCGGGGCATCGGCGCGGACGGGGTGCTGCGGGTGGTCCGCGCGGCCAAGCATCCCGAGGGCGCCGGGCTGGCCGGTGACGCCGAGTGGTTCATGGACTACTGGAACGCCGACGGATCGTTCGCCGAGATGTGCGGCAACGGCGCCCGGGTCTTCGTCCGCTACCTGATCGACACCGGGCTGGCCACGCCGGTAGGCGCGGCGCTGCCGGTGGCCACCCGGGCCGGCGTCGTGCGCGCCCGCATCGACGGGGCGACCATCGCCGTCGAGATGCGCCGACCCCGGGTGTACGACGGCTCCACCGCCACCCTCGGCGGGCTGACCCTGCCCGGCACCGCCGTCGACGTCGGCAACCCGCACCTGGTGTGCGTCCTGCCGGCGGGCATCGATCTGGACGCGCTGGACCTCGGCGCCGCGCCCGGGTTCGACCGGAAGGTCTTTCCGGCCGGCGTGAACGTGGAGTTCGTCGTGGCGGGCGACGCGGTGGACGGCACCGACGAGCACACCCTCATGCGGGTGTACGAGCGCGGAAGTGCCGAAACCCTGTCCTGCGGCACCGGCGCCTGCGCGGTGGCCGCCGTGGCCCTACGCGACGCCGGCCGGAACACCGGCACGGTCGCCGTCGACGTCCCCGGTGGCCGCCTCACGGTCACCGTCACCGCCGACTCCTGCTGGCTCTCCGGCCCAGCCGTGCTCATCGCCACCGGCAAGACCCACCCCAACCCCTGACCCCACCCTCACCCCCCGCCGTGGCGTCGATCATGAGGTTGCCGGGGGACAAAGCGTGCATAATCGCCCACCAACCTCGTGATCGGCGGGGTGCGCGGGACGGCAGTGACGCGGGACGGGGGGACGCGGGAGACGGGCGCGGGTCGGGGGCGCGGGGTTACGGGGTGGCGCTGGCGTTGGCGGCGATCTCGGGCAGGTCGGCGGGCCCCGGGTCGGCGGCGGGCAGCGGGCTGGGGCTGTTCGCGGCCGCGCGGACGGCGGCGGCGACCGCCGGGGCGACCCGGGAGTCGAAGACGCTCGGCACGATCACCGTCGGGTTGATCTTGTCTTCACCGACGACGTCGGCGATGGCCCGGGCGGCGGCGATCGCCATCTCCTCGGTGAACTCCTCGGCGTGCGCGTCGAGCATGCCGCGGAAGACACCCGGAAACGCGAGCACGTTGTTGATCTGGTTCGGCTGGTCCGAGCGGCCGGTGGCGACCACGGCGGCGTGCTTGCGCGCCTCCCGCGGGTCGACCTCCGGGTCCGGGTTGGCCAGCGCGAAGACGATCGAGTCCTTGGCCATCTGAGCGATGTCGTCGCCGGTGAGCAGGTTCGGCGCGCTGACACCGATGAACACGTCGGCGCCCCGGATCGCCCCGGGCAGGTCGCCGGAGTAGTTCTCCCTGTTGGTGTTGTCCGCCAGCCACTGCCAGGCCGAGTTGAGCCCGGTCTGGCCGCGGTGCAGGGCGCCCTCCCGGTCGTACGCGATGATGTCGCCGACGCCCTGGCGCAGCAGCAGCTTCATGATCGCGGTGCCGGCCGCGCCGGCCCCGGAGACCACGACCCGGACGTCCGCGAGCTGCTTGCCCACCACCCGCAGCGCGTTGGTCAGGGCGGCCAGCACGCAGATCGCGGTGCCGTGCTGGTCGTCGTGGAAGACCGGGATGTCCAGCAGCTCCCGCAGCCGGGCCTCGATCTCGAAGCAGCGCGGCGCGGCGATGTCCTCCAGGTTGATCCCGCCGTACGCCGGCGCGATCGCCTTGACGATCGCCACGATCTCGTCGGTGTCCTGGGTGTCCAGCACCACCGGCCAGGCGTCCACCCCACCGAAGCGCTTGAACAGCGCCGCCTTGCCCTCCATCACCGGCAGCGACGCGGCCGGCCCGAGGTTGCCCAGGCCGAGCACCGCCGAGCCGTCACTGACCACCGCGACGGTGTTGCGCTTGATGGTCAGCCGGCGGGCGTCCGCCGGGTTCTCGGCGATCGCCATGCAGACCCGGGCCACCCCCGGGGTGTACGCGCGGGACAGCTCGTCACGGTTGCGCAGTGCGACCTTCGAGGTCACCTCGATCTTGCCGCCAAGGTGGAGCAGGAAGGTCCGGTCCGACACCTTGCGCACGTCCACGCCGTCCAGCGCGGTCAGCGCGTCGACCACCTGGTCGGCGTGGCCCGTGTCGGCGGTGTCGCAGGTCAGGTCGACGATCACGTGGGTCGGGTCCGAGTCGACCACGTCGAGCGCCGTGACGATCGCCCCGGCCTCGCCGACCGAGGTGGTCAGTCGGCCGATCGAGGAGGCGTCCGCGGTCACGGCGATCCGAATGGTGATCGAGAATCCGGCGCTCGGCAGTCGGGTGATGGCCACGGGGTCCCTCCGTCACGGCTGTGCGGCCGGTCGGCCGCCGCCCGCATTTCTACCGGGTTGTCGAGGTCGGCCGGCATTCGGCCCCACTTTTGGCGACGCTCGGCACGGGCATATAGCGGGTGCGCTGAGCGTTGCGTTCTGTCAGGATTACTTTGTACTTATCAAAACGGACAGGAGAACCGCTTGCGAGACCAGGAGAGCTTCGTCGGAGTCGAGGGCGAGTTCGACGACGTCACCACTGGCGAGATGGAGCTGTCGGAGCGGCAGTCGCTTCGACGCGTACCGGGCCTCTCCACCGAGCTCACCGACGTCACCGAGGTGGAATACCGGCAGCTGCGGCTGGAGCGGGTCGTCCTGGTGGGTGTCTGGACCGAGGGCACCGCGACCGACGCGGAAAATTCGCTCACCGAGTTGGCCGCCCTGGCCGAGACCGCCGGTTCGCAGGTCCTCGAAGGGCTGATCCAGCGGCGCACCCGACCTGACCCGGCCACCTACATCGGTCGCGGCAAGGTCGAGGATCTCGGTGCGGTGGTGCTCTCCACCGGTGCCGACACGGTGATCTGCGACGGGGAGCTGTCCCCGTCCCAGCTGCGCAACCTGGAGGAGCGCACCAAGGTCAAGGTCGTCGACCGGACCGCGCTGATCCTCGACATCTTCGCGCAGCACGCCAAGAGCAAGGAAGGCAAGGCGCAGGTCGAGCTGGCCCAACTCGAATATCTGCTGCCACGGCTGCGCGGTTGGGGCGAGACGCTGTCCCGGCAGAGCGGTGGTAGCGGTCGCGGCGGTGGCGCCGGCGGCGGCGTGGGCACACGTGGCCCTGGTGAGACCAAGCTGGAGACCGACCGGCGGCGCATCCGCCACCGCATCTCCCGGCTGCGTCGTGAGATCAAGAGCATGAAGACGGTACGCGTGACCAAGCGCGCCCGTCGCTCCCGCAACTCCGTCCCCGCGGTGGCCATCGCCGGCTACACCAACGCCGGCAAGTCCAGCCTGCTCAACCGGCTGACCGGTGCGGGCGTGCTGGTGGAGAACGCGCTGTTCGCCACCCTGGACCCGACCACCCGTAAGGCCACCGCTCCCGACGGGCGGCTCTACACCCTCTCGGACACGGTCGGCTTCGTCCGGCACCTGCCGCATCAGATCGTCGAGGCGTTCCGCTCGACGCTGGAGGAGGTCGCCGAGGCGGATCTGGTGGTGCACGTCGTCGACGGCACCCACCCGGATCCGGAGGAGCAGGTCCGAGCGGTCCACGAGGTGCTCGCCGAGGTCGGCGCGGACCGCCTTCCCGAGTTGCTGGTGGTCAACAAGACCGACGCGGCCGACGAGGACACGCTGCTCCGGCTCAAGCGCCTCTGGCCGGACGCGATCTTCGTCTCCGCGCACTCCGGGCGGGGCATCGACGGGTTGCGCGAGGCGATCGAGGAGCGGTTGCCGCGCCCGGCGGTCGAGGTTCGTGCCGTGTTGCCGTACGACCGGGGTGACCTGGTGGCGCGGGTGCACCGCACGGGCGAGGTGCTCAGCACGGCGCACCTGCCGGAGGGCACCCTGCTGCACGTCCGGGTCGGTGCGGCGCTCGCCGCCGAGCTGGCCCCGTTCGACGTCGAGCGGCAGGGTCAGGCGGCTGGCGTCCGGCCCTGACCGCCCACGGCGTCATCCACCAGAAACGCGTGGCATGCGACACTGGCCGAATGCGCCGCGTCGTTTCCTCGGTCACGGTTGCCCTCGGCCTGCTCGGGGCAACCGTGGCGCTCGCCGGAGTCGCCGTTGCGGCCCCCGCTCCCGGATCATCCGAGCAGCCAGCCGCCACGCCCGGTAAGAAGCGCTGCACGATCGTGGACGAGCGGCTCCGGGAGCTGTCCGGGCTCGTGGTCACCAAGAGTGGCTTCATCGTCATCAACGACGGCACCGAGAACGCGGCACGCAAGCGGGTCTTCTTCCTGGACAGCAAGTGCAAGATCTCGAAGGAGCCGGTCCGGTACCCCGGGCAGGGTCCGGCCGACACCGAGGATCTCGCCGTCTCGAAGGACGGCGGCACCCTCTGGATCGCCGACACCGGCGACAACGCCACCTCGAAGGTGCGCCGTACCCGGGTCGCGCTCTGGTCGATGCCGAGCAGCGGCGCGAAGCAGCCGGTGCTGCACCGGCTCTCCTACCCCGACGGCAAGCCGCGCGACGCCGAGGCGCTGATCATCGGTGACGACGGCAAGCCGTTGATCATAACGAAGGTGACCAGCGGCAAGGCCGAGATCTACACGCCGGCAGCCGAGTTGAAGAACGGCGATACCGAACCGGTGCCGATGCGCAAGGTCGGCGACGTCGCGCTGCCCCGGACGCAGACCGAGAACCCGCTCAACACGTTCGGTCGGGTCGCGATCACGGGCGCGGCGCGATCGCCGGACGGCGCACGGGTTGTCCTGCGCACCTACGCGGACGCCTTCGAGTTCGACGTGGCCGGCGGTGACATCGTGGGCGCGCTCACCACCGGAAAGCCCCGGGTGACGCCGCTCGCCGACCCGTTCGGCGAGGCCATCAGCTACACCTCGGACGGCAAGACCTTTCTCACCGTCTCCGACGGCCAGCAGTTCACCGAGGACGAGACGATCGACATTCTCAGCTACACGCCGTCCACGTCGACCGTGGCGCCGCTGGCTGCCGCAGGTGTCGCCAATGCGGCCGCCTCGAAATCCTGGACCGATGGCTTGAGCCTCGACGACATCACCTACCTGGTCGGCGCGGTCGGGTTGATCGGTGTGCTGCTGGTCGGTGCCGGCATCTTCGGCATCGTGCGGGCCCGCCGCCGACCGCCGGCTGGCGACGCGTCGGACAGATCCGATCCGGACGACGGGCCCGTCGGCCCGCGCAGCGGACGTGGTGACGAGGGTCGCCCAGCGCCCGGTGACCGCCCTGGTGGGGTGTACGGCGGTGGCGCACCGGCCGGCGGAGGCGTCTACGGCGGTGGGGGCCGTGGTGGTCCCGCCCCGGCGGGCGGTGGGGTGTACGGCGGTGGCCGTCCGGCAGGCGCCGACGGGGGCTACGGTGCCGCTCGGCCGGGCGGCGGCGGGGCCGGTAGCGGTGTCTACGGCGGCGGTCGTCCCCCGGCAGGTGGCGGTGGCCGGCAGGCGGGTGGTGGTGGCGGTCGCGCGCCGGGTGGTGGCGGTGGTCGCCCCCCGGGTGGTGGCGGTGGTCCCGGCGCTGGCGTGTACGGCGGCGGTGGTCAGCCGGGCACCGGTCGTGCGGAGCCGCCTCGGCGTGGTGGGCAGGAGCCCGACTACCGGGGCCAGCGGCCCGGTCGCCGGCGTGACGAGGACGCGCCCGGTGATCCGTACGGACAGTATCCCGGGGGCGGTCGCGGCCACCGGGGTGACCGCTACTGACGCCCTGGACCCAGGGCCGTGGCGCGCAGTGGCCGACTGACCTGCCTGTCACCGGATCGGTGCGGGTGAGCGCCGTCGGCACTCACCCGCGAACCGGTCAGATGCGGCGCAGCACCGCCACGACCCGGCCCATGATGGTGGCGTCGTCACCGGGGATCGGGTCGAAGGCCGGGTTCTGTGGCATCAGCCAGACGTGCCCGTCGCGCCGTCGGTAGGTCTTCACGGTCGCCTCGCCGTCGAGCATGGCGGCCACGATCTCGCCCGAGTCGGCGGTCGGCTGCTGCCGGACGACCACCCAGTCGCCGTCGCAGATCGCCGCGTCGAGCATCGAGTCGCCCTTGACCTGGAGCATGAAGACCTCGCCCTCACCCACCAACTCGCGGGGAAGCGGGAAGATGTCCTCCACCGCCTGCTCGGCGAGGATCGGCCCACCGGCGGCGATCCGCCCGAGCATCGGCACGTACGCCGGTGTCGGCCGCTGCGCGCGGGTCAGCTCGTCGTCGATGGCCTCGCTGGGGGCGCGGACGTCCACCGCACGCGGCCGGTTGGGGTCGCGGCGCAGGAAGCCCTTCTTCTCCAGCTCCTTGAGCTGGTAGGCGACGCTGGACGGCGACACCAGGCCGACCGCCTCGCCGATCTCCCGGACGCTCGGCGGGTAGCCGTGCCGCTCCACCCAGGTGCGGATGAACTCCAGGATGCGTCGCTGGCGGGCGGTCAGGTCGACCGTCGCCGGGTCGGGGAAGGCGCTGACCACCGGGGTGACCGGGCGCACGGCGGGCTGACCCGTCCGGCTGCGCGCGGCACTGCGGCGTCGGGTGGCCGGCGGGCCCGCCTCGGTGATCTGCTGCGGGCTCTTCGGCCGGCTGGCCCGGTCTTCGGTCACGTCCGTCCTCCCTGGTCGGCGCTGGGTGCCTCGTCGGCTCGTGGTGCGTGCGGCGGTGCCACGACGGTGCTGCGTCGCCGGGGGTGCTGAAGATCCATCACGCCCGGTTGTTCCTGACCGTATAGGTGAGATCGGTCATTTTCAAACATCTGTACGACCTCTCACCGGCGTGTCGGGGTGAAAAACCGCACCTGTCGTACGGATGTTCTGATAAATGGTACGTCGGATAGCACGTGTGTTCGATCCTCGACCGTTTTCCGGGCCGCTTCGGCCGGTCGGCCGGTAACTCCGAGGGCCTGCCGGCGTTGGGCACCCGGCGGAGCGTTGGGGGGCGGATGACCGGAGGGGTCCGTGACGCGCCGGACACGCCGGCAACTTGACCGGGGTTCGTCAGCGACATACGGTCGACCCCTAGATGTAGTAGTGACACGGGCGTAAGTTGCCTACAGGTTGGGTCCAGCTACCGACCGCACACCCGTAAGGTTGATCACGGCGAGCGCCATCCGAGGGCGGCGTCGCCGAGGTGGGCCGTGTCCGGACGTGCCCGGTACACCCGAGTTGATCATTATTTGGAGGTGGGCGATGCGGTGTCCGTACTGCCGACACGCCGACTCCCGGGTGGTCGACTCGCGGGAGGCCGACGACGGCCAGCTCATCCGACGGCGGCGGTCCTGCCCGGAGTGCGGCAAGCGGTTCACCACCGTCGAGGAGGCGGTCCTCGCGGTCGTCAAGCGCAGCGGGGTGACCGAGCCGTTCAGCCGTACGAAGATCATCGGCGGGGTGCGCAAGGCGTGCCAGGGCCGGCCGGTCGACGAGGACTCGATCGCGCTGCTGGCCCAGAAGGTCGAGGAGACGGTCCGGGCCAAGGGAGCGGCCGAGCTGCCCAGCCACGATGTGGGGCTGGCCATCCTGGGCCCTCTACGGGACCTGGACGAGGTGGCGTACCTCCGGTTCGCCAGCGTCTACCGGTCCTTCGACTCGCTCGCCGACTTCGAGCAGGAGATTGAGACACTGCGGGCCGCCGCCCGCGCCCGGGAGGGCGCGGCGGAGGCCGGGGCGGCGGGGACCGCCGGCCGTACCAACTGAGGTTTGTGTTGTTGACAGGTGGACGCGCGGCGGGTGACCGCGTGGACGAGGGGGCGGATGAGATGTCGGGGGATGGTGTGACGACAAGCAGGTCACGGAGCAAGGCAAGCGCGAGCGCCGGGTTGAAGATCGAGCGTGTGTGGACGACCGAGGGGGTCCACCCGTACGACGAGCTCGCCTGGGAGCGCCGCGACGTCGTGATGACGAACTGGCGGGACGGCTCGATCAACTTCGAGCAGCGCGGGGTGGAGTTCCCGCAGTCGTGGAGTGTCAACGCGGCCAACATCGTGACCACCAAGTACTTCCGGGGAGCGGTGGGGACCCCGGAGCGGGAGTGGTCGCTCAGGCAGCTGATCGACCGGGTGGTCAGCACCTACCGCACGGCGGGTGAGGAGTACGGCTACTTCGCCAGCCCCGCCGACGCCGAGATCTTCGGGCACGAGCTGACCTGGATGCTGCTGAACCAGGTGTTCAGCTTCAACTCGCCGGTCTGGTTCAACGTGGGCACGCCGTCGCCGCAGCAGGTCAGCGCCTGCTTCATCCTGGCGGTCGACGACTCGATGGACTCGATCCTCGACTGGTACAAGGAGGAGGGGCTGATCTTCAAGGGCGGCTCCGGCTCCGGGGTCAACCTGTCGCGGATCCGCTCGTCCAGGGAGCTGCTGTCCTCCGGTGGCACCGCCTCCGGGCCGGTCAGCTTCATGCGAGGCGCGGACGCCTCGGCCGGCACCATCAAGTCCGGCGGCGCGACCCGGCGGGCGGCCAAGATGGTCATCCTCGACGTGGACCACCCGGACATCGAGGAGTTCGTGGTCACCAAGGCGCGCGAGGAGAACAAGATTCGCGCCCTGCGCGACGCCGGGTTCGACATGGACCTCGGCGGCTCCGACATCGTCAGCGTGCAGTACCAGAACGCCAACAACTCGGTCCGGGTCTCCGACGAGTTCATGTCGGCCGTGCAGAACGGCGGCAGCTTCGACCTGCGCGGCCGGCTGGACGGTGCGGTGATCGACACCGTGGACGCCAAGAAGCTGTTCCGCACGATCGCCCAGGCCGCCTGGGAGTGCGCCGACCCCGGCCTGCAGTACGACGACACCATCAACGACTGGCACACCTGCCCGGAGACCGGCCGGATCACCGCGTCGAACCCGTGCTCGGAGTACCTGCACCTGGACAACTCCTCGTGCAACCTGGCCTCGCTGAACCTGATGAAGTTCCTCCGCGCCGACGGTGGCTTCGAGGTGGAGAAGTTCGTCAAGTCTGTCGAGTTCGTCATCACCGCGATGGACATCTCGATCTGCTTCGCCGACTTCCCGACCGAGAAGATCGGTGAGACGACCCGCGCCTACCGTCAGCTCGGCATCGGCTACGCCAACCTGGGCGCCCTGCTGATGGCGACCGGCCTGCCGTACGACTCGGAGCAGGGCCGATCGGTCGCCGCGTCGATCACCTCGCTGATGAACGGCACCGCGTACCGGCGCTCCGCCGAGCTGGCCGGTGTCGTCGGCGCGTACGACGGCTACGCCCGCAACGCCGAGCCGCACAAGCGGGTCATGCGCAAGCACGCCGCCGCCAACGACGAGATCAAGCCGACCAGCACGGTGGCCACCGCGATCGTCCGCGAGGCGACGAAGCAGTGGACCCTGGGCAACAAGATCGGCGACCGGAACGGCTGGCGCAACGCGCAGGCCAGCGTCCTCGCCCCGACCGGCACGATCGGCTTCATGATGGACTGCGACACGACCGGCGTGGAGCCGGACCTGGCGCTGGTCAAGTTCAAGAAGCTGGTCGGCGGCGGCTCGATGCAGATCGTCAACCAGACGGTGCCGCGCGCCCTGCGCAGCCTCGGCTACCCCGAGGAGCAGGTCGAGGCGATCATCGAGCACATCGCCGACCACGGCCACGTGGTGGACGCCCCCGGCCTCAAGCCGGAGCACTACCCGGTCTTCGACTGCGCCATGGGGGAGCGGACGATCGCCCCGATGGGTCACGTGCGGATGATGGCGGCCATCCAGCCGTTCGTCTCCGGCGCGATCTCCAAGACGGTCAACATGCCGGAGGCGGCCACCGTCGAGGACGTCGAGAAGATCTACTTCGAGGGCTGGAAGCTCGGCCTCAAGGCGCTGGCGATCTACCGGGACAACTGCAAGGTCGGCCAGCCGCTGTCCGTGGCCAAGTCCAACAAGGCCACCGAACCGGCCGCCGTCGAGACCGCACCGGCCGCGCCGGCCGCAGTGGCCGCGGTGGAGAAGGTCATCGAGTACCGGCCGGTGCGTAAGCGCCTGCCGAAGAAGCGCCCGTCCGAGACGGTCAGCTTCTCCGTCGGCGGCGCCGAGGGCTACCTCACCGCGTCGTCCTACCCGGACGACGGCCTCGGCGAGGTCTTCCTCAAGATGTCCAAGCAGGGCTCGACCCTGGCCGGGGTGATGGACGCCTTCTCGGTGGCCATCAGCATCGGCCTGCAGTACGGCGTGCCGCTGGAGACGTTCGTCAGCAAGTTCACCAACATGCGCTTCGAGCCGGCCGGCATGACCGACGACCCGGACGTGCGGATGGCGGCCTCGGTGATGGACTACATCTTCCGTCGCCTGGCACTGGACTTCCTGCCCTACGAGGGTCGCGCCGAGCTGGGCATCTTCACCGCCAGCGAGCGGGCCGCCCAGCTGCGGGCCGAGGCCGACGCGGAAACCGCCGCGGTCACCGGCGCGGAGCTCACCGCGATGGCGTCCTCGGCGCCGGTGGAGACCTCCGCCGCGCCGGCGCCGGCCAGGCCGGAAGCCGTCGCCCAGCCGGCCCAGGAGATGGCCGACGTGGCCGCCGCCAAGCCGGCCCCGAACGTGGGTTCCAGCACCGAACTGCTCGAGGCCGTCATCGGCAAGGCCGCCGACGCACCGCTCTGCTTCACCTGCGGTACGAAGATGCGCCCCGCCGGTAGCTGCTACGTCTGCGAGGGCTGCGGCTCCACCAGCGGCTGCAGCTGACGTACGCGAAACGCGGCGCTGCCCCGGCCTCCCTCATCGGAGGTCGGGGCAGCGCCGTTTCCGGATCCATGCTGGCCCGCGTGGCGGGCATCTTGCTATCGGCCGTGATGCCTGTGAGGCATTGTGATGACTCACAGGCATCACGCTCGTCAGGGCATGGCCCTCCGGGGCCGCCGCCGAAGGGTCAGCGGAGGTCGGGGAGATGGTCCGCCAGCACCAGTTCAGCACCTTGATGAGATGTCCCGGCGGCGCAGGCCGCGCGAGGTGGCCGGGTCAGGGCTGGGCGAACAACGGCCCGTAGTTCGACCGGAACATCTGCTCGCCGAGGCGGCGCAGCACCACGTCGCGCAGCGCGGGCGGAAGCCCGGTGGCCTTGTCCCGGCGATGGGTCTGGCTCAGCACCCAGTCGGTACGCGGGCGTCGCCGCGCCTCGTACCCACGCAACGCGTCGGCGACGGAACCGGCGGTGGCCAACGACGCGGCGAGCACGTACGCGTCCTCCAGGGCCATCGCCGCACCCTGGGCCATGTTCGGCGACGTGGCGTGAGCGGCGTCGCCGATCAGCAGCACCGGCCCCCGGGACCAGGAGTCGAGCACGACCTCCTGGTTCGGCCCGGCGTGCAGGGTGTCGGGGTCGGCGTCGAGCGCCTTCAGCATGGTGGCGGCCGGCTCGGGGTACGTCGCGCCCAGCTCCTCACGCCAGCCCGGCCGGTCGGCCACCGGGCCGTCGTTGTAGTAGCAGTACGTCTGCTCGGCGCTGATCGGGATCGTCAGGAACTGCCTGCCGCGCCCCAGCTGCACCGACCAGACCGGCTCGTCGTCGATGCGGGGAGCGAGCCACCGGTACGCGTACTGGCCGAGGTTGCGGGCCGCCTGACCGTCGAAGGCGAGCCGGCGTACGGTCGAGTTCACCCCGTCGGCGCCGATCACCAGGTCGTACCGCTCGGTGCTGTCGTCGTCGAACTCGACCGCGACCAGGTCGCCCTCCCGCACGAGCGCGACCGGCTGGCGGCCCCAGCGGATCGGGGTGTCGCCGACGCCGGCGAGCAGGGCCCGGTGCAGCTGCGCCCGGGGCAGCGACACACACGGCCCGACGCCCCGCCACAGCGCCGCCACGTCGATGTCGAAGAGTCGACGCCCGCGCTGGTTGGCGCTGCGCTGCCGCGTGATCTCCACGGCGACGTCCGCGACCGGCTCCCGCAGGCCGAGGACGTCGAGCACGCGGGTCGCGTTGCCGGTGAGGTAGATGCCGGTGCCGGAGTCGGTCGGCCCCGGTAACCGCTCGACCACATCGATCGTCGCGCCCCAACCCCGCAGAGCGGCCACCGTCGCCAGTCCGGCGACACCCCCGCCGACGATCAGTACCCGGACACCCGCACCCCGCATGACACGATCCCCCGTTGCCCCTGCCGGCCGTATGAGCTGCTGCTCACCGTTCCGGCCGCCGTAGCACTCTACGAGGCGGGTGAGTCAGCGCACGAGAACGGGGGCTGAACTGCCGGGGAACGGCTGCGACGATGAGGGCATGTCGACCGAGGATGAGGGCTTCAAGACCACTGAGGCGTACGTCGAGTTCGGCAGCCGTGAGGCGCGCGGGGTGTCGCCCACGTACGAGCGTCTGTCAGCCGCCGTCGCCGACGACGACGAGCTGATCGCCCTGCTCGACGGGCTTCCGCCGGCGAAGCGGCAACCGAACCTGCTGTTCGGCGTCGTGCGGTGGCTCGGCGGCCCGGTCGAGGACCCGGCCGCGTTTTATGACTACACGGTGGCGAACTGGCCGGCCATCGAGGCGCAGCTGCGCGTTCGGGCCACCCAGACGAACGAGGCCGGCCGCTGCGCGGTCCTGCTGCCGGTGCTCGCCGCGCTGCCGCAGCCCCTCGCCCTGCTGGAGGTCGGCGCGTCCGCCGGCCTCTGCCTCTACCCCGACCGGTACGCGTACCGCTACGGCGAGCATCAGGTCGGCTCCGGCGAGCCGGTCCTGGAGTGCGCGGCCGACGGGTTGGTGCCGCCGGCACGCGTACCGGAGGTGGTGTGGCGGGCCGGCCTTGACCTCAACCCGCTCGACGTGACCGACCCCGACGACGTGTCCTGGTTGGACGCGCTGATCTGGCCGGAGCACGCGCACCGGCGGGCCCGGCTGCGCGCCGCCGCGGCGGTCGCCGCGGCCGACCCGCCGCTGCTGGTCCGCGGCGACCTGGTTGACGACCTGCCGGCGCTGGCCGCGCAGGCGCCGGCCGGTGCGACGCTCGTGGTGTTCCACACCTCCGTGCTCTACCAGGTGCCCGCGCCGCGCCGGGAGGCATTCGTCCGGCTGGTCCGTGGGTTGCCCGGGCACTGGGTCGCCAACGAGGCACCGGAGGTGCTGCCGTACGAGGGGCTGCCGGAGCCGCCTGAGGAGGGGCTGCACAACGTCCTCGCGCTGGACGGCACGCCGCTGGCCTGGGCTCGGGGCCACGGCCAGGCGGTGACCTGGTTCGGCTGACACCGGGAGTCGGCTCAGCGGGCCGGTTCGGGCATCCGGGCGCGTAGGGCCTGGAGGAACCAGTCCACCGCCGGCGTCACCGCACCGCCCCTCGACCAGCCGTTGACCACCGACAGCAGGTCGAGGTACCGGTCCCGGCGGGGATCGTTCGCCACGCTCAGCCGTTCGACCAGCCGCTGGCGCAGGTCGGCGTCGTCGGGGCGGTCGCGGAGGCTCGCGTACCGGGCGGTGACGGCCGCGACCACCGGATCGGCGTCGGGCCCGGTCGGATCGACACCGGCGGCGAGGGCGGGGGCCACCGCGTCCCGAACCACCGCGACGGCGTCCGGGCGGGGCAGCCCCGGGACATCGTGGTCGGCGGCGTGCTGGCGGGCCAACCGCCGCATGCTCGCGCGGAAGGTGGGGTCCTGGCACAGCTCGGCCAGCTCCAACCACGCCTCGACCTGCTCGGTGGTGGGCTCGTCGGGCAGGTCCGGCGTCATCGAGACGAGAACGCCGGGGTACGTAGGTCGGTCGCTCGGGTCGACGAAGACGGCGTCCAGGAAGTCGCCGACCAGGTCCTGCCGTTCGTGTGCGGTGAGCTGCGCCAGCCGGTGCAGAACCTGCATTTCCGCCGGGCCTGCCCCACGCCTCGCCGCCACCGTGAGCACCGCCCGCCGCAGCCCCAGCACACGGATCTGCACCGCCAGCGCCTCGGCATGCGCGGCGGCCACCTCCGCCAACGGCACCTCGCGGGCCACCACCCGCCGGACGGTGGCCAGGTCCACACCCAGGGCGCGCAACGTCCGGACCAGCTCCAACCGGGCGACGGCCTCCGGGCCGTACCGGCGGTAGCCGGCCGGGCTCCGGTCGGTCGGCGGCACGATCCCGCGGTCGGCGTAGTACCGGATGGTCTTGACGCTCAGGCCGGTCCGCCGGGCCAGGTCACCGATCGTGTACTGCGTCTTCTCGCTCATTCCGTGACCCTCGCCTCTCCCCCCGGTGGAGACTCAAGCCTCTCCTGATGGCTGCGGGTCGGCGAGAAACGCCGCGACAGTGGCGCTGAACGCCTCGGCGTCGTCGAGCCACGGGTAGTGCCCCGCGCGTGGCTGAACGACCAGCTCGGCGTGCGGCACCAGCTCGCCGAGCTGGGCCACCAGGCCCGGGGGCGCGGCGAGGTCGACCTCACCGGCCAGCAGCAGCACCGGCCCCGGATGACTGACGAGCGCGGCCCGCGTGGCCGACGGATCGAAGGCACCTTCGGCGCCGAAAGTCTGCACGGCCTCCTCGTTGCGCTGGCAGGCCTCGGCCGCCTGGTGCTCCTGGGCCGCCGTGTCCCAGCGGCCGTAGAAGAACGGCGCGATTGCCTGCCAGGCTTCCGGGCTGACCCAGCCCGCCACCATGGATTCCAGGGCCTCGGCCGCCGCCGGGTACCACGGCTCAGCCGCGCGGATCCGGGTTACCTCCTCCCGCAGCGTGGCCGTCGCCTCCAGCCCGACGGCCCTCGTGCTGGGCGTGACCAGCACGAGACGGCCGACCCGCTCCGGGTGCCGCGTCGCGTGCAGGATTGCGAGGTTGGCGCCGGCGGAGTGCCCGAGCAGGTCCATCCGGGTCAGCCCGAGGTGCTGGCGCAGCGCCTCGACGTCACCGACGAGGCGGTCGCACCGGTACGAGGTGACGTCCGAGGGAACCGCCGAACGGCCGGTGCCCCGCAGGTCCGGAACGATCACCATGCGGTGCGCGGACAGGCCGCCGAGATCGCCCAGGTACGCCGAGTCGCGCATCGGTCCACCCGCTAGGCAGACCAGCGGGGAGCCGTCACCGAAGATCCGGTAGGCGAGCGTGGTCCCGTCGGGCGCCGCGAAGGTCGGCATCAGGGCAGCCTGCCAGCACCGGGCCGGGCGCCGCGACCCGTCGCGCCCTTCAGCGGGCCCGCTCGTGGTGGAGCAGGACGACGCCGTTGCCGAACGTCCGGCTCTCCATCAGCCGCAGGCCGGTCGGGGCGTCGGCGTCGGGGAACAGGCGGCGGCCCCGGCCGAGCAGCACCGGGTGGACGTAGATGCGGTACTCGTCGATCAGGTCGTGCCGGGCGAACGTGGCGGCAAGGTCGGCCCCGCCGAGCCCCAGGTCGCCGCCGGGCTCGGCGGTGAGCTTTCGGACCTGTTCGACGTCGACCTCGCGCACGATCGTGGCGTTCCAGTCGGCGTGCTCCAGCGTGCGCGAGTAGACGATCTTCGGCATGTCGCGCCAGATACGGGCGTACTCGCGCATCGGGGCGCTGGCGGCCGGATCCTGGTCTGCGGTCGGCCAGAACTCGGCCATCAACTGGTAGCTGACCCGGCCGTTGAGGAACCCGCCCATCGGGGCGATGACCTCGTTGAAGTGTTCGTGCAGCTCGTCGTCGACCTGGTGCCAGCCGAGGTCGCCGTCCGGGCCCTCGAAGAAGCCGTCCAACGACAGGCTCATGTGCACGACGATCTTCCGCATCGCGTTCCCTCCGTGCTCGTCCGGTTACGCCGGAAGCGAGCATGGTCGGACCCTACGACGAAACTGGCGGCATGTCGCGCATCCGCCGCAGCGGCGAGCAGAGGACGAACAGGCACGCGGCCCAGGTGCCCAGCACGCACACCCAGAGCGCGCCGCGCAGCCCCAGCACGGTGCCGAGGGTGCCGCCGGCCAGCGCGCCGAGCGGGACCACTCCGAAGCAGATCCAGAGGAACGCCGCGTTGACCCGGCCGAGGATCGCCGCCGGGGTGATCCGCTGCCGGTACGTCATCGCCGCCACGTTGTACAGCACCACGTTGGCCGAGAAGGCGGCCAGGCCAGCCCCGTAGAGCAGCAGACCCCAGCCCGGCCGCGCCAGCGGCATGAGCAGGTAGAACGGACCCGGCACGGTCATCGCCACCCAGATCACCCGGGCCGAGCCGAGCCAGGCCGACAGCCGGGCGGCCAGCACCCCCACCACCAGCCCGCCGACGGCACTGACCGAGAAGACCAGCCCGACCTGCACGGGGGTGGCGTGCAGCTCACGCACCAGGAAGGTCACCTCGATCGAGCCGGACGCCATCACCCAGAAGTTCGACCAGGTGGTGCAGGCCAGGATGCTGACCAGGATCGGTTGCCGCCGGATGAAGCCCAGCCCGTCGGTCAGCTCCACCCGCAGCGGCACCCGCGGGGCCGGCTCGCGGCGTACCGGCTCCTCCCGGATCAGGATCAACGTCAGCGCGCTGACCAGGAAGGCGAACCCGTTCGCCAGGAACGTCCGGGCGGCGCCGACCAGCCCGATCAACGCGCCGCTGACCGTCGGGCCGACGAGTTCGGCGGCGTCCTGGCTGATGGTGATCTTGGCGTTGCCCTCGACCAGCAGGTCCGCCGGCACCAGTCGGGGCAGCATGCTCTTGTACGCCACGGTGAACAGCACGGTGAGCACCCCACCGAGCCCCACCACCGCGTACAGGAAGGCCAGGGTGAGCTGGCCGACCAGGGCGGCCAGCGGGAGCGACAGCAGAAGCGTGGCCCGACCCAGGTCGCAGGCGATCATCATCCGCCGCTGGTCGAAACGGTCGACGAGAATGCCCGCTGGCAGCGAGAAGAGCAGGTACGGCAGCCAGGCCAGGACGGTCAGCAGGGAGACCTGGAACACGCTGGCGTTCAGGGTGTCGGCGGCGAGCAGCGGCACTGCCACGCCGGTGATCCGGGTGCCCAGCTCGCTGACCGTCTGCCCACCCCAGAGCAGCAGGAAGTTCCGGCTGCGCCACAGCGATGGTGCCGTCCCCACCTCGACCGAGGGCTGCTCCACCTGCTGACTCACGGGCGCTGCCTGTCTGTGCGGGTCTGCGCCGCCGATCGGCGGCTCGCGGACTCTACCGGCGCGTCGCCCCGCCCGGCACGGCAATTCCGCGGCCCCGACCGCGGTGCCCAGCAGGCACATAGGGCCGGGTCACCACCGGCCGGCCTGGACCGGGGGGCATGGGTACGGTCGTCGGGCCGCCCGACGTTCGGGCGGCGGAACGGAGGCTCCAGCCGTGTCCATCGCCCTGATCACCCTCGGCGGCACCATCGCGATGGGCGGCGTCGACGCCGGCCGTCCAGGCGTGGTCACCCGACTCACCGGCGCGGACCTCACGGCCGCTGTGCCGGGCCTCGCCGAGCTGGGCGTACCCGTCGAACTGCGGGACGCCCACGCGGTGCCCAGCGCCAACCTCACCGGCCGCCACCTGCTCGACGTGGTCGTGGAGGCCTCCCGGGCGGTGGCCGGCGGTGCGACCGGCGTGGTGGTCACCCAGGGCACCGACACGCTGGAGGAGACGGCGTTCCTGGCCGACCTGGTCTGGCCGCACGCCGCCCCGCTGGTCTTCACCGGCGCGATGCGCAACCCCACTCTGGCCGGCGCCGACGGGCCGGCGAACCTGCTCGCGGCGGTACGGGTTGCCGCCGCACCGGCAGCCCGTGACCTGGGCGTTCTGGTCGTCGTCAACGACGAGGTGCACGCCGCCCGCTGGCTGCGCAAGACGCACAGCACCAGCACCGCCACCTTCGCCGCGCCCAACGCCGGCCCGATAGGGCAGGTGATCGAGGGGGAGGTGCGGATGCTCACCCGGCCGCAGCGGCACGAACCCCTGCCACCGGTCGACCCCGCCCGACTCGACGCGACGCGGGTCGCGCTGTACGTGACGACGATGGACGACGACGGGCTGCTGCTGAACGGCCTGGCCGGCACCCACCAGGGTCTGGTGGTGGCTGGCTTCGGGGTGGGCCACGTGCCCGCCACGTTGGCCCCGGTGCTCGGCGACCTCGCCGGCCGGATGCCGGTCGTCCTCACCTCCCGATCCGGGGCCGGGTCGGTGCTGCGGCAGACCTACGGGGCGGTCGGCTCGGAAACCGACCTGCAACGACGGGGACTGCTCAACGGCGGGCTGCTCGACCCGTACAAGGCGCGGGTGCTGCTCCGGCTGCTGCTGGCCGCCGACGCCGACCGGGACGAGGTGACCGCCGCCCTGGCCCGGCATGGTTGACCGGTGGGTCACCCCCAGCGACGGCGTCCCTAGACTGCTGCGGTGACCGGGGAGCGACGACCGTTGGCGGATCGGCCGTTCACCGAGCCGCACCCGTCCCGGCTTCCGCCCGAGCATCCCGACCGGGCACACGTCCTCGCCGTGCACGCCGCCGCCCTGGCAGCCGGGGAGGCCGGCTACCTCGATCCGGCGACGGGGCTGTTCGTGCTCACGGCCGGCTTCCTGGCCCGGCGCGGCACCTGCTGTGGGCGCGGCTGCCGACACTGCCCGTACGTGCAGGATCCGCCTACGGGGTGAGCGCCGGCCGGGTTGCCCAAGGGCCCACCGAACGAGGGCTTCCGCCCGACCCGGACACCCCGTACGGTGTCCGACGGACATCTGGCGGGCGCTATCCGCCGTCGGTCGGCGAGAGGGTGGGGCGTGCGCGGGCGGATCGTGGTCGCCGGTCTGGCGGGGCTGTTGGTGAGCGGCTGTGCTGCCGAGGCCGAGCCGGTGGCGGTGCCGCCTCCGGCGCCGATCGCCGTGGACGTGGCGGCGGCCTCATCGGGTGGGGCGTGCCGACTGTTGGACTTCGCGGTGATCGAGCAGGTGGCGAAGGTGCGGTTCGACGTGGCGGCTGCCGACCAGCGCGGTGACACCCACACGTGCGTGCTCCGGGCCGAGCGCGAGGCGTTGCCGGAGCTGACGTTGACGGTGACCGACACCAAGATCGACAAGACCACCTTCGGTGCGGACGTGGTGCCCGACAAGGCGGCGAAGGTCACCGGGCTGGGTCAGCAGGCATACCGGCGGACCGTGGCCGCGAAGGGCGGGAGCGGGCCGGTCGCCGAGGTGGGCTGGCTGGCCTCCGAGGGCCGGCTGGCGGAGCTGAGCTGGACCGGCGCCCCCGGCAGCGAGCGGTCGGCGGCCGAGAAACGGACCGCCGACCTGATCGCACTGGCCAAGAAGGTGGACACCCGGGCGCTGTGAAACGCCAGGGCCGCAGGTGGTGTCAGTTGGCGGCGACGAAGACCCGGGAGGCGACCTCGCGGGGCAGCCGGACGCGGTCTCCGGAACGGTCGATCGACACCCCGTCACGCTCCTGGGCCACGGTCACCGTGGCGCCCGGGTCGACACCGGCGGCGTGCAGTTGACGCAGCACGTCGGCGTTGGTCTGCACGCTCTCGCAGATCCGGCGCACCACGACCGGCCCGGAGAGGCCCGGGAAGGCCAGGTTGCGCTCCCCCTCGCCGGCAGCGGGGGACTCCGGTTCCGGTGAGCCCAGCTCCTCCAGCCCGGGGATCGGGTTGCCGTACGGGGAGCGCGTCGGCCGGTTCAGCAGGTCGTACACCCGCTTCTCCACGGCGTCGCTCATCACGTGCTCCCAGCGGCAGGCCTCCTCGTGGGCCTCCTCGTAGGGCATCCCGATGACGTTGACCAGCAGCAACTCGGCGAGGCGGTGCTTGCGCATCACGGACACGGCGCTGCCGCGGCCCTCCGCGGTGAGCATCAGGTGCCGGTCGCCCTCGACGGTGAGCAGGCCGTCGCGCTCCATCCGGGCGACGGTCTGGCTGACCGTGGGACCGCTCTGCCTCAGCCGCTCGGCGATGCGGGCGCGCAGCGGCGGCACACCCTCCTCCTCCAACTCGAGGATGGTGCGCAGGTACATTTCGGTCGTGTCGACCAGGTCGTGAGACTTCATGACGTCAGCGGCCCTCCGGTGCACGATGCTACCTCGGAGAACGACGATCGACTGCCGCCGAGCCGTGGGCCGACGGCCGCGATGGTGTTGGATGGTCGCCATGTCCGGTACCCAGGAGCCGCTGGTCGAGGTCGATCGGCTCGCCGCCGAGCTCGATCACGCGGACCCGCCCACCCTGCTCGACGTCCGCTGGCGGCTCACCGGCCCGCCTGGTCGCGACGACTACCTGGCCGGTCACCTGCCCGGCGCGGTCTTCGTCGACCTGGACAGCGCGCTCTGCGGGCCGCCCGGCGCCGGCGGCCGGCATCCGCTGCCCGACCCGGCCGCGTTGCAGGCCGCACTGCGGGCCGCGGGCGTTCGCGCCGGTCACCCCGTGGTGGTGTACGACGGCGGTGACGGCCTGGCCGCCGCCCGGGCCTGGTGGACGCTGCGCTGGGCCGGGCACCGTCCGGTCCGCCTGCTGCACGGCGGCTACCCGGCCTGGGTGGCCGCCGGCCGGCCCGTCTCCGCCTCGGCTGCCGAGGCGACCGCCGGCGACGTCGAGGTGCGTCCGGGTGATCTGCCGGTGCTCGACGCCGGGCAGGCCGCCGCCCTGGCGGCCTCGGGCGACACCGTGCTGCTCGACGTGCGGGCCGCGCCCCGTTACCGGGGCGAGGTCGAGCCGATCGACCCGGTCGCCGGGCACGTCCCGGGTGCGGTGAACCTGCCCGCCGGGGAGTACGTGGGCCCGGACGGGCGTTTTCCGGCCGCCGACGTGCTGCGCGAGCGGTTCGCCGCCGCCGGGGTGGCCGGCGCGCGGTCCGTGGGGGCGTACTGCGGCTCCGGGGTGACCGCCGCCCAGGCGGTGCTCGCGCTGCACCTGGCCGGCCGCCCGGACGCGGCGCTCTACGTCGGATCGTGGAGCAACTGGGTGGCCGACCCGGCCCGACCGGTCGCCACCGCGCCGACACAGGGTCGCTGAGCAGCGCGTGCGGTCGGCCGGTGACGGTCCTCGTGCGACGATGGGCTCATGTCCGATGACACGGTGGTGGTGTGGGACGACTCGCTGCTCGCCTACGACATGGGCGAGCACCCACTCGACCCGGTCCGGGTGGAGCTGACCGTCGCGCTGGCCCGCGAGCTGGGCATCCTCAACCGCCCGGGGGTACGCCTCGTCAAGCCGGAGCCCGCCGACGACGCCCTGCTCACCCGGGTGCACCAACCGGCGTACCTGGCCGCTGTGCGCGCCGCGCCGCGCGACCCGCTGTTCGCAGGCTTCGGGCTGGGCACCTCCGACAACCCGGTCTTCGACGGCATGCACGAGTCCAGCGCGCTGATCGCCGGCGCCACCGTGGCCGCCGCCGAGGCCGTCTGGCGGGGTGACGCCCGGCGGGCGGTGAACGTGGCCGGCGGTCTGCACCACGCGATGCCGGCTCGGGCCTCCGGTTTCTGTGTCTACAACGACCCGGCCGTCGCCATCGCCCGTCTGCTCGACCTGGGTGCCGAGCGGGTCGCGTACGTCGACGTCGACGTGCACCACGGCGACGGCGTGCAGGAGATCTTCTGGGACGACCCTCGGGTGCTCACGGTCAGCCTGCACGAGACCCCGCTCGCGCTCTTTCCCGGCACCGGCTTTCCCGACGAGACCGGTGGCCCGGGCGCGCAGGGCACCGCGGTGAACATGCCCCTGCCGCCGGGGGTCGACGACACCGGCTGGCAGCGGGCGTTCCACGCGATCGTGCCGTCGGTACTGCGCGCGTTCCGGCCGCAGGTGCTGGTGAGCCAGTGCGGCGCCGACGGGCACCGACTGGACCCGCTCGCCGACCTCAACCTCACCGTGGACGGGCAGCGGGCCACCTACCTGGCACTGCGGGCGCTGGCCGACGAGCTGTGCGAGGGCCGCTGGGTCGCCACCGGTGGCGGTGGGTACGCGCTGGTGGAGGTGGTGCCCCGCGCCTGGACCCACCTGCTGGCCGTGGCCGCCGGTGCCCCGATCGACCCGGCCACGCTCACTCCGCCGGCGTGGCGTGCGTTGGCGGCCGCCCGGGTGCCGGGCCGGGAGGTGCCGCTGCGGATGACCGACGACGCGGACCCGTCGTACGAGCCGTGGCAGCCGACCGGCGAGCCGAACGCGGTGGACCGGGCGATCGCGGCCACCCGCAAGACGGTGTTCCCGCTGCTCGGGCTCGACCCGTTCGATCCGCGCGACTGAGCCGGGCCGCGGGACGCGCCCGTGACGACCACGGACCAGCCGGTGGACGTGCTGCTCAGTGACGGCAGCACCGTCCAACTACGACCGATCAGCCCCGGCGACGCACCGGACATCGTGGCGATGCACGGCCGGTTCTCCGAGCGCACCCGCTACCTGCGCTACTTCTCGCCGTACCCGCGCATTCCCGAGCGGGATCTGATCCGCTTCGTCACCGTGGACCACCGTGACCGCGAGGCGTTCGTCGTGCTGGCCGGCGACCAGATCGTGGCGGTCGGCCGCTACGAGCGGCTCGGCCCGCAGGCACCGGATGCGGAGGTCGCCTTCGTCGTGGAGGACGCCCACCAGGGCCGGGGCATCGGCCCGGTGCTGATGGAGCACCTGGTCGACGCGGCCCGGCGCAACGGCATCATGAGCTTCGTCGCCGAGGTGCTGCCGGCCAACGGGACGATGCTGCGGGTCTTCGCCGACTTCGGCTACCAGGTCCAGCGCGAGTACGCCGACGGCGTGGTGCACCTGAGCTTCCCGATCGCGCCCACCGAGGCCACGTTGGCGGTGCAGCGGGGGCGGGAGCACCGTACCGAGGCCCGCTCGATCGCCCGGCTGCTGGCTCCGCGTGGCATCGCCGTCTACGGTGTCAGCGCCACCGGCCAGGGCATCGGCGCGGCGGTGCTCGGGCACCTGCGCGACGGCGGTTTTTCTGGTGTGGTGGTGCCGGTGCATCCGAGCGCGTCGACCGTGGCGGGCCTGCGCGCGTACCCCTCGGCGGTCGACGCAGCCGTTCCGGTGGACCTGGCGCTGGTGGCGGTCCCACCGGAGGCGGCGACCGCGGTGGTCGCCGACGCGGCCGCCGCGGGGGTGCACGGCCTGGTGGTCATCTCGGCCGGCTTCGCCGAGGCCGGCGCGGAGGGCGCGGTCACGCAACGGGCGCTGGTCCGCGCGGCGCACGCCGCCGGGATGCGGGTCGTCGGCCCGAACTGCCTGGGCGTGGCCAACACCAACCCGGCGGTACGCCTCAACGCCACCCTCGCCCCGGCGCTGCCGCCGGCCGGCCGGGTCGGCATCTTCAGCCAGTCCGGTGCGTTCGGGGTGGCGCTGCTCGCCGAGGCCGACCGGCGTGGCCTCGGATTGTCCAGTTTCGTCTCGGCCGGCAACCGGGCTGACGTCTCCGGCAACGACCTTCTTCAATACTGGCAGGATGACCCGGACACCGATGTGATCATGCTCTACCTGGAGACCTTCGGCAATCCGCGCAAGTTCGCCCGCCTGGCCCGCCGGATCGGCCGAGCCAAGCCGATCGTCGCGCTCGCCTCGCCGGCCCGTCCGGTCGGGGTGGGCGACACCGCCGGGCCGGACGAGGTGGCCGTTGCCGCGCTGTTCGCCCAGTCCGGGGTGATCCGGGTGGACACCGTGCCGGAGCTGCTCGACGTCGGCGTGCTGCTGGCCAACCAACCGTTGCCGGTCGGCGGCCGGGTCGGCGTGGTCGGCAACTCCCCGGCGCTGACCGGCCTGGCCGCCACCGCCTGCGCCGGGCAGGGCCTCACCGTCGTCGACGGCTACCCGCGCGACGTGGGGCCACGGGCCGGTGCCGCCGAGTTCGCGACCGCGCTGGCCGAGACGGCGGGAGACGAGCGGGTGGACGCGCTGGTGGTGGTCTTCGCCCCACCGCTGCCCGGTCAACGCACCAATGTGGACACCGACGTCACCGCGGCGCTGCCCGCCGCGCTCGCACTGGGCAAACCGACCGTGGCGACGTTCCTGGTGGGGCGCCTGCCGGCGGGAGTGCCGGCGTACGGAGGTGTGGAGGAGGCGGTGCGTGCCCTCGCCCGCGTGCACCGGTACGCCGAGTGGCTGCGCCGCCCAACCGGCGTGGCACCCGAGTTGGTCTCCGGTACGCGACTCCGGGGCGCCGCGGCGCTGCGCTCCGACCCTCCCGACCCGATCGCGCTGCTGGCCGCGTACGGCATCGACGTGGTCGCGTCGATGCCCGTCGACACGGTCGACGCGGCGGCCGACGCGGCGGCACACCTGGGTTTTCCGGTCGCGCTCAAGGCAGCCGCCCCCGGGTTGCGACACCGGCTCGACCTCGGCGCGGTGCGGCTCGACCTGCCCGACTCCTCGACGGTCCGCCGGGCGTACGCCGAACTGGTGACGACCTTCGGCGTGGACGTACTGGTCCAGCCGATGGTGCCGCCCGGGGTGGCCTGCGTGGTGGAGCTGGTGGAAGATCCGGCGTTCGGCCCGGTGGTGGGCTTCGGGCTCGGCGGTGTCGCCACCGAGCTGCTCGGCGATCGGGCCTGGCGGGCGGTGCCACTGACCGACTCCGACGCCGCCGAGCTGGTCGACGAACCCCGGGCGGCGCCGCTGCTGCGGGGGCATCGGGGCGCCGCACCGGTCGACCGGGCCGCCCTGGCCGACCTGCTGCTGCGGGTTGGCCAGCTCGCCGACGAGCAGCCCCGGGTGCGTTCGCTGACCCTCAATCCGGTGCTCGCCCGCCCGGACGGCATCGCGGTCCTGCACGCCCAGGTACGGGTCGGCGGCGTGGCCGCCCGACCGGACACCGGCCCCCGCCGCCTCTGACCCGGCGGGCGGTGGGCACACGGAAGGCCCCGGCGAACCGCCGAGGCCTCCGTGCGATCGGTGTGTCAGCAGGCGTACGCCTCCAGGCGCTGGGCCCGCTCCGGGTCGCGCAGCTTCAGCAGCGTCACCTTCTCGATCTGCCGGATCCGCTCCCGGGACAGGCCGAACTCCCGTCCGACCTCGTCCAGGGTGCGCTGCCGGCCGTCGTCCAGCCCGAACCGGAGGCGGATGACCGCCTGCTCCCGCTGGGACAGGGTGGCCAGCACGATGCTCACCTCGTTGCGCAGCTCGCCCTGCGAGGCCGCGTCGCCCGTCGCGCCGCGCGGGTCCGCCGCCGCCACGAAGTCACCGAGCGCGCTCTCGCCGTCGTCGCCGACGGCCTGGTCCAGGCTGACCGGCTCGCGGTCGTACGAGATCAGCTCGATGACCTGGAACTCTGCGATGTCCAGAGCTCGGGCCACCTCGGCGACCGTGGGCTCGCGGCCCAGCGTGACCGCCAGCTCGCGACGGGCCCGGACCATCCGGTTGACCTGCTCGACCATGTGCACCGGAATGCGGATGGTGCGGGCCTGGTCGGCCATCGCGCGGGTGATCGCCTGCCGGATCCACCAGGTGGCGTACGTGGAGAACTTGTAGCCCTTCGCGTAGTCGAACTTCTCCACCGCCCGGATCAGACCGAGGTTGCCCTCCTGGATCAGGTCGAGGAAGGCCATGCCGCGGCCGGTGTAGCGCTTGGCGATGCTGACCACCAGTCGCAGGTTCGCCTCCAGCAGGTGGTCCTTGGCGGCCCGGCCCTCCGCGATGATCAGCTCCAGATCGGCCCGCAGCTCCGGCGACACCGGGGTGCAGGTGGCGAGCTTCTCGTCGGCGAACAGGCCGGCCTCGATCCGCCGGGCCAGGTCGACCTCCTGGGCCGCGGTCAGCAGCTTCGTCCGACCGATCCCGTTGAGGTACGCCCGAACCAGGTCGGTGGAGATGCCGCGTTCGTCGGTGGCGTCCAGATCGGCGAGGACCTCGATGGTCCCGTCGGTGTCGGTGCTGGCCGCCGGGCGCATCCGGTGTTCCGTCATCTGCAGGACCATCTCTGTCTCCCCGTGTCCACGTCTGTGCCGTGCCTCCGGCCCGGTGGTGCCGGTGTGAAACACAGCTTGGCGGGCGGGACGTGAAACGGGAGTGAGGCGATCGGGCACCCGACAGGAATCCGGTCGGATCGGCGGAGTGGTGTGTCGTCCCGGTGTGTCCTTGCCCGCCCCGGATACCGTGCCGACGGGTCGGCCACCCCGGGTCGGCGGCGACAGGATGGGGGACGGTGTGGTCTTCAAGCGGCTCATGAAGGCGATGGGGGTCGGTGGGCCTTCCGTGGACACGGTGCTCGCCAACCCGAACTGCCGACCCGGCGGCCAGCTGGAGGGCCGCGTCCAGGTGGTCGGCGGCGACCACCAGGTCGACATCGACCATGTGGCGCTCGGCCTGGTCACCCGGGTCGAGGTGGAGAGCGGCGACAACGACTACGACACCACCCAGGAGTTCCACCGCCAGCAGGTGACCGGGGCGTTCCGACTGGAGCCGGGGCAGCGCCACGACATCCCGTTCCGCTTCGACGTGCCGTGGGAGACGCCGGTCACCGAGCTGTACGGGCAGCACCTGCACGGCATGACGATGGGGCTGCGTACCGAGCTGGAGGTGGCCCGGGCCGTCGACAAGGGCGACCTGGACGCGGTGTCGGTGCACCCGCTGCCGGCGCAGGAGCGACTGCTGGACGCGCTACTGCGGCTGGGTTTCCGGTTCGCCCGTGCCGATGTGGAGCGCGGCCACATCTACGGCGTACGGCAGACGCTGCCGTTCTACCAGGAGATCGAGTTCGCCCCGGCACCGCAGTACGCCCGCTCGATCAACCAGTTGGAGGTCACCTTCATCGCCGACGCGCGGCAGATGCAGGTGGTGCTGGAGGTCGACAAGCGCGGCGGCGTCTTCACCGAGGGCCGGGACGCCTTCGGCCGGTTCACCGTCGACCACGCCACCGCCGACCGCACCGACTGGACCACCGAACTCGACAACTGGCTGAGCCAGTCCCTGACCCGCCGAGGCCTCTTCTCCTGACTGTTATCCCGGGCCCTGCCTGCCCACCGGGATCATGAAGTTATCGCCCTCCAGCGCGGCGTGTCGTGGCAACAACTTCATGATCAACGGGGTGGGTGCGGGGGGTGGGTTACAGGTCCAGGAGGATGGTGCGGGGGCCTGCGTTGACGCTGTCGACCAACATGTGGGCGCGGAAGCGGCCGGTCTCCACCGTGGCCCCGCGCTCGCGGAGCGCCTCGACGACCGTGGTCACCAGCGGCTCGGCCACCTCGGCCGGGGCGGCGGCCGTCCAGGTGGGGCGGCGGCCCTTGCGGGCGTCGCCGTAGAGGGTGAACTGGCTGACCACGAGGATCGGGGCGCCAACGTCGGCGGCGCTGCGCTCGTCGTCGAGGATGCGCAACTCGTGAATTTTGCGGGCCATGGTGGCCGCGACCCGCGGATCGTCGGTGTGGGTCACCCCGAGCAGCACGAGCAGGCCGTTCTCGATCGCGCCGACCACCTCGCCGTCGACCGTCACGCTGGCCCGGCTGACCGTCTGCACCACCGCCCGCATCAGGGCACCACCGGCATGTCGGGCACACCAACCACCGGCATGTCGGGCGCGCCGACCACCGGCGTCACAGGCACACCGACCACCGGGATGTCGGGCACACCGGCCACCGGCAGGTCGGGTGTGCCAACCACCGGCGTCACGCCGGCACCGGCTCGATGATGCCGCGCTCCACCAGGTGCGCCACGATCGGGCCGGCCGCCTCGGCCAGCTCGTCGGGCTCGACGTCGTGCGCCGCGGCCAGCAGCGCGAGCTGGTCGCGCAGCGGCAACCGGCCATCGGCGCCGCCGACCAGCGCCAGCACCAGCGGGTCGACCTCCTCGGTCCACCGCAGGGCGTGCGGCATCGCGAGGACCTGTCGATCCACCCCCCAGCCCTCGTCGCCCATGGTGGCCTCCTGGCGCAGTTGCAGGCCGTCGGCGGCCCGGTAGCGCTCGGCGAGCAGCGCCTCGGTGTCGCGTACCCCCAGGAAGTCCTGGCGGTCGAACCAGGCGGCGACCTGGTCGCCCAGCGGCGGCTGCACCCGCTGACGCAGGTCCTCCACCCGGACCACCGGTTCGGTGTGGCCACCCCGACGCAGCGACACGATGCCGAAGCCGACGGCCTCCACCTTGTGCGCGTCGAACCAGTCCAGCCAGGCGGCCATCCGCTGCGCGTCGGCGCTCTCGCCGACGTCGGTGAGCCACAGGTCGACGTACGCCATCGGGTCGGCCACCTCGCGCTGGATCACCCAGGCGTCCAGGCCGGTCCCGGCGAACCAGCCGGCCACCCGCTCGTCCCACTCCTCGCCGGCGACGTGCACCCAGTTGGCCAGGTACTGCATGGTGCCGCCCTCGGTGAGCAGGCCCGGCGCGGCGGCTGCGAGTTCGGCGCCGATCGCGTCGCCCACCCGGCCGGAGTCGCGGTAGACGTGCGTGGTGGTGCCTGGGCCCACCACGAACGGCGGGTTGCTCACCACCAGGTCGAAGCGCCGACCGGCGACCGGCGCGACCAGGTCGCCGCGCAGCAGTTCCCAGTCCTGGCCGTTCAGGGCGGCGGTGGTGGCGGCGAAGCGCAGGGCCCGCTCCGAGAGGTCGGTGGCGGTCACCGAGCGGGCGTGGGTGGCCAGGTGCAGGGCCTGCACGCCGGAGCCGGTGCCCAGGTCCAGCGCGGTGTCGACCGGCCGACGGACGGTCGCACCGATCAGCGTCTGGGTGGCACCACCGATGCCGAGCACGTGCTCGGCGTGCAGCGGTCGGCCCGGCCGGGCGCTGGCCGGCACGTCGGCGAGCACCCACCAGTCGTCGCCGTACGGTTCCAGGTCGACGCCCGCGCGCAGGCCGTCACCGTGCCGCTCGACGAGCCCGCCGGCCACCGCCTCGTCCAGGGTCAGCGGCGCCAGGGCGGCGGCGACATCTGCCTCCGACTCGGTCTGGTCACAGATGAACACCCGGATCAGGATGCCGAGCAGATCACGGTCCTCGGTGGCCCGCAGCGCAGCCCGGTAATCGTTGCGCGCGACCGCGCCGGTGGCCTGCGCGCCCAGCCGTTCCGCGATGCCGTTACTGGTGAAGCCGGCCCTCCTCAGGGCGGTCCGCAGCGCGTCGACGCCGGCGGGGGAGAGCAGCATGTCGTGTCCGTCCACCCCGACATCCTGCCTGCCGTCGGGCAACGAGCCGTCACCACCCGCGAGAATTCGACGCCAGCACATCCATCGCGGCCGAGTCGGGGAGGCTCCGGCCAGGTGCGGTTACGGAGCGTCGGTGACCGCCGGGGACGGCGAGCGGGGCAGGATGGTGTGCATGACGCTCGTGCTCCCGATCGACCCGGAGGCCAACCGACTGCTGGAACGCAGCCCACTGGCGCGGCTCGTCGGCATGGTTCTCGACCAACAGGTGCCGATGGAGAAGGCGTTCTCCTCGCCGTACGTACTCCAGCAGCGCCTCGGCCACGAACTGGACGCCGCGGAGCTGGCCGCGTACGACCCGGAGGCCCTGGTCGCACTCTTTGCCACCCCGCCCGCGCTGCACCGCTTTCCGAAGGCGATGGCGGCCCGGGTGCAGGAGGTGTGCCGGGTCCTGGTGGACCGCTACGACGCCGAAGCCGCTCTGCTCTGGTCCGATGTCACCGACGGCGAGGAGCTGCTGCGTCGGGTCTCGGCGCTGCCCGGCTTCGGCAGGCAGAAGGCGCAGATCTTCGTCGCCCTGCTCGGTAAGCGGTTCGGGGTGACCCCGCAGAACTGGCGGGAGGCGGCCGGCGGGTACGGGGACCCGGGCGCGTACCGGTCGGTGGCGGACGTCACCGACGCCGACTCGTTGCGCAAGGTGCGGGAGTACAAGCAGCAGATGAAGGCGGCGGCGAAGGCCGTCAGGGGCTGAGCAGGGTCGCTCAGGCAGCCGTGGGGTGGGCCAGCGAGGCCAGCGCGCGTCGGACGTCGGCGAGCGAGACGGTGGCGGAGTCGTCCAGGTCGGCCAGGCCAGCCTCGATCCACTGGCGCATCAGCGTGGTGACCCCGATGCCCCGGGCGTCGGCGGCGGCCCGCACCCGCTCGTAGGTCTCCAGTGGCAGCCGGACCGACCGGCTCACCATGGGCACGTCGGTGTCGGGGGTGGGCAGATCTCCCGCCGGGCTCTCGTCGATCAACTCGGCGATCCGGTCGTCGCCGCTGTGGAACTGCTTGGTCGCGTCGTTACGGTGCATCGTCACGGCCTCCTCATCGGCGAGATCTCCGTACGGCCTCGTCGTAGCGCTTGGACTCGACGTCGCTCAGCTCGCGAGCGGACAGGATGTCCCAGTCGTTGTCGGTGCCGTCGGCCTCGGCGAGCAGCACCGCCAGTCGGCGTCCCCGCCGGGCGACGGCGTAGACCACCATCACGTCGTCGCCCAGGTGGCGGATCACCCGTCGGGCGCTGTGCAGCGCCTCCCAGACTTCCCCGGGCGTGACGTCGTAGACCCTCAGGTTGGCCAACGCCTCGTCGGTGAAGCTGAACCTGGTGCCCACGGACAGAGCGTACCACGCCCGTAACACGCGGCTGAGATGAGTCGATTTTCGCTGATCAGGGTTCCGCGGTGACAGGATGGGGCGTAATCCCCTTGAGGAGGTTCATGGTGAAGCGTCAGGCCTACCAGCCGATTCTGATCACCGACGCCTCGCGCAGCCAGAACGACCAGCTCACCAGCCGACAGCGCCGCTACGTCCTGATGATGGGCGTCCGGGTGCTCTGCATCATCGCCGGCGCGATCCTGTTCAGCGTGAACGCGCCGCTGCTCTGGCTGTGGCTGCCGCTCTGTGGTCTGGGCATGGTGCTCATCCCCTGGCTGGCCGTGCTGCTGGCCAACGACCGGCCGCCCAAGGAGGAGCACCGGCTGGCCAACCGGTTCCGCCCCCGCCACCAGGACGACACCCCGCCGATGAGCCTCACGGCCGAGGAGCGCCCGCACAAGGTCATCGACCTCGAACCCTGACCCCCGCCCGGGCCAGGGTTCGAGCGGTCACGGCTGTGGCCGTCCGCCGACCGAGCAGACGGCGAGCGCCCCCAGGTCGCTGGCGCGGTCGAGCGCCGCTGTCGGGGTGGCACCGGCGAGCCAGGCGGTGAGCAGACCGGCCGCGAAGGCGTCACCCGCCCCGGTGACGTCCACCACCGCCACCCGCCGGGCCGGTGCCACGCTGACCGCGGCCGTCCGATCCACCCAGACCGCGCCGGCCGCACCGTTCTTCACCACCACCCGCCGGGCGGACGCCGACAGCACCCGCCCCTGTGCCGCCGGGTCCAGGCCGCCGGCCAGCGCCGTGGCCTCGTCCGCGTTGACCAGCAGCAGGTCGATGTCGCGTACCCAGCTCAGGAAGACCGCCGCCCCGACCCGCCGCAGCGGCGCCGCGGAGGCCGCGTCGACGCTGGTGGTGAGCCCGCGCTCGCGGGCGGCGGCCAGCGCCCGCAGCCCGGCGCCGCGCGACCCGGCGTCCAACAGGGTGTACGCGGACAGATGCAGATGCCCAGCGTCGGGCACCGCCGCGAGGGCCCGGTCGACGTGCTCGGCGCTCAGCCGCAGGTTCGCACCCCGCTGGCTGACCATGGTGCGCTCGGCGTTCGTGGCCAGCACGATCACCGTGCCGGTCGCGGCGCCCTCGATCCGGTCGATCGCGCACTCGACGCCCGCCCGTTCGAGCTCGGTCACCCGGTCCCGCCCCGCGTCGTCGTCGCCGACCGCAGCGACCAACGTGACGTCCACCCCCTGTGCGGCCACCCAGGCGGCGGTGTTGGCCGCCTGCCCACCGCCCCCGACAGTGATACCGGCCGAGGTGTCCGAACCCACCGCGAGCGGCCCGGACAGCACGGCGACCACGTCGGTGATCACGTCTCCGACCACGACCACACGGGCCGGACGGGTCATGCCGGGACGGCGGTGGAGCGGGCGGCCGCGGCCACCGCGATCTGCGCGGCCAGCGTGGCGTTGCGCAGGATGATCCGGACATTCACCGTCAGGCTCGCGCCCTCGGTGGCCGAGTGGAAGTGCGCCAACAGGTACGGGGTCACGGCCTTCCCGGTCACCCCGTCCCGGTCCAGTCGGGCCAGGCCCTCGGCGAGGGTCCGGTCGTGCAGCTCCGGATCGAGCTGCTCGTCGATCGGCAACGGGTTGGCGACGATCAGGCCGCCGGCGTGCACGGCCTGCTGGTCACGGGCGTCGAGCACGGCGGCCACCTGCTCCGGCGAATCCAGCGACCAGTCCAGGTCGAAGCCGCCGTCGGTGAGATAGAAGCCGGGGAAGCGGCGGGTGCGGTAGCCGACCACGGCGACCCCCAGGGTCTCCAGCCGCTCCAGGGTCGCGCCCACGTCGAGGATCGACTTGACCCCGGCGCAGACCACCGCGATCGGGGTCCGGGCCAGGGTGACGAGGTCGGCTGACTCGTCGAAGGTGTGCACGGCCTCCCGGTGCACCCCGCCCAGACCGCCGGTGGCGAACACGCCGATGCCGGCTGCCGCGGCCACCGCGCTGGTCGCGGCCACGGTCGTGGCGCCGTCCGCGCCGGTCGCCGCTGCTACCGCCAGGTCGCGTACGGAGAGCTTTGTCACACCATCGACGGTGGCCAACCGGGTCAGCTGCGCGTCGTCCAGGCCGACCACCAGCTCGCCGCCGATCATGCCGATGGTCGCCGGCACCGCCCCGGCGTCCCGGACCGTCTGTTCGATCTCCCGGGCCACGCGCAAGTTCTCCGGGCGGGGCAGACCGTGCGAGACGATGGTGCTCTCCAGGGCGACGACGGGCCGGCCGCCGTGCAGGGCGTCGGCCACCTCGGTGCCGTAGCTGATGCGAAAGTCAGTCACACCGGGCACGGTACGGGGTCGTGCTCCGGCCGGCCTCAAGTGGACCCGGCCGTGATGACCTGCCAAACTTGACGGTTGGAGGTGCAGACGTGAGCACAGAGGTTCTCGAGCGTCCAGAGCTGAAGGACGCCGACACCGGTCCCGAGATGTTCCACTACGTCCGCAAGGAGAAGATCGCCGAGAGTGCCGTCATGGGCACCTACGTCGTCGCGCTCTGCGGAGAGACCTTCCCGGTCACCAAGGCGGCAAAGCCGGGTTCGCCGGTCTGCCCCAAGTGCAAGGAGATCTACGACTCGTACCGGGAGTGAACGGCGGCCGGCATCCCGGCCGGCGACGTAGCCTGCGGCGGTGACCACCTCCACCGCCCTGCTCCTCGCCGACCTGACCGGGGTGGCGGTGTTCGCGGCCTCCGGGGCGTCGGCGGCGGTGGCCAAACGGCTCGACCTGTTCGGTGTCGCGTTCGTCGGCTTCGTGGCCGCCCTCGGTGGCGGCATCTTCCGGGACCTGGTCATCGACGAGGTGCCACCGCTGGCCTTCGCCGACTGGCGGTACGCGACCACCGCCGCGATCACCGCCCTCGCTGTCTTCTGGCTGCACCCGCAGCTGGCCCGGCTGCGCACCACGGTGCTGGTGCTGGACGCGGCGGGCCTCGGCCTGTTCACCGTGACCGGCACGCTCAAGGCGCTCGACGCCCGGGTGCCCGCCGTCGGCGCCTGCCTGATCGGCATGCTCACCGCGATCGGCGGCGGCCTCGGCCGTGACCTGCTCACCGGCGAGATTCCGGTGGTGCTGCGCCGGGAGATCTACGCCGTGGCCGCGCTGGCCGGATCGGTCACGGTGGCACTGCTGTACATCACCGGGCAGACCGGGCCCGCCCCGCTCACCGCCGCCGCCGTACTGGTCTTCGGGCTGCGCCTGGTCGCGCTGCGCCGGCGCTGGTCCGCCCCTGTCGCGACGCTGCGCCCGCCGCGCACCAGCGGGGCGGATCCGCGTACCGACCGGGAGTGGTGAGGCGTCGCGACGGGCCGCCCGGCGGGGCTGGCGGAGGTGGCGGATGTGACCAGCGTGGCGTCGCCTGGGCCGGGAGGCCCGCGCTGGTTATGCTGAGTCGGCCTTCGCGGCAGTTTCTGCGCGGAGGCGTTTTCATGGGCGGCGGTACTCGTGGCCCTCGCCCCGGATCCGCCCTCGGGCGGTCGGAGAGGAGCTTCGCGTGGCAGCCCGGACGCCGGTGCTCGAGACGTTCCCGGCTCTACGTGCCTGGCAGCGCAAGGCCCTGGTGGAGTACCTGCGCCGGCGCACCGACGACTTCACCGCCGTCGCCACGCCGGGCGCCGGAAAGACCACCTTCGCGCTGCGGATCGCGGCCGAGCTGCTCGGCGACGGCACCGTCGAGGCGGTCACCGTGGTCGCCCCGACCGAGCACCTCAAGAACCAGTGGGCGGACGCCGCAGCCCGGGTGGGTATCCAGCTGGACGCCGCGTTCCGCAACGCCGACCTGCACTCGGCGGCCGACTTCCACGGTGCGGTGGTCACCTACGCGCAGGTGGGGATGGCCCCGCAGGTGCACCGGCGGCGCACCATGACCCGACGCACCCTGGTCATCCTCGACGAGATCCACCACGCCGGCGACTCCCGGTCCTGGGGCGACGGGGTGAAGGCATCCTTCGAGCCCGCCGTACGCCGACTCATGCTCACCGGCACGCCGTTCCGCTCCGACGACAACCCGATCCCGTTCGTCAGCTACGAGCGCGGCGGCGACGGGCTGCTGCGGTCCCGCGCCGACTCGGTGTACGGCTACTCCGACGCGCTGCGCGACGGGGTCGTCCGGCCGGTGCTCTTTCTGGCGTACTCCGGTGAGACCCGCTGGCGGACCAACGCGGGGGAGGAGTTGGCGGCCCGGCTCGGCGAGCCGATGACCCAGGACCTGGTGGCGCAGGCGTGGCGTACCGCACTGGACCCGGCCGGCGACTGGATGCCACAGGTGCTGCGGGCCGCCGACGCCCGGCTCACCGTGCTGCGCAACGCCGGAATGGCCGACGCCGGTGGGCTGATCATCGCGACCGACCAGCAGACCGCCCGCTCGTACGCCAAGCTGATCGAGCAGGTGAGCGGCGAGAAGGCCGCCGTGGTGCTCTCCGACGACCAGGGTGCCTCCGCGCGGATCGCGACGTTCGCGGCGTCCGACCAGCGGTGGCTGGTCGCGGTGCGGATGGTGTCCGAGGGCGTCGACATCCCACGGCTCGCCGTCGGGGTCTACGCCACCAGCGCCAGCACTCCGCTCTACTTCGCCCAGGCGATCGGCCGGTTCGTCCGCGCACGCCTGCCCGGGGAGACCGCGTCGGTCTTCCTGCCCAGCGTGCCGCACCTGCTCGGGCTGGCCAGCGAGATGGAGACCGAGCGGGACCACGTGCTCGGCAAACCCAAGGAATCCGACGGTCTAGACGACGATCTGCTGGAACGTGCCCAGCGCGACGACCAGGCCAGCGGGGAACTGGAGAAGCGGTTCGCCGCACTCTCGGCCACCGCCGAGCTGGACCAGGTGATCTTCGACGGCGCGTCCTTCGGCACTGCCGCCCAGGCCGGCACCCCCGAGGAGGAGGAATACCTCGGCCTGCCCGGTCTGCTCACCGCGGACCAGGTCTCGCTGCTGCTGACCAAGCGCCAGACCGAGCAGCTCGCCGCCCAGCGCCGCCGTACCGCCGAGCGGGGCGCTCAGCCGGCTTCTGCGCCCGCGGCGGCGCCGCCGGCACCCATGAGCGCCGCCCAGCGCCGCGTGGCGCTCCGGCGCCAGCTGAACGCCCTGGTGGCCGCCAGGCATCACCGCACCAACCAGCCCCACGGCAAGATCCATGCGGAGCTCCGCCGCCTCTGCGGCGGACCGCCCAGTGCCCAGGCCACCATCGAGCAGTTAGAGGAACGCATCGCCACCGTGCAGACCCTCTAACCCCACCCCCACCACCCGCACCGCCTGTCCCATGCAGCTTGGCCGCGCCCGTGCGGCCCTTTGCGCCCCGAGCCAGCCTGGCACCTGGCTTCTTACCCCGTGGGGCTCGGGGCGCGGGCGAGGGCTGGTGGTTAGAGAAAAGCCGACCGGAGACACCCTCAGGTGTCTCCGGTCGGCTATGTCGGGTTGCGGATTCAGTTCTCCATCAGTTCGGCGCCACGCCAGCTGAACTCGGGGTCCGTTGCGAACCGGACGGTGATCTTCACGAGATCCTCCGCGTACTTGTTCGCGTGGTGCCCACAGAACACCAACTCGCTCCCACCCGCCAGAGTGATCCGGAGCTTGCCGGCAGCATTGCAGCGGTCGCACCGTTCATCGGCGGCTGGGGGCGCCACCGTTGCGGGCGGCGGCGTGAGGGTCGGGGTCATCGCCTTCCTCCTCTGGTCGTCACCGATGAACAATCTCTTCGGTCGTTGCTCACCTATCGTGCAACACCCTTGCCGGGCAGTGCCTTCCCTGTGTGCCCGCGGGGGACCGAGGTCACACATGGCAGGGACAGTGTGCCGTGCACCCAGGGTGCCACGTCAACGATCACATTCGTGCATCCGGACGATCACCATCTGGCGTTGCACGCCAAGTGGTCAAAACGACACGTTCGGTTGACGAAACCCGCTCAGTCCAGGTAATCCCGGAGGACCTGCGACCGGGACGGGTGACGCAGCTTGGACATCGTCTTGGACTCGATCTGCCGGATCCGCTCCCGGGTCACCCCGTAGACCTGGCCGATCTCGTCCAGCGTCCTCGGCTGGCCGTCGGTCAGGCCGAAGCGCAGGCGTACCACGCCCGCCTCACGCTCGGAGAGCGTCTGCAGCACCTGCTGGAGCTGGTCCTGCAGGAGCGAGAACGAGACGGCGTCGACCGCGACCACGGCCTCGGAATCCTCGATGAAGTCACCGAGCTGGCTGTCGCCCTCGTCACCGATGGTCTGGTCCAGCGAGATGGGCTCCCGGGCGTACTGCTGGATCTCCAGCACCTTCTCGGGTGTGATGTCCATCTCCTTGGCCAGCTCCTCCGGCGTGGGCTCGCGGCCCAGGTCCTGGAGCAGCTCGCGCTGTATGCGACCGAGCTTGTTGATGACCTCGACCATGTGCACCGGGATGCGGATGGTGCGGGCCTGGTCGGCCATCGCGCGGGTGATCGCCTGCCGGATCCACCAGGTGGCGTATGTGGAGAACTTGTAGCCCTTGGTGTAGTCGAACTTCTCCACCGCGCGGATCAGGCCGAGATTGCCCTCCTGGATCAGGTCGAGGAAGGCCATGCCGCGCCCCGTGTACCGCTTGGCCAGCGAGACCACCAGACGGAGGTTCGCCTCCAGTAGGTGGTTCTTGGCGCGCTCGCCGTCACGGGAGATCCAGCCCAGGTCGCGGACCATCTCCCGGCTCAGCTTCTCCTCGCCCTCGTCGGCCGCGCGCAGCCGCTCGGCGGCGTAGAGCCCGGCCTCGATCCGCTTGGCGAGCTCCACCTCCTGCTCGGCGTTGAGCAGCGGGACCTTGCCGATCTGCTTCAGGTAGGCCCGGACCGAGTCGGCGGAGGCGGTCAGCTCGGCGTCGCGTCGCGCCTGCTTGAGCGCCTCGGACTCCTCGTCGTCCCATTCGAAGTCGTTGTCGGTGGCCGAGGCGGCGGCGTCGGTCTCGGCGGCCTGGGCCAGCTCAGCCGGCTCCTCGACCACCACGTCCTCGATGGTGGCGGCGAGTTCCTCCGGGTCGATCTCACCCTCGGCGCCCGCGCCCTTGGCCGACTTGGCACCAGCGGCCGCGGCGACCGTCGCCTTGGTGGCCCGGGTAGACCTGGTCGCCGGCGGCGGCGTCGCCGCCGCGGCGGCGACCTCGGCGGTGCTGCCGGTGACCTTGCGGGCTGCCACCTTCCGGGGAGCCGGCGTCGACGGCCCCTCGTCGGAGGCGGGTGCCTGCTTCGGCGCCGGCGCGGCGGCCTTCTTGGTGGTCTTGGCGGTGGTGGCCCGGGACGCCGGCGTGGTCGAGCGGGCCGCGGCGACCCGGCGGCGGGTGCTCGCCGAGCCGTCCACCACCACGGTCACTCCCGCCTCGGAGAGTGCCCGCAGGATCTTCTTGGCCTGCGCCGGAGTCACCTCGGCGGACTCGACGGTGCGCGCGAGCTGGGCCGACGTGAGCTGACCACCGGCGCTCTGCGCGTGGGCGATCAGGGTGTCGGTGAGCGAGCGAACGTCGGCGCCGGTCTGGCGGGGTTCTGTCACGAATGACCTTCCGGAGGCGAAGAGCGGGTACGGCCGGGTCGTCCGGCACAGCGTGGGGCAACAGGCCGGGCGATGTGTTGAGGGACCCCCGTGTCCCGGGCCGGCCGGTGGTCGGCGGTCCGTGGCGCGTGGGCGCAGGGGTGAATTGTAACGCCGTCTGCGGCGATCATCCTGCGCCGCACGGCGGAACGGCGGTTGGGGGCCGCCAATTCGGCGCAGATGTGGACTTTGTAAGGATGATACTCGCGCGTGGCCCGGAACACCCCGGTCGTGCGGGAAGGGGACCTGGGATGGACCGATCGGTGCCGGTACCGCACGAACTGTTGGCGATCGCGGTGGACGTGGCGCGGGACGCCGCGGCCACGGCGTACCGGATGCGGGTCGAGGGCGTCTCGGTGGCGGCGACCAAGAGCACGGTGACCGACGTGGTCACCGCCGCGGACCGCGCGGTCGAACGGCAGGTGCTCGACGCGCTGCACCGGCTGCGGCCCGGCGACGCCGTGCTCGGCGAGGAGTACGGCGCGGGGGACACCGGGTCGGTCGGGCCGGGCGGCGTGCGGTGGATCGTCGACCCGATCGACGGCACCGTCAACTACCTGTACGGGTTGCCGTACAGCGCGGTGTCGCTCGCCGCCGAGGTGGACGGGGTGGCGGTCGCCGGCGTGGTGCGCAATCTGAGCACCGGCGAGGAGTGGACCGCCACGGCCGGCGGTGGCGCCTGGCGCGACGGTGTCCGGTTGCGCTGCTCCGCTGAGACCGACCTGGGGCAGGCGCTGGTCGGCACCGGCTTCGGCTACGACGCCCGCCGCCGGGCGCACCAGGCGCGGGTGGTCGCCGGGCTGATCGCACACGTGCGGGACATCCGGCGGCTCGGTGCCGCCGCGCTGGACCTCTGCCTGGTCGCGGAGGGGCGGTTGGACGCGTACTTCGAGAAGGGTCTGGCCGCCTGGGACCTGGCCGCCGGAGGGCTGGTGGCGGCCGAGGCGGGCGCGCGGGTCGCCGGCCTGGGCGGCGACGCGGCCGGCCCGGACCTGGTGATCGCGGCCCCGCCCGCGCTCTTCGCGCCGCTGCATGACCGGCTGGCCGCCCTGGACGCGGCCGGTGGCCCCTGACCGGCGCTCCGACGAGGAGGCGGGATGAGTCAGCTCGCGCCGGTCACTTCTTGACCGGGGCCGGGCAGGTGCCCTTGGGTGCCTGCGGCGCGCCCAGGTCGCCGAGGGACTGGTTGACCTCGGTCGTGGTGGCCAGCTGTTGGAAGGCGCTGCCCAGCACGACGTCCACGGTGTCGTCGGTGCGCTTGGGGTCGTAGTCGGGTTTGGCCTCGTTGAGGAAGTACGCGCGCAGCAGGTGGGCCGAGCCGACGCCCTTGGGCCCGTACCGCAGCACGGCCACGTCGTCGATCGCCTTGGCGTTGCCGACCTTCACGACCTGGAACTTCCGGTTACGGAAGTCGTCGGCGACGCTGCCGGCCCGGCCGGCCTCGTCGGTCGCGTTCAGGACGTTGATCTTGACGTCCTTGGTCTCGTGCAGGGTGACGTCGGCCAACGGCCAGCCGTCCGGGCAGCCCTTGGCGGTGCCCGTGTCGCCCTGGGTGTCGCGGACCATCGCGAGGACGACGAAGGTCAGGGCCAGCACCGCCAGCAGGCCGACGACGACGAGTGCTCGCACTCGCGCAAAACTCATCTGCGCTCCCGGACCAGAGGTTGGTGGCAGCGGTCGCGCGGACCGCCGGCCGTCGAATACGCCGCTGAGGTTAACGGTTGTCCGGCCGTCGCGTGGAAACAGCCCGACATGCCGGCGCGCCGACCGCGAACCGGGTACTACTACCCCTATCTTCGTGTCGCCTGAGTCACATTGGGAACAACTTCGCGTGCGGGGGCGTACATCTCAGCCGCGAGGGCGGTATACATGCCTCGCCCAACTGGGGGTAAGGTTCCGCGCTCGCAGGGGAGTCGCCCCAGCGGTCTCGACCCGTTCGGTCCCCGGGTCGGGTGCCCGACACAAGTGGTGGCCGGCCAACGGAACCGAAACAGCGTCGTCCGGCGTTACAACCGGAAGCGACAACATCGATATGGGAGAGTGAAAACCGATGGCCACCGACTACGACGCCCCGCGTCGCGACGAGGTCGACCTCGGCGAGGACAGCCTGGAAGAGCTCAAGGCCCGGCGCGTCGACTCACAGTCGGCCGCGGTGGATGTCGACGAGGCCGAGGTGGCCGAGAGCTTTGAGCTGCCCGGTGCCGATCTGGCCGACGAGGAGCTCACGGTCAAGGTACTACCGATGCAGCAGGACGAGTTCCGGTGCGCCCGCTGCTTCCTGGTGCACCACCGCAGCCAGCTGGCGGTCGAGCGTAACGGCGAGCTGATCTGCCGCGAGTGCGTCTGACACTCGCGACACCAGCGGCGGCCTCCTGATCGGGGCCGCCGCTGCCGGTGTAGCCATGCGGCACGGGTGGGTACCTGCTTGACTCGTAGCGGGTAGCCACAGCACCGGGAGGTCCGATCCATGAGCGAACGAGGCGACACCACCGGCGGCGGCGCGGACGAGCTCGGTGCCACCGTCGCGGCGTTGACCGCGGACGACATCGAGCCGGCCCGCCGTCGTCAACTGCTCACCCGTCTGGTCGGGCAGGCCCGCGTCCGTGGGCTCGCCGACCTGTTCAAGCCGCGCGCCGCCGTCCGCTGGATGGTCGACACCGTCGCCGAGATCGCTCCGCACGTGCCGGTACGGGACCTCGCCACCCTGCGCGGACACTTCCCCGGGCTGGACGACGACGCCCTGGCCGAGCGGTTGATCCGCAATGCGGCCCGGACCACCGCCGGGATCGGCGCGGCCGGCGGGGGAGTCGCCGCCGTCGAATGGACGGTCGCACCCACCCTGCTCTCGGCACCGGTGCTGCTCGCCGCCGAGACGGTCGCCGTGGTGGCCGTGGAGCTCAAGCTGATCGGCGAGTTGCACGAGGTGCACGGCGTGGAGCTGCCGCCCGGGGGCAGCCAACGAGCTGTCGCCCTGATGCACTCCTGGGCCACCCAGCGCGGAATCAACCCGATGGTGCCCGGTGTGGGGGTGGGCGCGGTGCTCGGCACGGCCGCCCGCAAGGAGCTGCGGGACACCCTCCTGCGGCGCTTCGGGCGCAACCTCACCACGCTCGGGCCGTTCCTCACCGGCGCGGCGGTGGCCAGCTTCCTCAACCGCCGGGCCACCCGGTCGATGGCCGACCAGCTCCAGGTGGACCTGCGCCGGCGCGGAATCGCCCGGCCGGCGCCCCCGCCGGCCCTACCCGGCCCACCGACCGGCACCTGAGGCGGCCGCGGTTCAGCCTCGCTCGCCGGCCGTACGGTCGGCGAGCGGTGGGGCGTCCCGGGCGGCCAGTAGCGCCTCGGCCAGCTCGACCGGATGCCTGGTGCTCACCACCCAGAACGGAGTCGGATCGGCCGGGTCGTCGAGCACCACCTGCACGGCGCCGCCGATCCACGGCCGCTGCACCACGAAGGCGAGCGGGTGCGCGCCCACCCCGAGCACCTCGCGGCGGCCGGCCGCGTCCAGTGGCACCACGTCGGCCACGAACCGCGCCGGCACCCGGGCGTCGTCCACCCGCAACTCGACCTCGGCGACCGCGACACGGATCCGGCCGAGCCACCACAACCCGGCCGCGGTGAGCGGCAGCAGCACCGCGAACGGCAGCCAGGCGCGGACGCCGGAGGCGCCCATCCAGATCTCGACGGCCAGCAGCGCGGCGGCCACCAACCCGGCCAGCCACAACCACCAGGGCAGATTCAGCCGTTCGGCGTACGCCGGGCGCGCCGCGACCGGCGGCTGACCGGCGGACGGGGAGGGCGACATGCTCACTCCTGCGAGGGTACGGCGCACGGCGGCCCGGGCAACCGGCAGGATGGCAGGGTCACCCCGATGCAACCGGACGGAAGAGGGGACCTGTGACGGACGTCGTACCCGTGCCCGTACGCCTGCTCGATGCCGAGCTGCCGCTGCCCGCGTACTCCCATCCCGGCGACGCCGGGGCCGACCTGGTGGCGGCCGCGGACGTGGAGCTGCCGCCCGGCGGCCGGGCCCTGGTGCCCACCGGCGTGGCCATCGCGCTGCCGGAGGGGTACGTGGGACTGGTCCATCCCCGCTCCGGTCTGGCGGCCAGGCTCGGCGTGACGGTGCTCAACGCGCCCGGTACGGTCGACGCCGGCTACCGGGGTGAGATTCTGGTCAACCTGATCAACCATGATCGGGAGAAGCCGGCGATGATCTCCCGTGGCGACCGGATCGCGCAGCTCGTCGTCCAGCGGGTCGCACGGGCCCGGTTCGAACCGGTGGTCGAGCTGCCCGGGTCCCACCGTGGAACCGGCGGGCACGGCTCCACCGGCGGACACGCCGGACTGGTGCCGTCGCCGACGGGCCAGGACCGGGTCGAGCAGCGGCGGGGCGAGTCGGGCCGAGGGTGGACGGAAGAGGTGGCAGGGTGAGTGTGAACAGCGGAGGGTGGGCGCAGTGATCTTCTCCCGGAAGCGGGCCGACGCCGGACGGCAGGCCCGTGACGAGCGGCCCACCGAGGTCGGCGGCACCAGCGTCGAGGAGTCGACGCCCGCGCTGGAACGCGGCCCGTACGACATCTCCGAGGTCAACGACGACGTGCAGCGGCTCGACCTGGGCAGCCTGCACATCCCGGCGATCGCCGAGGTGGAGGTGCGGGTGCAGGCCGACCCGCAGGGCGTTGTCCAGCAGGTGGTGCTGGTGCACGGCGAGAACGCGCTGCAGCTCGGCGTCTTCGCCGCCCCCCGCTCCGAGGGCATCTGGGACGAGGTGCGCGACGAGATCCGCCAGTCGCTGCTCAGCGACGGTGCCACCGCGCAGGAGGTCGACGGCGAGTACGGCCCCGAGCTGCACGCCCAGGTGCGTACCCAGGACGGCCCGACGAATCTGCGGTTCGTCGGCGTCGACGGGCCGCGCTGGATGGTTCGCGGCGTGTTCCAGGGGCCGGTGGCCACCGACCCGACCAGCGCCGGGCCGCTGGCCGAGTGCCTGGACGGTCTGGTGGTCGACCGGGGTCAGGAGGCCAAGCCGGTCCGGGAGCCGCTGCCGCTGAGGCTGCCCAAGGAGGTCGCCGACCAGGCCGCTGCCGAGGCCGGGGACGCGTCCGCCGCCCAACCGCGCCAGGTCTGACCCGGGCGCACCGGCGCGCCGGAATCGGCCCCGTCGGCGTACGCTGGCGGCACGGTTCCGGCGTCGCCGGGGTGGCCGAGGCCGGTGGGCGTGGAGAGGGTGACGCGGAGGTCATGACGACCGACGAGAGCCGGGTGTCGCTGCGGCGGTTCCTGGAGCGGTTCACCGCCAGCGAGGCCGAGATCGACGCGCAGGAGCTACGTCGGGAGAGCGCCGAGTGCGGCGGTGTCCCGGCCCAGCAGTGCTCGCGGGGCCAGGTGGTCTCGGTCGCCGGGCGGCTGCGCACGGTGGTCTACACGCCGCGGACCAACCTGCCCACCCTCGAGGCCGACCTGTACGACGGCACGGACGTGGTCACCCTGGTCTGGCTGGGTCGGCGGCACATCGCCGGGATCGAGCCGGGGCGGCACCTGACGGCGCGCGGCCGGGTGGCGATGCGCGACGACCGCAAGGTCATCTACAACCCGTACTACGAGCTGGACTCGCCGAAGTGACGGCGCTGCGGACGAAAGGCCGGCGATGACGACGGGACAGGACCGGGCGGCGCAGCCGGAGACCGGCTCCGGAGACGACGAGCAACTGCCGACGATCGCCGAGCAGATGGCCGACCAGCTCGGCGGTTGGCGGGGGCTGGTGGAGTCCAGCATCCCGGTGGTGGTCTTCGTGATCGCCAACGTCATCGGTGAGCTGCGGCCGGCGGTGATCGCCTCGGTGGCCGTCGCACTGCTGATCGCCGGGCTGCGGTTGGCCCAGCGCCGGCCGATCCGGCACGCCATGAACGGGCTCTTCGGCGTCGGCATCGGTGCCGCCATCGCGTGGCGTACCGGCGACGAGCGGGACTTCTACCTACCCGGCATCCTCTACGGCATCGGCTACGGCATCGCCCTGCTGATCTCGGCGGCCATCCGGCAGCCGCTGGTCGGCTGGATCTGGTCGGTGTTGGTGGCCAAGGGCCGCGCCCAGTGGCGGGACGACCCGAAGCTGGTGCGCACCTTCACCCAGCTGACCGTGCTCTGGGGCGTGGTCTGGTTGGCCAAGGTGGGCGTGCAGGCCGGGCTGTACCTGGCCCACCAGGACACCGCGCTGGGCGTGGCCCGGCTGGCGCTGGGCTACCCGCCGTACGCGCTGCTGCTGCTGATCACGGTCTGGACGGTGCGCCGGGTCACCCGGGAGTCGCAACCCACCCCGCTGCCCGGCGCCTGAGCGCCCCGCCGGGTCTCAGCGCGAGCCGCGGGTCCGTTCGACGCTGTCCGGGCCGAGGATCACCGCGCGTACCTGGTCCTCCACCTCGGCGGTGCAGACGAAGATCAGTTCGTCGCCGGCCTCGATCGGGTCGTCCGGGCTGGGCACCAGAACCCGCTTGCCACGCAGGATCGCCACGAGAGCCGAGTCGCGGGGCAGCGGCACGGCGTGGATCGGTTGGCCGACGTACGGCGCGGTCGGCGGCAGCGTGATCTCGACCAGGTTCGCCTCACCCTGCCGGAAGGTCATCAACCGGACCAGGTCGCCGACGGTGACCGCCTCCTCGACCAGCGCGGCCATCACCCGCGGCTTGCTCACCGCGACGTCCACGCCCCACTGCTCGGTGAACAGCCACTCGTTCTCGGCCCGGTTGACCCGGGCGACCACGCGGGGCACCGCGAACTCGGTCTTGGCCAGCAGTGACACCACCAGGTTGACCTTGTCGTCGCCGGTCGCCGCGACGACCACGTCGCAGCCGGCGACGTTGGCCTCCTCCAGGCTGGCCAGCTCGCAGGCGTCGGCGAGCACCCACTCGGCGGCCGGCACCCGCTCCGGGCGCAGCATCTTCGGCTGGCGCTCGATGAGCATCACCTGGTGGCCGTTCTCGATCAGCTCCTGGGCGATCGAGCGGCCCACGTTGCCGGCGCCCGCGATGGCGATCCGCATGGCTCAGTGCCCCCCTTCCGGCGGCGTCGCCGCCACCGACGTGACCGTCGCCACGATGTCGTCGCTGACCAGCATGAACACCTGGTCACCCTCCTGTACGACGCTGGAGGCGGTGGGCAGGGTGCCGATGCCGAAGCGGATCAGGTAGGCCACCCGCGCCCCGGTCGAATCCTCCAGCGCGCGCACCGGTCGGCCGATCCAGTCCTTGTGCACCGGGACCTCGACGATCGACACGGTGCTCGTGGGGTCGCGGAAGATCTCCACGTTGCCCTCCGGCACCAGGTGTCGCATCATCCGGTCGGCCGTCCAGCGCACCGTCGCGACGGTGGGAATGCCCAGCCGCTCGTAGACCTGCGCGCGGCGCTGGTCGTAGATGCGTGCCGCGACCCGGGACACACCGAACGTCTCCCGGGCGAGTCGGGCGGAGATGATGTTGGAGTTGTCGCCGCTGGAGACGGCCGCGAAGGCGTCCGCCCGCTCGATCCCGGCCTGCCGCAGCACATCGCCGTCAAAACCGGCCCCGGTCACCGTGATGCCGGCGAAGTCGGGGCCGAGCCGGCGGAACGCGTCGGCGTCCTGGTCGATCACCGCCACCGAGTGCCCCCGGGACTCCAGGCTGTGGGCGAGGGTCGACCCGACCCGGCCACACCCCATGATCACGACGTGCACGCTGTCCCTCCCAAGGTGCGTACCGCTTCGCCCGCGGTGGCCTTCCGAGTGCGAGCCTGCCACGTCCGGGTCGACAGCGGGGACCGACCGTACCCCGTCGCCCCGGCCGGCAGTGATCGCCCACCCCCGCACCCGCGCCGTGGTGGTCGTACCCTTGGCGTTCGTGGCCAGTCCCACCTCGCTGCTGAAGCGACTCCTCCTCGGTCGACCGTTCCGGTCCGACCGGCTGCAGCACACCCTGTTGCCGAAGCGCATCGCGCTGCCCGTGTTCGCCTCCGACGCGCTGTCCAGCGTCGCGTACGCGCCCGACGAGATCCTCCTGACCCTCTCCATCGCCGGAGCCTCGGCGTTCCTGTTCTCCCCGTGGATCGCGCTGGCCGTGGTCGTGGTGATGTTGACGGTGGTGGCCAGCTACCGGCAGAACGTGCACGCCTACCCCTCCGGTGGCGGCGACTACGAGGTCGCCACGGTCAACCTGGGCCCGAAGTTCGGCGTGGGCGTGGCAAGTGCCCTGCTGGTCGACTACGTGCTCACGGTGGCGGTGTCGGTCTCCTCCGGCGTGGCCAACCTCGGCTCGGTGGTGCCGTTCGTGGCCACCCACAAGGTCCTGATCGCGGTGTTCGCGGTGGTGCTGCTGACCGCGGTCAACCTGCGCGGGCTGCGCGAGTCGGGCACGGCGTTCGCCATCCCCACCTACGGCTTCGTGATCGTGATGCTCGGGATGCTGCTCACCGGGCTGTTCCGAGTCTTCGTACTGGGCGACGACCTCCGCGCGCCGAGCGCCGACCTGGTGATCCAGGCCGAGCACAGCGTGACCGGTTTCGCGTTGGTCTTCCTGCTGCTGCGAACGTTCAGCTCGGGCGCCGCGGCGCTCACCGGCGTCGAGGCGATCTCCAACGGGGTGCCGGCGTTCAAGGCGCCGAAGAGTCGCAACGCCGCCACCACCCTGCTGCTGCTCGGCACCATCTCGGTGAGCATGCTGGTGGGGATCATCTGGCTGGCCCGGCTGACCCACCTGCAGTTCGTCGAGGATCCGGCGCTCCAGATCGTCTCCGGCCCCGAGGGGTACGTGCAGAAGACCGTCACGACCCAGCTCGGCGAGACGGTCTTCGGCTCCGGGTCGATCCTGCTCTACGTGCTGGCCGGGGTGACCGCCCTGATCCTCTTCCTGGCCGCGAACACCGCCTTCAACGGCTTCCCGGTGCTCGGCTCGATCCTCGCGCAGGACCGCTACCTGCCCCGGCAGTTCCACACCCGGGGCGACCGGCTGGCGTTCTCCAACGGCATCGTCTCCCTCGCCGTCTTCGCGATCGTGCTGATCGTCGGCTTCCAGGCCGAGGTGACCCGGCTCATCCAGCTCTACATCGTCGGGGTCTTCGTCTCGTTCACCGTCTCCCAGGCCGGCATGATCCGGCACTGGAACCGGCACCTGCGCACCGAGCGGGACCCGGAGGCCCGCCGCCGGATGCACCGGTCCCGGGTCATCAACACGTTCGGCATGGGCCTGACCGGAACGGTGCTGGTGATCGTGCTGATCACCAAGTTCCTGCTCGGCGCCTGGATCGCGATCGCCGCGATGGCGGTGATCTACGTGCTGATGCTGGCCATCCGCCGGCACTACGACCGGGTCGCCGCCGAGTTGATCCCGCCGGACGAGGGTCGGGCCGTGCTGCCCGCCCGCAACCACGCGATCGTGCTGGTCAGCAAGCTGCACCAGCCGACCCTGCGGGCCATCGCGTACGCCCGGGCCACCCGCCCGGACACGCTGACCGCGGTGACCGTCAACGTGGACGACAAGGACACCCGGGACCTGCAGGCCGGCTGGGAGCGGCGGGACATGGCCATTCCGCTCACCGTGATCGACTCGCCGTACCGGGAGATCACCCGGCCGATCCTGGACTTCGTCGCCTCCACCCGCCGCAAGTCGCCCCGGGACGTGGTCACCGTCTTCATTCCGGAGTACGTGGTGGGGCGCTGGTGGGAGAACCTGCTGCACAACCAGAGCGCGCTGCGCCTCAAGGGTCGTCTGCTCTTCGAGCCGGGGGTGATGGTGGTCAGCGTTCCGTGGCAGCTCGCCTCGACCGCCAACAAGAACCTGGACCGGTTGGACGCCACACTGTCCCGGACGCCGGCGCGCGGGCCCCGACCGGCTGTGCGCGGCACCCCACCGGCGGTGGTCCCCGCGCCGCCGGTCGACAGCGGGCCGGTCGACAGCGGGCCGGTCGGGAGCGGCCGTGACTGAGCCGGACGTACGGGCCGTGACACCGCCGCCGGAGCGTGGGCTGGCCGAGGCGGAGCGGGTCGAGCTGACCGTGGACGCGGTCGCCCCCGGCGGGCACTGCGTGGCCCGGGTGGACGGGCAGGTGGTCTTCGTCCGGCACGCGCTGCCCGGCGAGCGGGTGATCGCCGAGGTCACCGAGGTGCACCGGGGGTTCGTCCGGGCCGACGCGGTGACCGTGCTGGACGCCTCCGCGGACCGGGTCGAGCCGCCCTGCCCGTACGCCAAGCCGGGTGCCTGCGGCGGCTGTGACCTGCAACACGTCGCCCCGGACGCGCAGCTCGCCTGGAAGCTCGCCGTGGTGCGGGAGCAGTTGGTCCGCCTCGGCGGGCTGACCGACGCCGAGCTGGACCAGCTCGGCGTGCGGGTCGAGGCGCTGCCCGGCGGGCTGCTGGGCTGGCGTTCCCGGGTCCGTTACGCGGTGGACGCCGCAGACCGTGCCGGCCTGCTGAAGCACCGCTCGCACGAGGTGGTGCCGATCGACCGCTGCCGCATCGCCCACCCCGCCATCCAGCAGCTGCCGGTGCTCACCCCGACCGGCGCGACCTGGCCGGCGGCCGAGACGGTGGAGACCGTCGCCAGCACCGGCGGGGACGTGACCGTCGCGGAGGTCCGTGACGGGGTGACCGCCCCGGTGAGCGGGCCGGCCGTGGTGCGTGAGGTGGCCGCCGGGCGGGACTGGACGCTGCCCGCGTCCGCCTTCTGGCAGGTGCACCCGGCTGCGGCCGACACCCTGTCCGCGGCCGTGCTGGAGCTGCTCGACCCGCGCGACGGTGAGGTGGCGTGGGACCTCTACGGCGGTGCCGGGCTGTTCGCCGCCGGGTTGGCTGCCCGGGTCGGTGCGACCGGACGGGTGACCCTGGTGGAGGCCGCGGCGCAGGGCGTCGCCGCCGCCCGGGAGAACCTGGCCGATCTGCCGCGGGTCGAGGTGGTGTCGGCCCGCGTCGAGACCGCGCTGGCCCGCCGACGGATCACCGGCCCGGTCGACGTGGTGGTGCTCGACCCCCCGCGCGCCGGGGCGGGCGCGCCGGTGGTCCGTGCGCTGGTCGCCGCCGGTCCGCGCGCGATCGCGTACGTGGCCTGCGACCCGGCCGCCTTCGCCCGGGACGTGCGCACCTTCACCGAGCTCGGCTGGCGGCTGAGCGCACTGCGCGGCTTCGACCTCTTCCCGATGACGCAGCACGTCGAGCTGGTCGGGCTGCTGCTCCCGCCGCAATGAGCGACCTCACGACGCGAGCTAGCTGCCTCGACCCGATGACTGTCGTCGGGTTGATGTCGGGGACGTCGTACGACGGCGTGGACGTGGTGGCGGCGGAGTTCACCGTCGAGGGCGACACCCTGTGGCTGCGCCCGCTGGGCCACCGGGGGCTGGACTACGACGAGGGGCTACGCGCCGAGATCGCCGCGCTGCTGCCGCCGGCGGCCACCACCATCGAGGCGGTCTGTCGGCTCGACAACCGCCTCGGTGCGGTCTTCGCCGAGGCGGCGGCCGTTGGCGTGCAGCTGGCCGGCGGGCGGGCCGACGCGGTGGTCTCGCCCGGACAGACGGTCTTCCACTGGGTCGCCGACGGGGTGGCTTGGGGCACACTGCAACTGGGCGGGGTCGCCCGGGTGGCGGCCCGGGTCGGCGTACCGGTGCTCAGCGACCTGCGCTCGGCGGACATCGCCGCCGGCGGGCAGGGCGCGCCGCTGGTGCCGGCGTTCGACGCGTTGCTGCTGGGGGAGGCCGACGGCGCCGCCGCGCCCCGCGCGGCGCTGAACCTCGGCGGCATCGCCAACCTCACCGTGGTCGCGCCGGGGGTGCCGGTGCTCGGGTACGACGTGGGCCCGGCCAACGCCCTGCTGGACGCGGCGGCCCGGCGCTTCCTGGACCGCCCGTGTGACCTCGACGGCGCACGGGCGGCGGCCGGCCGTGTGCACCCGGGCCTGCTCGCCGAGCTGCTGGCCGAGCCGTACTACGCGGCGCCGCCGCCCAAGTCTACGGGCAAGGAGCTGTTCGGAGCCGGCTACCTCGATCGGCAGCTGGCCGCGCTCGGCGAGCCGGTGCCGGTGGACGACCTGCTGGCCACGCTGACGGAGCTGACCGCTCGGGTGGTGGCCGCCGAGTGCGACCGGCACCGGGTGGCCGAGGTGGTCGCCGCCGGTGGCGGTGTGCGCAACCCCACCCTGCTGGGTCGGCTCGCCGCCCTGGGTGCCGGCCGGTGGCGGCTGCGGGGCTCCGACGAGCTGGGTGTGCCCGCGCAGGCCAAGGAGGCGTACGCCTTCGCGCTGCTGGGTTGGCTGTCCTGGCACGGCCTGCCCGGGTCGATCTCGTCGGTGACCGGCGCCACCCGGGGCGCCGTGCTCGGCTCGTGGACCCCCGCGGGTCCGGCGTACCCCGGCAGCCCGGCCGCCCCGCCACGCCGGCTGCGCATCCGGGCCTGAGCAGGCCCGACCACGGTGCGGTCGCCGGTCGTGACACCTGGTTCACCGGGGGTCTGACCAGGCGCTCAGCCGGCTGCCGGTGGCCGGGGCCGGGCGCGCCGGCTCGGGCCAGGCTGCGGAGTACCGGAGGGCCGATAGACTCTGCGGTCATGAGCGTTGAAGAGGACACGGCCAACCACGGTCGGCTGCTGGGGACGGTGCGCGGTCCGCAGGACGTCAAGCGGATGTCCGTCGAGGAACTGGACGTCCTCGCCGCCGAGATCCGGGACTTCCTGATCGCCAAGGTCTCCCGCACCGGCGGGCACGTCGGGCCCAACCTCGGTGTGGTCGAGTTGACGCTGGCCATGCACCGCGTCTTCGACTCCCCCCGGGACCGGCTCCTGTTCGACACCGGCCACCAGGCGTACGTGCACAAGATCGTGACCGGTCGGCAGGCCGGCTTCGACAAGCTGCGCCAGCGCGGTGGCCTGTCCGGCTACCCCAGCCAGGCGGAGAGCGAACACGACCTGATCGAGAACTCGCACGCCTCCACCGCGCTCTCCTACGCCGACGGGCTGGCCAAGGCGTACGCCCTGCGGGGCGAGGCGCGCAGCGTGGTGGCCGTGGTCGGCGACGGCGCGCTCACCGGCGGCATGTGCTGGGAGGCGCTGAACAACATCGCCACCGCAGGCAACCCGCTGGTCATCGTGGTCAACGACAACGGTCGCTCGTACGCCCCGACCATCGGCGGACTGGCCGACCACCTCTCCTCGCTGCGACTCAACCCCGGCTACGAGAGGGTCCTCGACACGGTGAAGGACGCCCTCGGCTCCACGCCGCTGGTCGGCCGACCGATGTACGAGGTGCTGCACGCCGTCAAGAAGGGCATCAAGGACGCGGTCGCCCCGCAGGCCATGTTCGAGGACCTCGGCATCAAGTACGTCGGCCCGGTGGACGGGCACGACGTGGCGGCGGTCGAGTCGGCGTTGCGGTCGGCGAAGAACTTCGGCGGCCCGGTGATCGTGCACGCCGTCACCCGCAAGGGCTACGGCTACCGCCCGGCCGAGGAGGACGAGGCGGACTGCCTGCACGGTCCCAGCAGCGCCTTCGACGTGGAGACCGGCGCGCTGCTGGCCGCCCCCTCGGTGAAGTGGACCCACGTCTTCGCCGACGAGCTGCTGGCCGTCGCCGACGAGCGGCCGGACGTGGTGGGCATCACCGCCGCGATGGCCGAGCCGACCGGCATCGCCAAGCTCGCCCGCAAGTACCCCGAGCGGGTGTACGACGTGGGCATCGCCGAGCAGCACGCCGCCACCTCGGCGGCCGGGCTGGCGCTGGGCGGCCTGCACCCGGTGGTGGCGGTCTACGCCACCTTCCTCAACCGTGCCTTCGACCAGGTTCTGCTGGACGTGGCGATGCACAAGCTGCCGGTGACCTTCGTGCTGGACCGGGCCGGCATCACCGGCCCGGACGGCCCCAGCCACTACGGCATCTGGGACATGTCGGTCTTTGGCGTGGTGCCCGGGCTGCGGATCGCCGCTCCCCGGGACGCCGCCACGCTGCGTGAGGAGCTGCGCGAGGCGGTGGCCGTCGACAACGGCCCGACCGTGGTGCGCTTCCCCACCGGTGCGGTCGCCGCGGACCTGCCGGCGCTGCGCCGGGTCGGCCCGGTCGACGTGCTGGCCGAGTCGGCCCGTACCGACGTGCTGCTGGTCGCGGTCGGCTCGTTCGGCCAGCTGGGCATGGAGGTGGCCGCCCGGGTCGCCGAGCAGGGCTACGGGGTCACCGTCGTCGACCCCCGGTGGGTCCGCCCGGTCCCGGCCGAGCTGGTCGAGCTGGCCGCCGGCCACCGGCTCGTGGTCAGCGTCGAGGACGGCGTCCGCGTCGGTGGTGTGGGCGACGCGCTGGGCCAGGCGATGCGCGACGCCGACGTCCGCGTGCCGCTCAAGGACCTGGGCGTACCGGCCGACTGGCACCCGCACGGCACCCGCGCCCAGATCCTCGCCGACCTGCGCCTGACCGCGCAGGACGTGGCCCGCGACGTCACCGGCTGGATCTCCGGCCTGGACGCCACCCCGGACCGCCTCACCGCGAGCGACGCGGCCGCACAGAACTGACGAGACTCGTACGCCGATGACGGGCGGCTCCCTCTCGGGGGGTCGCCCGTCGTCCCGTCAGCCCACCCCCCGATCAGCGCGGGGAGACCGAGCGGTAGTGGGTCTTGTCGGTGGCGGTGAGGCTGAAGGTCTGGCTGCGCGACGGTTCGGGAACGACCGCCAGGCCGGGTCGTTCGACGAGCATCGGAGTGCCCGGCGGAACGGACAGTGAGCTGTCCCGGGTGGCCCGCCAACTGAACACCACCAGCGGTTGGCCGGGCACCGGCAGTTGGTACGTCTGCAACGGCGTCGCCCGGTCGGCCGGAGAGACCACCGGTGGGCCGCCGTCCGCCGGGCGGTAGACCACCGCGGTCATCGTACCGGCGTCGGTGTCCCAGCTGAGCTGCTGCAACTCGGCAGCCTCGCCGCCGCCGAGGGCGACCTCGCCGAGCGAGCGGACCGAGAGCTTCGCCATCGGCCAGGAGGTCGGTACCGAGCGTGGCGCGTCCCGATCGCCGATCCGGCGCGGAATGCTGCCGAACGGGCCCCGATCACCGGCCAGCACGCAGGTGTCCAGGCCGGTGAGCGCCCGGCGGCCGGTGCCGGCCTCGTCGCGTACCAGCGGATAGCGCGGATCGGTGGTGCCGGTGCCCAGGTCGAGCAGCCGGTCGGCGGCCCGGCCCCGGGGCAGCGACTCGGTGGCCCGCAGGGTGACGGTCACCGGAACCGCCGTGCAGGACGGCACGGCGACCGGCGCGCTGAGGCCGTCGGCGACGGTCAGCGCCCGGCCCTGCGGCCCGAGCAGCGTCTGCACCCGGGCGGAGACCAGGTAGCGCCGGCCGCCGCGGGTCTGCACCGGCAGCACGTCGGAGTAGACCAGGTAGCCGGGGTCGGTGTACTCGGTGGCGCGGGTGACCGCGTACCGGTCGCCGTCGCGGGTGAGTTGCAGCAGCCAGGAGGCGCTCTCGCCGGGCACGTCGGCGGCGACCAGGGCGACCGGGGCGCCGTCGATCAGGCCGGAGAAGAGGATGCCGGACGAGGGCAGGTGCGCCCGGTCGTCGTCCGGTGACCGCCAGTCGCGTACCGCGGTGCTGACCGCCGCCGTCGCCGTGGTGTCGGCGGCCAGGTCGCCCCGGGGCGGCCAGACCGCCAGCGAGCCGTCCAGGCTGTCGTAGCCGACCCGCAGGTCCCGCGGCGTGCGGTCGGCGACCGGACCGCACGCGGTGCCGGCCAGCAGCGCAGTACACAGGACGGCGAACGTCCTGCCGAACCGGCGGCCTGGCATCACCTGATCCGCACCCCGATCGCCTCGCAGTCGCTGTCGGAAAGCGCCATAGTACGAGATGTCCGACGCTACGCCTCGAGTGGCCGCCGCTACACCCACCACAATGGACGCGACCGGGGCTTAAGTGCCTTTTCGGCGCTCGGGTAGACTCCGCCGACTGTGACGCCTGCCGAGTCCCGCGCCCTGTCCGCGCCGCGCCCGGAGGCGGCGACCGGCCCCGACCTGGCAGCGGGCCAGCACGCTCCGGCCGGGCGGCCCACCGATTCCGCCACGTCGGCCAGGGGCTCCGTCGCCACCGTCGAGCACGCGCTCGCGGGCCCCGCCGCGCCAACCACCCCGTCGACCGCCGCGCCCGCCGAGGCCGCGCCCGCGGACGCCGCGCCCGCCGAGGCCCGGACGGACCAGGCCGGTACGGACGACGCGGTGGAGGCATCGGCCGGGACACGGCGGCGCCGGTGGATCCGGTGGCGGCAGGACCTCGCCGTCGGCGCGATGTTCCTGCTCGCCGCCGTGTGGGTGACGAGCCGGATCTGGCTGGACCCGGCCGGGCGGGCGGCGTCGCTCTACACCGGCGACCCCGCACAGGTGCAGTTCTTCCTCGCGCACTCGGTACGCGTCGTGCTGCACGGCGAGTACCCGTTCTACACCGAACAGTTCAACTATCCCGACGGCGTCAACCTGATGGCCAACACGGCGGTGCTGGCGCTGGGCATCCCGATGGTGCCGGTGACCGTGCTCTTCGGGCCGGCGGTGTCCTTCGTGGTGCTGGTGACGCTCGGCCTCGCCGGCACCGCGCTGGCCTGGTACGCCATGCTGTCCCGGCACCTGGTGCGCACCCCGCTCGCGGCGGCCGTCGGCGGATGGTTCTGCGGGTTCTCCCCGGCCATGCTCTCGCACGCCAGTTGGCACCCGAACATCATCAGTCAGTTCCTGCTGCCGTTCGTCGTGTGGCGGGTGCTGGTGCTCACCCGGTCCCGCCGGCCGGTACGCGACGGCGCGCTGCTGGCGCTGCTGGTCACCGCGCAGGCGTTCATCAACGAGGAGATCCTGCTCTTCACGGCGATGGCCTGCGGGGTGTTCCTGCTGGCGGTGCTCGCCCAGGAGCCGGCCCGCTGGTGGGCGGCGTGGCGACCGCTGGCCGCCGGTCTGGCGACCTGTGCGCTGCTGGCCGGGGCGCTGCTGGCGTACCCGCTGCACGTGCAGTTCGCCGGGCCGATGGCGTACCACGGGCTCAGCGACGCGGTCCAGGACTACGGCAACGACATCGCCGCCTTCTTCGCCCCCGGCTCACCCACCCTCGGCGGCAACCAGCGGGCCAACATCAACCTGGCGCCGAACTATTCGGAGGAGAACGCCTTCTTCGGGTGGACCCTGTCGCTGCTCGCCATCGGCGTGGTGGTCTGGCTGCGACGGAACCGGATCGTCCGCGCTCTCGCGGCGACGGGCGTTCTCTTCGCCGTGCTCTCGCTCGGCGAACGGGTCTCCTGGTGGGACCGGGAACTCGTGACCGGGCCCTGGCAGTGGCTTGTCCACCTGCCACTGCTGGACGCCGTGGTGCCGACCCGGTTCGGTCTGATCACCAGCGTGGTGATCGGTCTGCTGCTCGCGCTCGCCGTCGAGCGGGCCTGGGCGTTGCGCCCCGCCGATCGACGCACCGTACGGAAGCTGACCGTGGCCGGTCTGGCGTTCGCGCTGCTGCCGATCGCCCCGATGCCGCTGCCGATGGTCTCCCGCCCGCCGGTGCCGACATTCATCACCGCCGACCGCTGGCGGGCGTACGTCGCGCCGGACCAGACGCTGGTGCCGATCCCGGTGCCCAGCATGGGCAACACCAACGGCATGCGCTGGGCGGCGGCCACCAACCTCGACTTCAAGATCCCCGGCGGTTACTTCCTCGCCCCGCGCAACGGCAACACCGGTGACCCGGGCCGGTTCGGCGGCCGACCCAGCGGGGTGGGTCAGGTGCTGGAGGAGGTGGCGACCACCGGCCGTACGCCCGCGCTGGACGACCGGCAGCGCCGCCGCTTCACCGACGAGCTGCGGCACTGGCGGGCGGCGATCCTGGTGCTGCCGGTCCGGCAGCAGAACGCCGAACCGCTGCGGCGTACCGTCGAGGAGCTGGTCGGTCCCGGCCGCCAGGAGCTGGACGTCTGGGTGTGGGACGTCCGACCGCTGACCGACCGCTCGGTGTGATGACGACCGGGACGGCGTCCCCGGCGACGACGATCCCGGCGACCCCACACCGACCGCGACCGGCGTGGCTGCCGGACGCGCTGGTGGTGGCCGGCTATCTGGCCCTGGCCGTGGGGCTGACCAGCGGGCAGTGGAGCCACCCGCGGCGGCTGTTCCACCAGGCGGGCGACCAGGTTCTCTTCGAGTGGATGCTGGCCCACGCGGCCCACGCCGTGACCGAGGGGGAGAATCCGCTCTACAGCACCGCGTTGAACGCGCCGGACGGGGTCAACCTGATGGCGAACACCTCGGTGCTCGGCCTGGGTGTGCCGCTGACCCCGGTCACCCTGCTGCTCGGCTCGCAGGCGGCGTTCTGTGTGGCGGTCGTCTGCTGCCTGGCCGGCACCGCCACCGCGTGGTACGCGCTGCTGCGCCGTCGGCTGGTCGGCGCCCGGTCGGCGGCGGCGGTCGGCGGGCTGGTCTGCGGCTTCGCCCCGGGCATGATCGCCCAGGCCGGGGCGCACCTGCACATGGCCGCCCAGTTCCTGGTGCCGGCGATCCTCGCCCTGGTGTTCCGCCCCGGGCCCGGTCCCGGCGGGGTGTGGCGGCCCGGCGTCGGCCTCGGGCTGCTGCTCGCCTGGCAGGTCTTTGTCGGTGAGGAACTGCTGGTCTTCCTGACGCTCGCCGCCGGGGTGTTCGCGCTGGGCTACGCCCTCGCCGACCGGGCCGCGGCGCGGCGACTCGCGCCGGCCCTGCTGGGCCGACTCGCGGTGGCGGCCGTGGTGGCGGCGGTGCTGCTGGCGTACCCGCTGTGGTTCCAGTTCCGCGGCCCGCAGCACTACTCGGGGATGGCCTTCGCGGCGCACAGCTTCCAGTTGGACGCGGCGTCGTTTCCCGCGTCGGCCCGGCAGACCGTGCTCGGCGACGACCTGCTGCCCGGCCTGCTCTCGCCGAATCCCACCGAGGAGAACTCCTTCTTCGGGCCCGGTCTGCTGGTGCTCGCCGTGGTCATCGTGATCTGGCTGTGGCGACGACCGCTGGTCCGTGGGCTGGCCGGTTGCGGCCTGGTCTTCGCCCTGCTCTCGCTCGGCACCGAGCTGCGGGTGGACGGCAGGGCCACCGGCATACCCCTGCCGTACCGGCTGGTCGCCGGACTGCCGCTGTTCGACCTCGCGGTGCCGGCCCGGTTCGCGCTGGTCTGCGTACCGGTGCTGGGCGTGCTGGTGGCGCTGTCCCTGGATCGGATCCGGGCGGCCCGCCGGCCACCGGCCGCACCGGGGCTGCCGGTGCGGCTGCTCTGGACCGGCGCCGTGGCCGCCGCGCTGCTGCCCCTGGTTCCGACGCCGATCCGGGCGGTGCCCGTCGCGCCGGTGCCGGCGTTCGTGGCCGACGGCGGATGGCGTCCGCTGGTGCCGCAGGGGCGGACCATCGTCGCGGTACCCCCGGTCACCGGTGCGGCGCTCAGCCCGGTGATGCTCTGGTCCGCCCGCAGTGGTCTGGCGTTCCGCGCGCCCGGCGGCTACTTCATCGGCCCGAGCGGCCCGGACGATCCGGCGGCCCGGTGGGGGGCGCCGGACCGGCCCACCGCCGTGCTGCTGCGTCGGGTGGCCGAGACCGGCAGGGCGCCGGTGCTCACCGACGCCGATCGACGGCAGGCCGTGGAGGATCTGCGGCACTGGCGGGCCGCGCTGGTGGTGCTCGGTCGGCTGCCGCACGGCGATCCGGTCCGCCGGACCGTCGACGATCTGCTCGGCCCGGGCCGACCGGTCGACGGTGGCTGGGTGTGGGACGTGCGGAGCCAGGTCGGCTGACCAGCTGCTGACTAACCCACCAGCGTGCGGACGTCCCAGACCCAGACGTCGTCGACCCGTTGCGGTGGCCCGATCAGGCCGGTGACCAGCTCGCGCAGCACCGCCTCACGCGGGTGCGCCCCGAGGACCACCACCGACGCCCGCCAGAACCGCAGGTCCTCGACGGCCTGGCGGCGGTTCTCATCGGTGAGCACCGGCACCACTCCAGCGTCCATGGTGGAGTAGACGAGGCTGCTGGTCGGCCGGTTCGGCGCCCCGAACACCCCCTCACCGACCTCGTTCGGCCCGATGAAGTAGCCGCCGGGGATGGGAAACTCCTGCCCGGTCAGCGCGCTCCAGCGCAGCGTCGGCAGGCCGTGCACGTTGCTGGGGATCGGCACCGGCACCAGGGTCCGGCCCGCCGGCACGTACGGCCGCCACCCGCCGGCGGTGATGAAGTGCGGCGGCGGCTCCACCGCCTGGGCCGGCAGCGGACGGGGGAGGAGCGGCAGCACGGCGAGGGCGACGGCCGCGTACCCCACCGGGCGCAGCCACCGCCGGCGGGACGTGACCGGTGCGGGCACGTCCGCTCCGCCGGACGCCGCCGGCCCCGGCTCACCGGCGCGCGGTGCCGGCACCCGGGGCAGGCCGGCCAGCGGGCGGCCCTGGCGGGACGCGGCGTCCCAGGTCAGCGCGAGCAGCACACCCACCGCGGCGGCGACCACCAGGGTCAGGCGGGTCGGCATCATCATCTCGACCAGCGGCAGGTCGTCCGACACGTACGACCACGGGCCGCGCACACCGGTCTCGACCCCGTTGAAGCGCACCACCGGCCCGATCGCGGCCACGGTGAAGACCACGATCAGCACCGCGACGATCCGGGCGGCCAGCGACCGGCGTACGAGCAGCACCAGGGCCACCACCGACAGGAGCACCAGCGGCCAACCGAACCAGGTGTTCTGCTCGGTCATCCCGATCGTCTTCTCCACGGCCGGGTCCCCGGCCCAGGTGTCCCGGGCGAAGGTGACGAAGGCGACCAGGTCCTCGCCCCAGTTGTGGAAGACACCGCCCTGTAGCCCCCGGTACGACTGCGGACCGTTGAACTGGAACCAGATCGGGTACGCCGCGAGCAGCAGGGCAAGCCCTCCGCCGACGCCGAGCGCGGCCAGGAACGGCCCGGCCGCGGCCCGCGCCGCCGCCGGACGCTGCACGACGTACGCCAGCACGACGACCAGGCAGGCCAGCGCGGTGAGCAGCAGCATCTCCTCGTTGAGAAAGATCTGGTACGTCACCAGCACGCCGAGCGCCACCCCGTTGCGCAGCCACCGACCCGGCTCGCCCAGCCGCAGCACCCGCACCACGATCAGCGGCAACAGGAAGTTCGACACGAAGTTGGGCTGGCCGTTGGCGTGGTGGACGATGCCCGGCGCGAAGCCGAGGAAGGCGCCGCCGACGAACGCCGCCGCGCGGGAGCGCACCAGGTGACGGGAGAGCATCCAGTACCCGGTGCCGGCGGTGGCCGCCAACGCCCCGCCCAGGTAGAGCGCGTACATCACCTGGGGGCCGAGCAGCATGGTCAGTGGAGCCAGCGGCAGGGTCACCCCGAGCAGTGAGGTGTTGGCCATCATGTTCACCCCGTCCGGGGCGTTCTGACGGGCCGTGAACAGCGGGTTCTCCAGGTGGCGCACCGAGTACGCGCCGTGCGCGAACAGCCACTCGAACCAGCTGTGGTCGGTGGGCAGGTGGGAGGAGACCCGGCCCTGCACGTCCCCCCAGTAGTTGAGGCAGACGAACACGCCCAGCAGCACATAGGCTCCGAGGGCCATGAAATCGGCGCGGCGCGGACGGCGTCGGGGCGGTCGTGTCGGTTCGGCCTCGGCCGGGTCGACGACGGTCACGGGATTCAGCGAAGGGTCTACCACCGGCACAGCCACGACGGGCCATCGTACAGGCGACCATGCGTCGCTTTTGCCGGGCCGGTGCGCCCGCGGTCGGTGTGCCGGGCGCGACCGTTGGCTCGTCGTACCGGAAATGGGAGGACGGTCGGTGTCGATCATCGAGCTGGGCGAGGTGCGGGACGAGCCGGCCTCGGCGCCGCCGGTCCGCCGACCGCGTGCCGCCGGCCGCCCGCTGCGCTGCGCGGCGGTGCTGCTGCTGGCCCTGGTGGTGCTGGCCGGCGCGACGCCGGCACCGGTACGCCAGGTGAGCCTGGTGCCGACGTCACCGGGCGCGACGGCGTACCTTGCCGAGGACGGCGTCTTCGTCGTCGACCCGTCCACGTCCGTCGGGGACCGGTTCCTGACCGCGTACGCCCAGCCGTCGCCCGTTCCGGGGGCCGGCGTGCGACGCCGGTGGCAGGCGCCACTGACCCGCACCGGTGACGTCCTCGGCGTCCGGGCCGAGCGGGGCCTGGTGCTGATGATGGGGACCAGCGCCGCGAACGGCGTGTTCCAGACCACCGCCTTCGACGCCGGGACGGGCCAGCGGCGTTGGCAGCATCCCGGGATCGCCGAGTGGGCGGTCGACGGCGGTCTGCTGCTGATGGACACGATGACCGGTGGGCCGGGCGCGATAAGCCGGGTGACTCCCGACGCCGGCCGGGTGCTCTGGTCGGTGCCCGTCCCGCCGCCCGGTAACCCTGGGTACCGGGTGAGCGACGGCCGGGTCGACCAGTTCGTGCTGGTCCAGCCGACCGGTGAGCTGCAGGTGCACGACGGCGCCACCGGCAGTCTGTTGCGCAGTGTCGACACACTGTCCGGTGACCGGGCGGCGTTCCAGCGGGTGCAGGTCGTAGGCGACCTGCTGCTGCTCGTTCCACCCGGCAGTACCGGACTGGTCGGCTACGGGCTGCCCCGGCTGGAGGACCGGTGGACGGCCGACGTGCCGTTGGTGTCCTATGTGGTCGGCTGCGGCGCCCTGCTCTGTGCGCTGCAGCAGACCGGTGGCATCCAGACCCTGGACCCCGCGACCGGTGCGGTGCGCTGGTCGGACCCGGGCCGTGACAGGCTGATCGACGTCCGGCAGGGCCGGTTGCTGGTGGCCGGGCCCGAGCAGCGGTACGCGGTGCGGGACGCGGCGACCGGGCGGACGCGGACGGAGCTGGGCCAGTGGGACCTGGTGCCGACACCGGGCAGGGGCCGTCCCCTCATCGGTGTGCGGTCCTCCGACGACGACCGGCTGGTCGTCGCCGAGCTGGACCTGGTGGCTGGTCGGCCGCGGATCCTGGACGTCCTGCCGGACGTGCTCGGCGGCTGTCAGGCGGCCCTGCCGGTCCTGCTCTGCCGGCGCGTCGACGGCTCGACCGCGCTGTGGTGGTTGCGCTCGTGACGGGCCCGGTCATCGATCTCGGCGAGCTGCGGCACGGGCCGGACACGGACCCGCCGCCCCGCTCACCCCGACCGCCCCGGGCAAGCGGTCGGCCGGCGCGCTGCGCGCTGGTCGTGCTGCTCGTGCTGGCCACTCTCGCCGCCGCCACGCCCCTGCCCCGGCGATCCGTGCTGACGCTGCCGGGGCGGCCCAGCAGCGAAGCAGTGCTCGCCGGCGACCTCTTCCTCCTCATCGACCCGATCGGCCCTCGGGGGACACAGCGGCGGTTGACCGCCTACCGGCTGCCCGGGGGTGCGGAGGTCTGGCAGGCACCGTTGCCGGTGGAGGGCCTCGGGTGGGAGGTCACGCCGCTGGCCCAGACGGTGCTGGTCACCGCTCTCGAGACCGACCGGCCCGGTCCGGACCGACTGACCGTGGCACTCGACCGGGAGACCGGGGCGTACCGGTGGCAGCAGCCGGGCAGCGCCGCGGCACTGGCCGACGGCAGCCTGCTGCTGGAATCAACCGACCGCGACCAGCGGACCTCGCAGCGCGCGGTGGACCTGTGCTGTGGGTCCGTGCGGTGGCAGCTGATGAACGTTGCCGCCGAATCCACTGTGCGCGACACCGGGCACGGGGTGGACCGGGTGGTGCTCAACCACGTGGACGGGCCGATCGAGGTACGGGACGCGATCACCGGCAGGGTGCTGGCCCGCGCCGACCTGAGCCCACCCGGCGACGACGTGCCCCTGACCGTGCAGGTCGTGAACGACGTGTTGCTGGTCTTCGCCGTGGATCTCGGCACCGTCACGGCGTACGGGCTGGACCGGCTGGACCGGCGGTGGCAGGTCAGCGCCGAACGGCTCGACTTCGCCCTGGACTGCGGCCCCGTCATCTGTTTCCAGGGTCCCACCGCCGAGCTGCGCGCGGTCGACCCCGCCACCGGTCAGGTGCGGTGGCGCAGCGACCGCTGGAAGTGGGTCTGGCCGTACGGCGGCCGGCTGATGGCCAGCGTGTCGAGCAGCACCGGTTCCACCATGGAGCCGCTCGCCGTTGTCGATCCGCTGACCGGCCGGGCGCTGGCCGACCTGGGCCGTTGGGAGCTGGTGGGGCTCGGCCCCGACGGCCTGATGGTCGGGGTGCACCGGCATCCCGACGGCGGGCTGCTCGTCGCCGAGCTGGACGCCCGCGCCGGGACGGTGCGGATGCTCGACGTGCTGCGGGACGCGACCGGCGAGTGCCAGGCAGACGTCGGCCGGCTGGTGTGCCGGCGGGTGGACGGCTCGTACGGTCTGTGGCGGTTGCCCGACTGAATCACCAGTTGGCCTGGGCGGGCGGCGGGGGCAGCGGCACCGACGGCGGCCGGAGCACGTACGCCACCCCGCCGCTGCCCCGCTGCCAGGCCGCCTCGAACCGCTGCCGGGGCACGGTACGACGGACCGCGTCGTCGTCCGGCGCGTACGGGTCGTTGAGCACCGGATCGCCGTCGACGGTGAAGCCGACCAGCACCATCAGGTGCCCCCCGGTGTCGTAGGCCAGGCCGGGCACCTCGCCGGCCCGGAAGGCGGCCGAGACGATCAGGGGGATACCTGCCGCGAGAAACGTCTCCGCCTCGGCCAGCGACCGCAGCCGGGTGACGAACGCGTCCACCCCGTGCAGACCCGCGTACGCGGTGTTGAACGGCCAGTTGCCGGCCCCGTCGTACGCGTGGTCGTAGCAGTGTCGGGCGGCGTGCACCACCACCGGTCGCGGGCCGGGCGGCTCCACCCAGGCGTAGTGCTCCGGCGTCGGCTCGGCCCCCCAGTAGGCGAGCACCATGGAGGTGCAGGTGGGGCTGCACCACGAGTCGCCACCGCCACCCCACTGCGGATGCTGGCCGGCGTGCAGCCGCTGCGAGTAGCGGGGAACGTCCAGCACCCGTCCTCTGCCGGCGGCCGCCGCCCGGTCGACGTCCAGCGCCGGCTCGCCCAGCGGCACGGCGCCGGTGGCGACCGCACCGATGCTGCGCAGCACCGGCGCCGTCGGGCTGCCGGCCGGCCGGAACAGGGTCAGCCGGGCCTGCCAGCCGGTGACCGTCGCCCCGGTCACGATCAGCGTGTCGGTGTCCACCCGGGCGTCGCCGTCGCGCTGCCCGGGCACGGACGTGCGCTGCACCGCCCGGTCGTCGGCCGCCCAGCGGGCCAGCACGTACCAGCCGGTGCTGGGCTCGTCGCCGTGCCAGCCGCGCAGCTCGACCTCGATCCAGCAGCCGTCCGGGGTGTCGGCGGTCCAGGACGGCACGACCTCGGCGACCGCGAAGCCGACCCGCACCGGCGGTGACGTCCAGCTGCCCCGCGTCGCCGTAGGGTCGGCGCTGCCCAGGGTCAGCCCCCGGTCGGTGGTGCGCAGGCCGTCGGCGGTGCTGTCCGCCTGGTCGGATGGCAGGTGGAAGCCCCGGTAGGCGATGTCGCGCCCGCTGGGTGGTGCCGCGGTGGTCATGACAGGTCCGTCCGTCGCTGTGCGTGCCGGAAGCATCGCGTACGCCGGGATGGGTCGCAACGCCGGCCGGCGCGGGCGGCGAGGGACGATGGGTTGCCCGCCGGCACTAGGTTGTCGGTGGTCAGCTGCGAGGAGGCCGGGATGCGGGTGCTGGTGGTGGAGGACGAGCGCAACCTCGCCGACGCGATAGCGCGCGGGTTGCGCAAACGTGGCATGGCGGTCGACGTGGCCTACGACGGCGACGCCGGCCACGAGGCGGCGTTCGTCACCCGGTACGACGTGGTGGTGCTGGACCGTGATCTGCCCGGCGTGCACGGCGACCAGATCTGCGCCGACCTGGCCGCCTCCGGCGCGCTGACCCGGGTGCTGATGTTGACCGCGAGCGGCACGGTGGCCGACCGGGTGGAGGGGTTGCAACTCGGGGCGGACGACTACCTGCCCAAACCGTTCGCCTTCGACGAGTTGGTCGCCCGGGTGCAGGCGCTGGGCCGGCGGGCCACCCCTGCCGCGCCACCGGTGCTCGAACTGGCGGACCTGGTGCTCGACCCGGCGCGCAGGGTCGCCACCCGCGCCGGCGTGCCGGTGGACCTCACCAACAAGGAGTTCGGGGTGCTCAGCGAGCTGCTCAAGGCGCGCGGCGCGGTGGTGTCCAGCGAGGAGCTGCTGGAACGGGTGTGGGACGCCAACACCGACCCGTTCACCACGATCGTCCGGGTCACCGTGATGACGCTGCGCAAGAAGCTCGGCGATCCCGCGCTGATCGAGACGGTGGTCGGTGCGGGCTACCGCACCGCCGAGGCGGGGGCATGAGTCGCCGGCTGCGGCCGACCCTACGTCTGCGGCTGACCCTGCTCAACGGTGTGCTGCTGGTCGGCGCGGGAGCGATCCTGGTGCTGCTGGCCTGGCTGCTCGTCCGCGACGCGCTGCGGCCCACCGACGAGCTGCTGCCCGGCACCACGGTGGTGCTGGCCGACGGCCGGTCGCTGGACGCCGGCCAGTGGCAGCGCCAACTCGTCGACGCCGCCTCGGCAGAGCTGCTGGCCAAGGGCTTTGTCGCGCTGCTGGCGATCAGCGTGGTCGGCGTGGCCGGTGCGTACGCGGTGGCCGGTCGGGCGCTGCGCCCACTGCACCAGGTCACAGCGACGGCGCAGCGGCTCGGCGAGGCGACCCTGGACCAGCGGATCGGCTACTCCGGTGCCGACGACGAGGTGGCCGAGCTGGCCAAGACCTTCGACGCCATGCTGGACCGGATCGCGTCCGCGTTCGAGGCGCAGAGGCGTTTCGTGGCGAACGCCTCACACGAGCTGCGTACTCCGCTCGCGGTGATGCGGACCGAGATCGACGTGACCCTCAGCGACGATGACGCGGACGCCGGCGAGTACCGCCGGATGGCGACCGTGGTCCGGGACGCCTCGGAGCGGGCGAACGGTCTGGTGGACGCACTGCTGGTGCTGGCCCGCAGTGAGGCGCAGGCCGGCGGGCGGTTGGGCCGGCGTACGGAGTGTGACCTCGTCGCGGGCACCGTCAACGCGTTGTCGGCGATGCGCCGTGAGATGGAGCGGATCGGCCTGCGGGTGCAGACCTCGATGGAGTCCGCGCCGGTCGTCGGTGACCCGGGGCTGCTCGACCGGCTGGCCGGCAACCTGATCGAGAACGCGGTCCGCTACAACCATCTGAACGGCCGGCTCTGGGTGCGTACCGGCACCGATGGTGAGCGCTCCTGGCTCGTGGTGGGCAACACCGGTTTCGAGGTGGAGCAGGCCGACGTGCCCGGGCTGTTCGAGCCGTTCCGGCGCGGCGGCCGGGAACGGACCGGAGCCCGGGGCTCCGGCCTGGGGCTGTCCATCGTCCGGGCGGTCTGCAACGCGCACGGCGGCACGGTGCGGGTGATCGCGCAGCCCGGCGGTGGCCTGGAGGTGACGGTCACCCTGCCTTCGGCGGACGCCCCGGCGGTGACCGGTCCGGTGCCCTCCGCCGGCTGACCGGGGTTGCGGGCGATGCCCGGCCGATGGCAAGATCCGGTTGTCAGCTCGAGATCGAAGGGGGGTGCGTCGATGTCCGTCATTCCTGGCTCCGCACCCCGGGTCTCTCTCGGCTGACTCCCGGAGGCGGAGCGTCCCATCCCTTACGGAGGGAACACCCGTGTATCCACGGATCCGCAACATCAGCTTTGACTGTCATGACACGTACGCCCTGGCCGGCTTCTGGTCGACCGTGCTCGGGTACGCCCGGCATCCTGAGGACTTCCCGGGTGATCCAGAGGCGGTGCTGCTGCCATCGGACGAGGCAACCCCGAATCTGTTCTTCCAGGCGGTGCCGGAGGACAAGGTGACCAAGAACAGGCTGCACATCTGCCTGGAACCGGTCGACCGGAGCAGGGACGAGGAGATCGAGCGGGTGCTCGGCCTCGGAGCCACCGTGGTCGCCGACCGTCGGCGCGCCGACGGTACGGGCTGGGCGGTGCTCGCGGACCCGGAGGGCAACGAGTTCTGCGTGGTCCGCAGCGCCGGGGAGCGTGTCACCACCTCTGTGGAGGGCCAACCGTGAGTTCGACGATCCACAACATCAGCATCGACTGTTCCGACACGTACGCGCTGGCCGGCTTCTGGTCGCAGGTCTTGGACTGCCCCCGGCAGCCGGACGACTTCCCCGGCGACCCGGAGGCGATGCTCCTGCCGCCGGGTGGCCCGGAGGTGCTGTTCATAGCGGTGCCCGAGGGCAAGACGGTGAAGAACCGACTGCACCTGGATCTGCAGCCCACTGACCGCAGCCGCGCCGAGGAGGTCGAGCGGTTGCTCGGCATCGGTGCGGTGCACGTCGCCGATCACGTCGGGCCGACCGGCGGGGGTTGGGTGGTGCTCGCCGACCCGGAGGGCAACGAGTTCTGCGTGCTCGGCAACGCGGCCGAGCGGGCGGCGGCGGCAGCTGCGCGGGCCGCCGCGGGAGAGGATCAAACGGCCTGACCGTCGGTACGACATGCGCCCCGGCCACCCATCGGGTGGCCGGGGCGCGTGTCGTCGTCACGAGAAGCCTGGCTCTGCGTAACTACGGGGATGTTGTCGCCTCAAAGCGGGTCGAGGCAGCAGGTTCCCCGACGTCGCGCAGATCTCGCGGCTTCGCACCCCGATCCGGAACGCCGCTCGACGTGGCATCTGAACCATGATCGGCACGGGCTCCGGCCACCCGAGGGTGGCCGGAGCCCTGGCCGGTACGGCTCAGGAACGCTGCTCGATCTGCCCGCGGATGGTGACGAACTCCGCCTTGACCTCGGCGGAGGTCTTGAAGTAGACCACGATCATGCCCAGGCTGCCCCGGTCGGCCCATACGCAGACGGCGAGCGGGATTTCCTCGGCCTTCCCGTCGCCGCAGCGCGCCTCACCACCGAGCGGGCCGGGCTCGACCGCCGCCATGGTGGCCACGCCCAGTTGACCGGAGAGCCCGGAAACGGCGTCGTCCAACTCCTTCTTCGGGTCCGTCATCAGCCCGGACGCGCCGGCGATCATGATGAGATCCTGCTTGGCCGGGTCGCCGTAGAAGGCGCCGACAGTGCTCGTCTCGTTCTGCACCGAAGCCTTCATCTCGGTGACCAACTGGTCGGAGATCGCCTGCAGCTTCGGGTCGCTGATCTTCGGACGACCGGCGAGGGTGGTCGGCGCGACCAGCCGGGTGGTGGTGGCGTCGACGACGTCGCCCACCTCGTCCTTGACCAGGAACCAGGTGATCGCCACGCCGCCGAGGCAGAGCACCAGCACCACGGACAGCACGATCAGCACGATCTTGCCGACCTTCGACTTCTTGGGCGCCGGCGGTCCGGCGGGCAGGCTCGGGTCGCCGTACGACTGACCCGGCGGCGGGGGCGGGAAGCCCTGCTGCTGCGGCCAGCCACCGGGCGGTTGTGGGGCGGGGCCGCCCGGCTGCTGCGGTGTCCCAGGCTGGCCGGGCTGCTGCTGCGGGGGGTGGGAGTCGGACGCAGGGCCGTAGGGGTCGGCCGGCGGCTGGGACATCAGTCAGCTCCAAGATCGGGTTGGAAAACGGGTGATCTTAACCCGGTGGCGGGTCCGGCGCTGTCCGTTCCTGGGTCGCGCGCTGGTCCGTTCGCTCGGACACGATCGCGGTGGCCGGCCGCCCACGAAGGGCGGTCCGACCACCGCGACGGTGGTGCTGAGATCTCCTCAGGCGGGCAGGCTCGCCACCCCGCGCCGCAGGAACCGACGGCCGGTGACCCGCTCGGAGGTGCCGGTCCGATCCAGGTACGGCGTGACGCCGCCCAGGTGGAACGGCCAGCCGGCGCCGAGGATCATGCACAGGTCGATGTCCTGCGCCTCGGCGACCACGCCCTCGTCCAGCATGAGCCGGATCTCCTGCGCCAACGCGTCGAGCGCGTTCTGCCGTACCTGCTCGGCGGTCAACGGCTGGTCACCGACCACGAGCAGCGCGGCGACGTCGGCGTTGATCTGGTCGTCGACCACGATCGGCTGGCCCGAGTCGGCGATCCGCTTGAGGTTCTCGCTGACGCCGAACCGGTCCGGGTACGCCGTGTGCAGGGTGCCGCCCACGTGGTACGCCACGGCCGGCCCGACCAACTGGAGCAGGGCGAGCGGGCGCATCGGCAGACCCAGCGGGTCCAGGGCGCTGTTCGCCACGTCCAGCGGCGTGCCCGCGTCGACGGCGGCGAATACGGTGCCCAGGAAACGGGTGAGCAGCCGGTTCACCACGAACGCGGGGGCGTCCTTGACCAGCACCGAAGACTTCTTCAGCTGCTTGCTCACCGCGAACGCGGTGGCCAGGGTGGCGTCGTCGGTGCGCTCACCACGGACGATCTCCAGCAGCGGCAGCACCGCCACCGGGTTGAAGAAGTGGAACCCGACCAGCCGCTCGGGGTGCTCCAACTCCGCGGCCATCTCGGTGATCGAGAGCGAGCTGGTGTTGGTGGCGAGCACCGCCTCCGGGGAGACGATCTTCTCGAGCTCGGCCCAGACCTGCTTCTTGACGCCCAGATCCTCGAAGACCGCCTCGATGACGAAGTCGGCATCGCTGAAGGCACTCTTGTCGACCGTGCCGCTCACCAGGCCGTACAGCTTGGCGGCGGTGCCCTTGTCCATCCGGCCCTTGGTGACGGCCTTCTCGATCTGGGTGTGCACGTAGCCGACGCCCTTGTCGACACGGGACTGGTCCAGGTCGGTCAGCACGACCGGCACCTGGAGTCGACGGGCGAACAGCAGCGCCAGTTGGCTGGCCATCAGGCCGGCACCCACGATGCCGACCTTGGTCACCGGTCGGGCAAGCCCCTTGTCCGGCGCGCCGGCCGGACGCTTGGCCCGCCGCTGGACCAGGTCGAAGGCGTACAGACCGCTGCGGAGCTCCTCGGAGAACACCAGGTCCGCGAGGGCCTCGTCCTCGGCCGCGGTGCCGGCCGCGAAGTCGGCGTCCTTCGCCGTCTCCAGCAGGTCGAGCGCCTTGTACGCGGCCGGCACCGCGCCGTGCAGCCGCTGGTTCAGCGTCTCCCGGGCGAAGTAGAGCACGCCCGCCCACATGTCCCTGTCGACCTCGGGTCGGGTCACGGTGACCTGGCCCCGCACCACGCCGGCGGCCCACTCCAGCGACCGCTCGAGGAAGTCGGCCGGCTCCAGCAGCACGTCGGCGATGCCCAGCTCGGCAGCCTGCTTGGGCTTGAGCATCTTGTTCTGCATGAGAGGGTTCTGGATGATCACCTGAGTGGCGGCCGGGATTCCGATCAGGTTCGGCAGAAGCTGGGTGCCGCCCCAGCCGGGGACCAGACCGAGGGAGACCTCGGGCAGGGCGAGCGCCGCCGCGCCACCGGAGAGCGTCCGGTAGTGGCAGTGCAGCGCCAGTTCCAGGCCGCCGCCCATCGCCGCGCCGTTCACGAACGCGAAGGTGGGGACGGTGCTGTCCTTGAGTCGGGCGAAGACCCGGTGACCGAGCCGACCGATCTCCAGCGCCTGCGCGCGGTCGGCGAGCTGCGGCAGACCGACGATGTCCGCGCCCACGCAGAAGATGTACGGCTTGCCGGTGACCGCGACAAACGCCGGGTCGGCCGCCAGCGCGGCGGTGATGGCCTCGTCCAGGCTCGTCAACCCGCCCGGGCCGAAGGTGTTCGGCTTGGTGTGGTCGAAGCCGTTGTCCAGCGTGATCAGGGCGGCGGGTCGGTCCAGCCCCGGTACGTTCACCGAGCGCAGCAACGCCCTGGTGACGACCTCGTTCGGTGCGCTCACAGTGCCACCTTCGGTTCGCGACTGCGGGGCTCGCAGGCCCGGCTCACTCCTCGCGCTCACTTGTCCGCTCCCTGCGTCCAGTGCGGGTTCTCCCAGATCACGGTGCCGCCCATGCCGATGCCGATGCACATGGCGGTGAGGCCGTAGCGGACCTCGGGGTGCTCGGCGAACTGGCGGGCCAGTTGGGTCATCAGCCGTACGCCGGAGGAGGCCAGCGGGTGACCGATGGCGATGGCGCCACCCCACGGGTTGACCCGCGGGTCGTCGTCGGCGATGCCGAAGTGGTCGAGGAAGGCCAGCACCTGCACGGCGAAGGCCTCGTTCAGCTCGAACAGGCCGATGTCGTCGATGCTGAGCCCGCCGATGCGCAGGGCCTTCTCGGTCGACGGGATCGGGCCGACGCCCATCACCTCGGGCTCCACCCCGACGAAACCGAACGACACCAGTCGCATGGCGACCGGCAGGCCCAGCTCGCGGGCGACGGTCTCGGAGGCGAGCAGACTCGCGGTGGCGCCGTCGTTCAGGCCGGCGGCGTTGCCCGCGGTGACCTTGCCGTGCGGACGGAACGGGGTCTTCAGGGTGCCGAGCTTCTCCAGCGAGGTGTCCCGGGGGGCCTCGTCCACAGTGGCCAGACCCCAGCCGCCCTCGGCGTCACGGGTGGCCACCGACACCAGGTCGTCCTGGAGCTTGCCGTTGGCGTACGCCTTCGCGGTCTTCTGCTGAGAGGCAAGCGCGAACGCGTCGGTGCGCGCCTTGGTGATGTGCGGAACCAGGTCGTGCAGGTTCTCGGCGGTGGCGCCCATGACCAGCGCCGACGGGTCGACCAGCTTCTCCGCGATGATGCGCGGGTTGGGGTCGACGCCCTCACCCATCGGGTGGCGGCCCATATGCTCGACGCCGCCGGCGATGGCGATGTCGTACGCGCCCATGGCGATGCCGCTGGCCACGGTGGTCACCGCGGTCATCGCGCCGGCGCACATCCGGTCGATGGCGAACCCGGGAACGGTCTTGGGCAGACCAGCCAGCAGTGCGGCGGTACGGCCGATGGTGAGGCCCTGGTCACCGATCTGGGTGGTGGCCGCGATGGCGACCTCCTCGACCCGCTCCGGAGGCAGCTGCGGGTTTCGACGCAGCAGCTCACGGATGCAACGGATCACCAGATCGTCGGCGCGGGTGTTGGCGTACATGCCACCCGCCTTGCCGAACGGGGTACGGACGCCGTCGACGAAGACGACATCCCGAACTTCACGGGGCACTGGAGCCTCCTTTTCGACCATGACTCGGCCTTCGCGCCGACAGGCGGCACTGCGGATCGAATGACGGTCGCCGACACGGGCACGTTGCCCGAATGCTACTCGTCAGTAACCAACCTCGCGGCCACCCCCCGCTGTGGCCCACCCCACACCAACCAGCCGCAGCCGGTCGACCGGATCAGGGCGATCCCGGGTCCAGTGCGGCGGTCAGCTGCTGAAGGAGCAGGGCGATCTGCCATTCACGGGCGTTGAAACCCCGCAGGGTCTCGGCCACGGAGTCCTCGGTGACCTCCTCCGGCGGGGTCCAGGCCAGCCGACGGACCGAATCCGGGGTGATCAGATTCTCCGCGGGCAGATTGTGCTCGCCGGCGATGCGGATCACGACCTCACGGGAACGCGCCAGCCGGCCGGCGGCAACCGGGTCCCGCTCGGCCCACCGATGCGGCGGTGGCGGACCCTCCACCGCCGGGGTGACCGGCAGCGAGTCGTCCGGCAGGTGCCGGGCGTCGTCCAGAGCGCTCAGCCAGGTGCGGGCCAGCCGGCGTACCGATCGACCGCCGAAACCGGGCAACGTCAGCAGGGTCTGCTCGTCCTTCGGGTCCAGTTCGGCCGCGGCGATGATCGCCGAGTCCGGCAGCACCCGACCGGGAGCGGCGTCCCGCCGGGCCGCGATCTGATCCCGGGCGTACCACATCGAGCGGACCCGGGCCTGCGCCCGCGCCCCGCGCACCCGGTGGATGCCGGAGGTGCGTCGCCACGGCTCGGCGCGGACCCTGGGTGGACGCGCCCCCGTGCGGACCAGCGCGGCGAACTCCTCCGCGGCCCACCCCGACTTGCCCTGCCGGGCCAGCTCGGCATCGAGCGCGTCGCGCAGATCGGTGAGGAGTTCCACGTCGAGCGCGGCGTAGGTCAGCCACGACTCGGGCAGTGGACGACTCGACCAGTCCGCCGCCGAATGGTGCTTCTCCAGGGTGTACCCGAGTAGCTGCTCGGTCAGCGCGGCCAGGCCGACCCGCTCGAACCCCGCCAGCCGGGCGGCCAGTTCCGTGTCGAACAGCCGACGCGGGCGCAGCCCCACCTCGGCCAGGCAGGGCAGATCCTGGCTGGCCGCGTGGAGCACCCACTCGGCCTCGCCGATCACCGCGTCCAGCGCGCTGAGGTCGGGCAGCGGCAGCGGGTCGATCAGCGCCGTACCCGAGCCGGCCCGGCGCAGCTGTACCAGATAGGCACGCTGGCTGTAGCGGTATCCGGACGCACGTTCGGCATCCAGCGCGACCGGGCCGGTCCCCGCGGCGAAGCGGGCCACGACCTCGGCGAGCTCAGCCGGCGCGGCCACCGGATCCGGGGTGCCGTCACGCGGGGCGATCAGCGGAACGGGCCCACCGTCGGTCGGGTCCGGCCCCTCGCCCGCCAGCTGCGGCTGGGCCGACGGCGGGTGCTCAGGTGCGTTTCCCGGAAGTTCTTCGGCGGGCCGACGGCGCAGGGGTGGTTCGTCGGTCACCTGCCAACCCTAGTGCGCGCGGTGATCCGGCGGGTGCAGCCGGTCCGGTGCGTGTCGGTCAGGTGTCCGCAAGGTGTCGTTCCGGGTGCCGGACATCGGGGGAGACAAAGGCCGTTCGTGCAGGTACGGTCCATCGAGCCAAAGGCCCCCGATCGGGTGACACACGGGTCTGTGCGGCACGGGGAGACCAGGGAAAGGCAACACGATCATGACTGCTGGCTTCGGTCCGGGGGACGAGCGAGCGGCGGGCGCCGAGCCTGACGGCGCGGGCGCCACGGCGCCCGGCACCGAACGGCCGGGACCGTTGCCACCGCGCATCGACCCGCAGCACCGCGCCGGGTCGGCCTTCTCCGTAGCCCCGACCGGCGGCACCGATCCGTCCTCGACCGTCCCGGCGCCCCGTACCGGCTGGTCCGCCCCGCCCAACACCGGGCAGTGGGGCTCCGCGCCGACCCCCCAGGGCACCGCCCCGGCCGTGCCCCACGGCTCCCCACCGGCGGTTGGGGTGAGCTACCCACCTGCGTCCGGGCCGAGCTATCCGCCGGCGTCCGGGCCGAGCTACCCGGCCGCGTCCGGGTCGGGCTACCCGCCGGCGTCCGGGCCGAGCTATCCGCCGGCGTCCGGGTCGGGCTATCCGCCGGCGTCCGGGCCGAGCTATCCGGCCGGTGTTGTGCCGTTCGGCAGCCCGGGTTACCCGGGCGGTCCCGCCCAGCCAGGATGGCAGGGTGCGTCGTCGGCCGCCCGGCCCCGCCGCCGCCGCTGGCCGGTCGTACTCGCCACGCTGGCCGTCGTCGCGCTGGCCGCCGTGGCCGGGCTGCAGGCGTACCAGCTCGACCGGCTCGGCGACCGGCTCACCGACACCGACCGGCGTCTGGCGCAGGCCCAGGACGGCGACGGCACCCGCCTTGACGGCCTGGAGGAGCGCGCGGAGGCGCTGGAGAAGCAGGCCGGTGCCGCGTTCAACCCGGAGGCGGTGGCCAGCGCGGTGCTACCCAGCGTCTTCCGGGTGCGGGCTGGTCAGTTCACCGGCACCGCGTTCGCGGTCGGCAAGCCAGCGACCGGTGGCGGCACGAACCTGTTCACCAACTTCCACGTCGTCGAGGCGGTCTGGGACGGTGGCGGACGGCAGGTCTTCCTGGAGCGCACCGACCAGCGCTTTCCGGCCACCATCGTCAAAGTCGACAAGACCAACGACGTGGCGCAGTTGCGGACCACCGGCAAGTTCGCCGGCCTGGTCACGGCGTCCGCCGCGGTGAAGTCCGGCCAGCAGATCATCGTCGTCGGCGCTCCGCTCGGTCTGGAGGACAGCGTCACGACCGGTGTGGTGAGCGCCCTGCGTGACGCCCAGGGCAGCTCCGGCCCGTCCATCCAGTTCGATGCGCCGATCAACCCGGGCAACTCCGGCGGCCCGGTGATCAACGGCAGCAAGCAGGTCGTCGGTATCGCCACCGCCAAGGCTCGCGACGCCGAGGGCATCGGGCTCGCCGTACCCATCAAGGTCGCCTGCGACGGTTTCAAGATCTGCTGAACCGCCGGCACGACGGCGTCGCCGTGCCGCTCCCGCCCCTCGGCCATCGCCGGCCGTGCCCGATCCGTTCGGCCTCGGTCCGGGCGAACCCTGCCGACGCATCCGGTCCGTCGCGCCTACCGGCGCGGGACCAGTTCACCAGGAGGAACAACGATGTCCCAGCCACCGACCGGGCCGACGGACTCCCCGCCGGCCGGCCCGAATCAGTCGCCGTCCGACGCGGACCAGACCGTGCGGTACCCAGCCGGTCAGCCCGCGCCGCCGCAGCAGCAGTACGCGCCGGGCCAGCCCGTGCCGCAGCAGTACGCCCCCGGCCAGGCCACGCCGCAGTACGGTGCGGCCCAGCCGACGCCGCCGCAGTACGCCGCCCCGCCGGCTCCGCCCGGTCATCCGGCGAGCGCCCCGCCGTACGCCGGACAGGTCTCCGCGCCGCCGGTCTCCGGTCCGGCGTACGGGCAGCCGATGTCCGCGCCGCCGGTCTCCGGTCCGGCGTACGGGCAGCCGATGTCCGCGCCGCCGGTCTCCGGTCCGGCGTACGGGCAGCCGATGTCCGCGCCGCCGGGGATGGTGCCGCCGTACGGGCCGGCCGGTGGGCCGGTGGGCGGTCGGGGTCGTGCGGTGCTGGTGCTGGCCCTGGTGGCTGCGCTGCTCTTCGTGGTGAGTGGGGTGATGACCGGTCTGTACGTGACCAAGAACGGCGAGCTGAACCGCACGGAGAAGCGGCTCACCGGTCAGGTCGGCGAGCGTGACGGCACCATCGCGGCCAACACCACGGAGATCGCGAAGCTCAAGACCGACCTGCAGACCATGCAGGACAAGCTCGACAACACCGAGCAGGACCTGACCGGGACCCGCAACGACCGCGACGAGCAGGCCCGGCAGAAGAAGGTCATCGCCAGCTGCCTGGACAAACTGACCACCGCGCTCGGGGCGGCGGCGGCCGGCAACAAGGGTGCCTACGAGTCGGCGATGAAGGGCCTGGACAAGGTCTGCGACGAGGCCGAGAACTACCTCTGACAGCTCTGGTGGATCATGGAGTTGTGGTGCCGTACGAATGCCTGGGGCCTTGGCATTCCGCCCACCACAACCTCATGATCGCCTGAGGACGCCCCGGAGAGCTTCAGGCCGCGCCGGCGGGACGGCGATCGGACAGGGCCGTCACCCCGGGCGGCGGGAGCCCCGCCGTGGAGGCAAGCAACGCGCACCAGCCGAGCAGGTGCGGGGCCAGGTCGTCGTCGACCGGCGTCCACGAGGCGCGGATCTCGATGTCGCCGGCGGTGGGCGGGCCGGCCAGGTCGCCGAACCGGGTCGACATGGTCTGGGTGACCGTCCCCCCGATCGCGCGGTGGTCGGCGTCGTGGGCGTCCAGTGCGTCGGTCAGCCACGTCCAGCCGACAGCGGGCAGCAGTGGGTCGGCCGCCAGGTCGACTTCCAGCTCGGCGGTCACGTAGGTCACCAGCCGCAGGGTGCCCTGCCACGCCTCGTGCCCGACCGGGTCGTGCAGCAGGATCAGTCGGCCGGTGGCCACCTCGTCGCCGTCGCGCAGCACCGTCGCGGAGAGCGCGAACGCGTACGGGGCCAGCCGCTGGGGAGCACCGACCTCCTCCAGCGTGATCTCCGGCCGGGGCGCCGCCGCCCGCAGCCCGGCGACCGCGCGGGCGAAGGTCTCCGGGAGCGCGATCGGGGGGGCCATGCCGGCAGCCTATGCCGCCGCCCGCCCACCCGCTTCGACGGCGCGCCGACGCCCTGTCCGGCGGCCCGTTCCCGTACCGGGACTCGGTTGTGCGCCCTTCGTCCGATCCCGTCCGGCGGCTCGGACAGCCGTTGCCCGAGGGTGTCCGCTCGACCGGAGCTGCGGAACAGCTCTCCTTCCTTTCACCCCCGGCGGGAAGGGGTCGGAGGTCGTGGCACGATTGCGGCGATGACCACGGACACCACGGGCACTGCCGCCCGAGACGGAGAACAGCGCCCCGGCGGACCGGCCGACTCGCCCTTCATCCGGGCGTGCCGACGCCGACCCGGCCCGCACACCCCGGTCTGGTTCATGCGCCAGGCCGGCCGCTCACTGCCGGAGTACCGGGAGATCCGGGCGAGCGTGCCGATGCTGGAGTCCTGCCGTCGCCCGGATCTGGTCACCGAGATCACCCTCCAGCCGGTACGCCGGCACGGGGTGGACGCGGCCATCCTGTTCAGCGACATCGTGGTGCCGGTCGCCGCTGCCGGGGTCGACCTGGACATCGTGCCGGGCACCGGCCCGGTGGTCGCCGAGCCGATCCGTACCGCCGCCGACGTGGAGCGGATCCGCCTGATCACCCGCGACGACGTCTCGTACGTGGATGAGGCCGTCCGGCAGTTGGTGGCCGAGCTGGGCGACACCCCGCTGATCGGCTTCGCCGGCGCGCCGTTCACCCTGGCGAGCTACCTGGTCGAGGGCGGTCCGTCGCGCACCCACGCGAAGACCAAGGCCCTGATGTACGGCGACGAGGAGCTGTGGCACGCGCTGTGCGGCCGGCTGGCCGACGTGACGTTGGCCTTCCTCCGGGTGCAGGTCGAGGCCGGCGTCTCGGCCGTGCAGCTGTTCGACTCGTGGGCCGGTGCGCTCTCCGAGGCCGACTACCGGCGCTACGTGCTGCCGCACTCGACGGCCGTGCTGAGCGGGCTGGTTGAGGCAAAGGTGCCGCGGATCCACTTCGGGGTGGGCACCGGCGAGCTGCTCGGCGCGATGGGCGAGGCCGGCGCCGACGTGGTCGGCGTCGACTGGCGTACCCCGCTGGACGTGGCCACCGGCCGGATCGGCCCGGACCGGGCGGTGCAGGGCAACCTGGACCCGACCGTGCTGTTCGCGCCGTGGCCGGTGGTGGAGGCCGAGGTGCGCCGGATCCTGGACCAGGGCAGGGCTGCTCCCGGGCACGTGTTCAACCTCGGCCACGGGGTGCTGCCGGAGACCGATCCGGACGTGCTGACCCGGGTGGTGGCGCTGGTGCACGAGATCTCCGGCCGCCGGGCCGACCAGGGCTGAGACGCGCGATGCGGCAACCTTGGCGGGTGGCGGTGGTCGGCGGCGGGATCGCCGGGCTGGCCGCCGCGGTCCGGTTGCGCGACCGTGCTCCGGAGGGCACCGAGATCACGGTGTACGAGCAGTCCGGCGCGCTGGGCGGCAAGCTGCGCACCGCCGAGGTGGCCGGTCAGTCGGTGGAGTTCGGTGCCGAGTCGTTCCTGATGCGCGACCCGACCGGTGCGGAATCCGCGGCGGTGGCGCTGATCCGTCGGCTCGGTCTGGCCGACGAGATCGTGCACCCGACGGTGGGGCAGGCCGCGCTGGTCGTCGACGGCGGGCTGCGCCCGATCCCGGGCGGCACGCTGGTGGGCGTACCCGGGGATCTGGATCGGGTGGCGACGGTGGCCCGCCCGACCGCGGACGCCGACACCGACGGCGGCCGACCGCTGGTCGCGCCCGACGCGGACGTCTCGGTGGGCGCGCTGGTCCGGGCCCGCTTCGGCGACGAGGTGGTCGACCGGCTGGTCGACCCGATGCTGGGCGGCGTGTACGCGGGCCGCGCCGACGATCTCTCCCTGGTCACCACCATGCCGGCGCTGGCCCGCGCGGCCCGGGTGGAGCACACCCTGGCGGGCGCGGTCCGGGCGGCGCAGGCCGCCGCGCCGCGTGCCCCCGGCGCCCCGGTCTTCGGCACCCTGGTCAACGGGCTGGGCAGTCTCGTCGAGGCGGCGGCGACGGCCAGCGGCGCGACGGTCCGGCGGGACGCCGCCGTCCGTGAGCTGACCCCGACCGCCTCGGGTTGGCGGCTCACGGTCGGCCCGACGCGCGACCCGCAGTTCGTCGACGTGGACGCCGTGGTGCTGGCGGTACCAGCCCGGCCGGCGGCCCGGCTGCTCGCCGGCCCGGCTCCGGCGGTCGCCGCGGGCGTCGGGACGTTGGACTACGCCAGCGTCGCGTTGGTCACCCTGGCGTTGCCGCAGCCGCGGCTGCCCGAGCTGTCCGGCTTCCTGGTGCCCAGCACCGAGGGCCTGCTGATCAAGGCGGCGACCTTCTTCACCACGAAGTGGGGGCATCTGCGCCGGCAGGACGGGCTGGCGCTGGTGCGGGCCTCGGTGGGCCGCTACGGCGAGGAGGCGTCTCTCCAGCGCCCCGACGCGGACCTGGCGGCCACCGTGCACCGGGAGCTCTCGGCGGTGCTCGGCGCCCCGCTGCCCGCTCCGGTCGACGGGCACGTGCAGCGCTGGGGTGGTGCGCTGCCCCAGTACGCCCCGGGGCACGCCGACCGGGTCGCCGCCGCGCGGACGGCGTTGCGGGCCGCGTACCCCACCCTTGTCCTCGCCGGCGCCGGCTACGACGGCGTCGGCATCCCGGTCTGCGTACGCTCCGGCGCGACGGCGGCCGACGAGATCATCACAGCACTGGGAGGATCGGCGGAATGACCGAGCAGACCAACGCGGCCCGGTTGCGGGAGCTGAACGCCAGCATCCGCTACACGATGTGGTCGGTGTTCCGGGCCAGCGCCCCGCTGCCGTCACTGCGGGACAACGTGACAGGTGAGGTCGAGTCCCTCTTCGAGGAGTTGGCCGGCAAGGACGTGGTGGTCCGGGGCGTGTACGACGTCGCCGGGCTGCGCGCCGACGCGGACGTGATGATCTGGTGGCACTCGGCATCCAGTGACGCGCTGCAGGACGCGTACCTGCGGTTCCGCCGCACCACCCTCGGTCGGGCGCTGACCCCGGTCTGGTCGCAGATGGCGCTGCACCGGCCGGCGGAGTTCAACAAGAGCCACATCCCGGCGTTCCTGGCCGGCGAGGAGGCCCGCCCCTATCTCAGCGTGTACCCGTTCGTCCGCTCCTACGAGTGGTACCTGCTGCCCGACGCCGAGCGGCGCGAGCTGTTGGCCGAGCACGGCCGGCAGGCCCGCGGTTACCCGGACGTACGGGCCAACACGGTGGCCTCGTTCGCGCTCGGCGACTACGAGTGGATGCTCGCCTTCGAGGCCGACGAGCTGCACCGGATCGTCGACCTCATGCGTGACCTGCGCGCCTCCGGTGCGCGCCGGCACGTGCGGGAGGAGATTCCGTTCTACACCGGCCGCCGCCGCTCGGTCGCCGAGATCGTCAACTGCCTGGTCTGACCCTTGCGGGTGCCGGTCGGAGCACGACCTGTTCGCGGCAGGGTGTCTCGATCATGGCGGAGTGATGCCCGTGGCACGGGCACCTGGTTTCCCGCCGGTCCGGCGCCGCATCCCCGCCCGGGTGCGGCGCCGGACGCGGGGTCAACTGGTCTTCGTGCAGGAGACCAGCGGAATCTGATTGCTACCGGTCCACGAGCCGAGGAAGCCGAACGTGGTGCTCGCTCCGGCGGCGAGGGTGCCGTTGTAGCCGACGTTGCGCGCGGTGACCACTCCCGTGCCGGTGGTGGTGACGGTGGCGTTCCACGCCGAGGTGACCTGTTGGCCACCGGTCGTGCTGTAGTTCCAGCTCACCGACCAGCTCCGGGTGGGCGAGTTCGGCCCCGCGGTCACCTTCACCTCGGCCTGGAAGCCCCCGATCCACTGCCCGGTCACCTGGTACGTCGCCGAGCAGCCGCCGGCCGGCGGCGGGGTGGTGGGCGGCGGGGTGGTGGGCGGCGGTGTCGTGGGCGGTGGGGTGGTCGGCGGCGGCGGTGTCGTCGGCGGCGGCGTCGTGGGCGGCGGGGTTCCCGGTCCGCCGGAGAAGTCGACGTCGCTGCACAGGTAGTACGACTGGTCCAGGTGGCTGGCCTGCCAGATGGTGTACACGATGTGCCGACCGGTGCGTCCGGGCGCGTTGGCCGGGATCTCGATCGAGACGCCGCCGGTCTCCTGCTTCCACCGTGACGCCGGGGTGTTGCCGATCTGGCCGGTCAACTCCAGGTCGTCCCAGCCGAGCGGCTCGGTCAGCGGGTCGAAGCCCTGCCGCGTCACGTACACCCGGATGTAGTCGGCGCCGTGGCTGGCCTGGTCGAAGAAGCGGACCCGGAAGTTGCTCGACACCGGGGTGGTCTTCCAGGCGCCGACGGCGTCCAGCGCGTTGTAGCGACCGCTGGCCGTGCGCCCGCCGCTGCACTGTTGACCGTCGGGAACGGCACCCTGGTGGTTGCCGGCCACGCCCTCACGGAACAGGCCGTTCCAGTTCCACATGGCGTTGGGGTCGGCCTGCCAGGCCTGCCAGCACATCGGGTCCTCGGTGGCCATCCGAGGGTTCTGGAAGTCGCTGCCCCAGCGTTGCCAGCAGCCGTAGTTGCGCGAGGCCGGGTCGACGACCGAGCCGTGCGCCGAGGCGGGGCTGACCAGCACGGTGGTCAGTGCGGTCGTGAACAGGAGCGTGGCGGTCGCCACAACGGCGGACAGCCGGGGCACGCGTGATGAGCGGGCGAGAGTGGACATGGAGCCCTCGGGGGGATGAGGTCGGACGACGACACCCGGACCGCCGGGAGTTGCCCGCTCCCGTGCCCACTCGCAGGCTCCCGCGATGGCTCTACCCCGGCACGATGCCAGACCGATCGTCAGGCGTCAATGACGTCGCGGCGCATGGGGGTGTGCGGGATGCCGTCCTCGACGTACTCCGGGCCGCTGACCGCGAAGCCGTGCCGGGCGTAGAAGGCGACCAGGTGCGACTGGGCCTCCAGCACGCTCGGCCGGTCGCCCACCACCTCCAGTGCCGTGGTCATCAACCGACCGGCGTGGCCGTCGCCGCGTGCCGTCGGGGCCACCACCACCCGACCGATCCGGGCGGCGCCGTCCGGGTCGGCCAGGATCCGCAGGTACGCCAGCGGCGCGTCGCCGTCGGTCACCCAGACGTGCCGGGTGCCGGGCTCGACGTCCCGCCCGTCGAGTTCCGGGTACGGGCAGTGCTGCTCCACGACGAACACGTCGATGCGTAGCTTGAGCAGGTCGTGGAAGGTGCGGGCGTCCAGGTCGGCGAACGGGGCCGTCCGGACATCGGTGGTCTGCTGGGGCACGCACCGATGGTAGGCGTCCGGTTGGACGGGTCGGTCAGACGGGGCGTGCCCCGACGGCGTCGCGGATCTGCGCGCCCTCGGCGCCCTCGACCGAGCGGGCGCAGTGCCCGCAGCAGAAGAACCGGCCGTTGACCTCCACGCCGTGCCCGACGATCTTGATTTGGCAGTGCTCACAGATCGGTGCCATCCGGTGGATCGCACACTCGAACGAGTCGAAGGTGTGGACGTCACCGCTGACCGTACGCACCTCGAACGCCATCCAGTAGTCGTTGCCGCAGACCTCGCACGTTGCCACGAAGAACCCCCCGTATCAGGACATGTGTCATCAGAGTGCCCCAGCACAGGATGTCGGTGGGCGGAATGCCGCCAATCGACCGCCCGGAGCGGCGTGTCGGCTCCGGTGTGTCGTCCGTTAGGCCGGGTGAACTGCCGCAACCCCGGAGGATCGCAGTGATCAAACGCAACAGACTCTTCGGCAACCAGACCCGCGTCACCTTCTGTCTGCCGCGGGACACCCCGCCCGGCCCGGTCAGCGTGGTGGGCTGTTTCAACGGTTGGGAGCCCGGCCGGCACGAGCTGACGACCCGCCGCGACGGCACCCGGACGGTGACCGTACGGCTCGGGCCGGGGGAGTACCGCTTCCGCTACCTCGCCACCGGTGGGATCTGGCTGGACGACGAGTCGGCCGACCAGGTCGACGACCGGGGCAGCCTGCTCCGGCTCTGACGAAAAAACTCGCCCCTGTCGATGTATTTATCGATGGGGGTCTTTACTGTTAACAAAGTTTAAATTAAGTTGTGGGGCATCCACCGGATATCGGAGAAGGAGCTGCCCCATGCGTCGAAGATTCACCGTGCCGCTGGTGGCGGCAGGCACCGTCGCCGCCACCCTCACCGTCGCCGCGCCCGCCCAGGCGCACGGCTACGTGTCCGCCCCACCGAGCCGCCAGGCACTCTGCGCCCAGGGCAAGGTGCCCGACTGCGGGCAGATCAAGTACGAGCCGCAGAGCGTCGAGGGGCCCAAGGGCCTCCGAAGCTGCAACGCCGGGATCGCCCAGTTCGCCGTCCTCAACGACGACAGCCGGGGCTGGCCGGCCACCTCGGTCGGCAGCTCGCTGACGTTCACCTGGGTCAACACCGCCCGGCACGCCACCAGCAACTGGGAGTACTGGATCGGCGACACCAGGGTCGGCGTCGTCAACGGCAACGGCCAGCAGCCGGGCGCCACCGTCTCGCACACCGTCAGCCTCGGCGGCTTCTCGGGCCGGCAGAAGATCCTCGCGGTGTGGAACATCTCCGACACCGCGAACGCCTTCTACTCCTGCATCGACGTGCAGATCGGTGGGGGCGGCGGTCCCGGGCCGAGCCCCACCCCGACCCCGAGCCCCACCCCGACCCCGCGGCCCACCCCGACCGCCACCCCGACCACCCCGCCCGCGCCGGGCGGCAGTTGGGCGGCCGGCCGGGCCTACCAGGTCGGCGACCAGGTGACCTACGGCGGTGCGTCGTACCGATGCCGGCAGGAGCACACGGCGATTCCCGGATGGGAGCCGCCGAACGTACCGGCGCTCTGGAGTCGGGTCTGACCGCACGGGTGCGGCTCCGGCCGCACCCGTGCCGCCACCCTCGCTGAAACGGAGCAACCGGCATGACCCGCCGTACCCTGATGGCACCCCTGCTCGTCGCGTTGCTGCTCACCGCCGCCTGTGCCGGGCCGCCCGCGGCGGCCCCGCCGGCCGTGCCGCAACCGGCTGTCGCGTCCCCGGCCGGGTCGGCGGCGGCCGGGGACGCGATGAGCGGCATCGACGTGGTGTTCCTGAGCACCATGGTCGGGCACAGTGAGCGCACCCTGCAGATCGTCCGGCTGGCCCGGCAGCGGTTACGCGACGACGCGTTGCGCACCCTGGCCGCCGCCATCGAGGCGACCGAGACCGACGAGTTGGCCGCCATGCGCGGATGGCTGCCGACGGCGGGGCCGTGGGCCGGCGCGGCAACCCACCACCATGCCGGGCACGGGGATGACGCCGCGCTCGACCGGTTGCGGGCCGCGCCGGACACCGACGTCGACCGGGTGCTGCGCGAGGTGCTCGCCGACCACCAGCGGGCGGCGGCCGACCTGGCCCGGGCCCAGCTCGACGTCGGCCGCAACGGGCAGGTCCGTGACCTGGCCCGGCGGATCGAGCAGTCCCGGACCGCCGAGGTCGGTCTGCTGACCGGGTCGCCGGCCACCGCGAGGTGACCGGGGTACGCCGCTGGCGTACCCCGCCACCGTGCGGTGGCCGGTTTGCCCCGCCACCGTGCGGTGGCCGGTTTGCCCCGCCACCGTGCGGTGGCCGGTTTGCCCCGCCGCCGTGCGGTGGCCGGTTTGCCCCGCCGTCGTGAGGTGGCCGGGTTGCCCCGCCGTCGTGCGGTGGCGGCCGCTCAGGTCAGCGGGGTTCCAGTCGGATGGAGACGGAGTTGACGCAGTGCCGGGTGTCCTTAGGGGTGAAGCCCTCGCCGTGGAAGACGTGCCCGAGGTGGCTGTCGCAGCGGGCGCAGCGGATCTCCGTACGGACGGCGCCGAGGCTGCGGTCCTCGATCTCCTTGACCCGGCCCGGGATGGCGTCGTCGAAGCTCGGCCATCCGCAGTGCGAGTCGAACTTCGTGTCGCTGGCGAAGAGTTCGAGCCCGCAGGCGCGGCAGTTGTAGACGCCGGCCGTCTTGGTGTCCACGTACTCGCCGGTCCACGGGCGTTCGGTGCCGGCCTCCCGAAGCACGTGGAATTCCTCGGGGGTCAACCGGACGCGCCACTCGTCCTCGGTCTGGGGCAGTTCGTTGTCGTCAAGACTCACCCCCCAACGGTACGTCCAACGTCAGGGGCGTGGCATAAGGTCGCGGGATGGGTGGCACCAAGGCAGCAGTCGCCGAGGTCGAGGTGGCCGGGCACACCGTCCGGCTGAGCAGTCCCGACCGGGTGATCTTCCCGCAGCGGGGCTTCACCAAGGCCGACGTCTTCCACTACTACCTAGCGGTCGGCGACGGCATCGTGCGCGCTCTGCGCGACCGGCCCACCACGCTGCAACGCTTTCCCGAGGGTGTCGAGGGCGAGATGTTCTTCCAGAAGCGGGTGCCCACGCGAGGGGTGCCGCCCTGGATCTCCACCGCCGAGATCACCTTTCCGAGCGGCCGGAGCGCCGCGGAGCTCTGCCCGGTCGACCTGGCGCACGTGGCCTGGGCTGCGCAGATGGGCACCATCGTGTTCCACCCGTGGCCGGTACGCGCCGCCGACGTCGACCGCCCCGACGAGCTGCGCATCGACCTGGACCCGCAGCCCGGCACCGACTTCGCCGACGCGGCGCGGGCCGCCGCGCAGGTCCGCACGGTCCTCGACGAGCTGGGCGTTCCCGGCTGGCCGAAGACCTCCGGCGGCCGTGGCGTGCACGTCTACGTGCGGATCCAGCCCCGCTGGACGTTCACCGAGGTGCGTCGGGCCACCATCGCGCTGGCCCGGGAGGTCGAGCGCCGCCACGCCGACCTGGTCACCACCGCCTGGTGGAAGGAGGAGCGCGGCAGCCGGGTCTTCGTCGACTACAACCAGATGGCCCGTGACCGGACGATCGCCTGCGCGTACTCTCTGCGGGCCAACGGGCGGGCCACCGTCTCCACCCCGGTCACCTGGGACGAGCTGCCCGACGTCGACCCGGACGACTTCGACCTGCGTACCGTCCCGGCCCGGCTCGCCGAGCGGGGCGACCCGCACGCCGGCATCGACGAGACCCCGTGGGACATCACCCCCCTGCTGGAGTGGGCCGAGCGGGACGCCGCCGCGGGTCAGGGTGACCTGCCATACCCGCCGGACCACCCGAAGATGCCCGGCGAACCCAAGCGCGTCCAACCCAGCCGCGCCAAGCGCGCACCGGGCGACGACCTCGCCTGACCTTCGAGCCCGAGCATGACGGTTGAGGGCTGGCCGAGCCGGCGTCTTACTGGGTCCTGGGAGCCGTCCAGGCCAGGAATCTGTCGAAGAGTTCCACCGGGGTCAGCGCCGGGTTCGGGTTGAGCTTGATCAGATCAGCGGTTGCGTCGAAGAGTTGGCTGGCCAGGTAGACCGACAGTGCCACCCGGTCCCGCCGGTACTCCAGCGTCAGTAGCAGCCGGGCCGGCGGGCATGGCCAGGCGGCCGCGCACACCCGGCACAACCACAGCGGCCGCATCGGAATGTACGGGCAGACTGCCCTCCGCTGGCGGTGATGGACCGGCGACTCGTCTGGCGAAGGCATCTCTCGATAGTGCGCCTCATTGTTGACTCTGTCAACGACGTCCGCAGTTGTCGGAGTGGGCGGACAGCGCCGCTGTCATCGTCAACTTGTGGACTTGGTCGGTGTAGCGGAGATCCGGGTGATGCTCGGAAACGTGTCGCGGCAACGCGCCTCGGTGATCGCCAATCAACGGAACTTCCCGGAGCCCGTCGCCGTGCTGGCGATGGGAAAGGTCTGGCGGAAGTCGGACGTCGCGGCGTGGATCAAAGAGTATCGGCCGGAGTCTGCTACTGGCTGACCTTGGCGGCCCATGCCGTCGAGGCTGCTGCAAGGCACAAATGTTCGTGCATGTCGTATCCGGCCAGCCGGCGCGAGTGTCGACAACGAAACCTGTCGTACAAGCGTTCTAAGATTCACGCGTGATCGATGAGTTGGCGCGAGCGGAGAGTGCGGTGGCGACCTGCACCGACGCCGCCACGTGGGCCCTCTCCGAGCATGATTTGATCGCGGCGCTCGATGCCACGCACCGACTTCAGCAGCGCCTGGCGGCGGTGCAGGTGGCGGCGGTGCGCGAGTTGGATGGTCGCGGCACCGCCATCGCGCAGGGTGCGTCCTCGACTGCGGTGTGGTTGCGCCACCGCCTGCGTCTCGACGTCGCCGCCGCTCGTCGGCTACTCGGCCTCGCTGCCTCGCTCGACGTGGCCCCGCCTGGGGTGCGCGCCGCACTGGCGAGTGGGGCGGTCACCGCGGAGCAGGCACGGGTCATCGCCGACACGGCCGCCACGGTGTCGGCGTCCGCGGGCACCGACGTCGCCGACGAGGCCGTTGGCCTGCTGGTCGAGTGGGCCGAGCAGTTCGATCCCACCCTGCTGCGCAGAATGGGCACCCGGATCCTCGACCACGTCGCCCCCGACCTCGCCGACGCCGCCGCTGCGGCGGCCCTCGCTGCCGAGGCCGCCCGAGCGGAGCGCGATCGACACGTCACCATCTCCGAGCAGACCGAGGGGCGGTTACGGCTCACCGGCACCCTCGACGCCGAAGCCGCCGCCCTGCTGCGCGCTGCCATCGACCCGCTCAGCGCACCTTCCGGGCCCGACGACACCCGCAGCCCCGGGCAGCGCCGTCACGACGCGCTCAGCGACGTGTGCCGCCTCGCCCTGCGCGCCGGTGAGCTGCCCGAGCACGGCGGCGATCCCGCCCAGGTTGTCGTCACCACCAGCTACGAAGGGCTGACGCGGCAGCTCGGTGCCGGCGCCCTCGACATCGGTCTTGAGCTCACTCCCGAAACGGTGCGCAAGCTTGCCTGCGACGCTGCCCTGCTGCCCGTTGTGCTCGGCGGCGCCGGCCAGGTCCTCGACGTGGGTCGGCAACGTCGCCTCGTCACCGGCGCGCTCCGTCGCGCCCTCGTGCTGCGTGACGGCGGCTGCGCCTTTCCCGGTTGCGATCGGCCACCTCGATGGTGCGCCGCCCACCACATCCGCCACTGGGCTGACGGCGGCTCGACCAGCCTCGACAACGCCGTGCTGCTCTGCGGCCACCACCACCGGCACATCCACCTGGCGAACTGGGCCGTCCAGCTCGGCGGCGACGGCCATCCGGAGTTCGTGCCGCCGGCCTGGCTCGACCCCGCCCAGATCCCCCGCCGAAACCACTACCACCGGCGAACGTAGGCACCGGCGCCCTGACCCCTTGTCGTCACCGACGATCCGCGGAACTGATCCCCAGCGACGCCGGTGCGACGCAGATCCCCAGCGACGCCGGTGCGACGCAGATCCCCAGCGACGCCGGTGCGACGCAGATCCTCAGCGACGCCTCCGCGACGCAGATCCTCAGCGACGCCTCCGCGACGCAGATCCTCAGCGACGCCTCCGCGACGCAGATTTCCAGGCGACCGGGTCAGATCCTTCAGACAGAGGGCGACGGGATGGCGGGGGACGACGGTTCGGCGGGGCGACGGGATGGTCGCCGAAGCAGTGCATGTCGTGCTGACGGCAGTGAATGTCGTGCCGGCGGCAGTGCTATGCCGCGTTCCGTCCGCCTGTCGTACCTCTACCAATCCATCGATGACTATCAGTCAGTCGCGATGCTCATTCGCCCCAGTCGAGTTGGTGGCTGGGCACGCCGAGGGTGCGGCCGTACTCCACGGCGGCGTCTCTCCCCGCGCGATCGCCTTTGGTGTAGCGGAACACGCGACCGGGGAAGACGACGACGTGATCATCGCCGACCTCGAAGTCCGCGTACCAGCCTTGATCGCCGGCCAGGGATTCCGCCAGCGCCGCTGCCAGGTCGTCGGCCAGGTCGTCGGGTGCCTCGAAATCCAGGAAGGTCCAGACATCCGGCTGGTCAGCCGACGTTGACCTCGATACGTCCTGTCGGCCGAGCCTCACGACGCGTAGCGAAGGTAGGCGCACGTCGGCACCAACGCGCAGGCTCTCGGTCAGTAGCCGTCCCCGCAACATCACCCGACTGTCTCACGGGGAGCTTCTCGTGGAAACAACACCTCATGCCGGCCGTCGCATCGCTGGTGATGGTGACCAGCGGGCGCGGTGAGCCCACGGTTGAAGGCGTCGAGTTTCCGATCGATGTGCCGGGCGGTGGCAGCCGCGAGAACGTGCGTACGAGGCCTTCGACGAACCGATTGACTTTCGATAGGTAGTGAATGAGACTCGATGCATGGCTGTCGAACGTCGAGCGGTGCCCGCTCTCAAGGTCTTCCTCGTGTTGCTGTTCGGGATCCTGGTTCTGTTCCAGACTCTCTCGCTGCCCGGGCAGTTTGCCCACATGGCCGAGGGGTCCCCGGACTCCGCCTACCTCCGGTGGCCGGCGACCATCGTGACGGTGTTCTGGGTGCTGTGTGTGCAGGTGGTGATCGTGGCCACCTGGAAACTGCTCAGCCTGGTCAAGGCCGACCGCATCTTCACCGATGTGTCACTGAAGTGGGTGGACGCGATCGTCTGGGCCATCGCTGCCGCGTGGGTGGTGCTCGTGGGCGTCTTCCTCTACGTCGGGTTCAACGCCGACGACCCGGGGCTACCGCTCCTGCTGTTCCTGATGTTGACGGGCGTCACCGTGTTGGGGCTCCTCATGGTGGTGATGCGGGCGCTGCTGCGGCAGGCCACCACGCTGCGCGCCGACATGGAAGCGGTGATCTGATGCCCATCGTCGTCCGCATCGACGTCGAGTTGGCCAAACGCAAGATGAGCGTCGGTGAGTTCGCCGAGCGCGTCGGGCTCACGCCGGCCAACGTGGCGGTGCTCAAGAACGGCCGCGCCAAGGCCGTCCGCTTCAGCACCCTCGAAGCGATGTGCCGGGTGCTCGACTGCCAGCCCGGCGACCTGCTCGAGTGGGTCGAGGAAGAAAACCTATGAGGTACGCCCTCGCGGCCGTCGCCGTCCTCGCCGTCGCTCTCGGCGTCGCCGGCGTCGTCGCCGGGGAGGCCGACGACTCGCCGGGCCTGCAATTCCTGGGCGCCGCGCTCGTCATCGGCGCGGTCGCTGTCGGCGTACGGCTCGTGCGGCGCGGCAGGTAGCGGTGCGACGGCCACGGCCGGGAGGGGTCGGTGGCAGATGCCGTCGCGCACACTGGCTCACATGGACCCCACCACCGTGATCCGAGGGCTCGTCGGTGTCTACCACGCAGACGGCGGCCTCCGGGGCGAGCTGGCGTATCTCATCGGCAAGGCCCGGGGCACCGCCGAGTGTGCCCTCTGCGACGTGACCCACCACGCGGCGGGACGCAAGCGCGAGTGGCGGGCCCTGGCCGGGCAGCTCGACGTGCCGTTCGACCTGGTGCACCTCAACGAGCGCGGTCCCGATATCCGCGCTGCCAGCGACGGCCGTACCCCGTGTGTGCTGGCGCGGACCGACGGGGGCGTGGTGACGGTGCTGGGGCCGGCGGAGTTGGCCGCGCTCGACGGCAGCGTCGCCCGGTTCGCGGTGCAGCTGCGGGCAGCGATCGACCGAGCCGGGTTGAGCTGGCCGACGAGGGAGTAACGATCAAGTAACGGACGCGAACCTTTCCCGGTGGGTGACCTGTCTTGAAGGTCGTCGGCCCGTCAGGGCCAGGGGAGGCGTCGGATGAAGCTGGTGTGGAGGCGGGCCCGCGAGGCGCGGGGTCTGCTGGTAGCCGCGGTGATCGCCGCTCTGGTCGCCGTCGCTCTGGTCACCGGTCTGTCCGACTACAACCGTCGGGCGGTGGACGCCGGGCAGCGGGCGCTGGTGGCGGCCTCGCCGGCCGAGGAGCGCGGCCTACTGGTCAGCGGCTCCGGCGGGCGCGACGCCGCCGAGTTCGTCACGCGGGACAGGGCGGTCCGGGCCGAGTTCGCCGGCGGCCTCGCCGGCCTTCCGGTCACCGTCGTCGCAGCCCGGTACGGCACGGGCCGGGAGTTGACCGACGACCTCGGGTCGGTGCCCCGCACCCGCGACGAACCGATCTTTGCGAACCTGGCCACCTTCGACGACCTGGCCGGGAACGCCGACCTGACCAGCGGGGCGTGGCCGATTTCCGGCGCGAATCCGGTCCAGGTGACCCTGCCGGAGCGGGTTGCCGCAGCACTGGGTCTGACCACCGGGGAACGGATCCGCCTACGCGACCGATCCACCGAGCGGGCCGGCGAGGTGGTGCTCTCCGGCACCTGGCGGCCCCGCGACCCCGACGCCGCGTACTGGCTGCTGGCCCCCGGGGTGGGCACGGGCAGCGCCGGCTCCGACACCTCGTTGGGGCCGTTCGCTCTGGACCCCGCCGACTTCGCGACCATCTTCCCCGGCGCGGTGTCCGCGTCCTGGCTGGCCGAACCGGACCTCGCCAGCGTCGACGCCGCCCGCCTGCCCGCCGTACGAGTGGCCATCACAACGGCCGCCGCGGCGGTGCCCGAGGTCGCCCAACTGGGCACCTCGGGGCAGACGGCGACGAAGATGGAACGGCTGCTGGACCGGATCGGCCGCGCCGACCTGGTGGGCCGCTCCGCGCTGGCCACCCCGCTGCTGCTCATCCTGGTGCTCGGCGGGTACGCGCTGGTGCTGGTCGCCGCCCTGCTGCACGAGGACCGCCGCCCGCAGACCGCGCTGTTGCGCGCCCGCGGCGCAGCCCGCAGACAGTTGGCCGGGCTGGCCGCCCGCGAAGCCACCCTGGTGGTCGCCCCCGCCGCCCTGCTCGGCCCGGTGATCGCCGCGGAGGCGCTGCGGTACGTCCGGCCCGGCGGGTCGGACGACCTCTCCGCCGGTGGCAACACCACGCTCATCTGGGCGGCGGCCGCGGCAACCGCCGCCGGCTGCCTGGTGGCCATGGTCGCGCCGACGCTGCGCGGCGCGGGCACGTACGTGGCCGACATGGCCGCCCGGTCCCGGCCGAACCGGGCCGCGAGCGTCCAGCGGACCAGCATCGACCTGGTGCTGGTGGTGCTGGCACTGCTCGCCTGGGTGCAGCTGCGCCGGTACGCCTCTCCGCTGGCCGGCTCCGGTGGCCGGCTCGGGATCGACCCGCTGCTGGTCGCCGCCCCGACGCTCGGCGTGCTGGCTGGCGCCGTCGTGGCACTGCGGGTGCTCCCGCCACTCACCCGGTTCGCCGAGCGGTTCGTCGACCGGCGTCCCTGGACGGCCACCATGCTCGGGATGTGGCAGGCCGGCCGACGTCCACACGCGGGTCCGGTGCTGTTGCTCGCCCTCGCCGTGGGCGGCAGCACCCTGGCCTGGTCGCTGATCAGCACGGGGGAGCGGTCCCAGGTCGAGCAGGCCAACCACTCTGTCGGCGCCGACCTGCGGGTCACCGAGCGCAACGGCTCCGCCCCGCCGAACAGGGCCGCCCAGATCACCGCGCTGCCGGGCGTGCACCGGGCGTTGCCGGCGTGGCGCGACGAGGTCCGGGTCGGGCGGGGCGATCTGCCGGTGACGGTGATCGGCCTCGACCCCGCCAACGCGGCCGGTGTCGTCCGGCTCGCCGACCGGCTCAGCGACGGAGGAGTGGCGGACCAGTATCGGCGAATGGTCGCGGCCCGGGGCACCCCCGCCGGCCTCGAACTACCCGCTGGCAGTCGTGCGGTCAGCGGGACGGTCCGCACCCCGGTGACCAGGGCCGTCCGACCGCACCGGGTCGCGGTGACACTGCTGGTGACCAGCGCGGACGGGCTCGCCTTCCGGCTGCCGGCGGTCGACGCTCCCAGCGACGGTCAGGCCACGGCGTTCAGCGTGCAGCTGCCCGACGTGGGCGGGGCGCGGCTGCGGGTGGCCGGGTTCGAGGCCGACGGTGGGCCGGCCTCCGGCACGTCGTACCGCCTCCAGGTGGATCGCCTGGCGGTGGTCGGCGCGGACGGTTCGGCCCGGCCGGCGGAGCTGACCGGTGACTGGGTGGTGAGGACAGCGGGGCAACCATCCCGGCCGGCCGAGTCGAGCCCCACCGGGGTCACCGCCCAACTGCCTATGGAGCTGATTCCAGGCGGTCAGTACGCCTACCAGCCGTCGACCCGGTTCGCCATCGTGCCGGGCGGGCAGGTCGCGCCGGCCCCGGTGCTGATGACCCCTCGGGTTCGCGAGGCGCTGAGCATGCGTACGGGCGACACCGCCACGCTGGCACTCTCGGGAGCGTCGGTGCCGGTCACGCTGGTCGGAGAGCTGACGTCGGTGCCGACCACCACCGGGGAGGGCGTTCTGCTGGACCTGCCCGGCGCGGTCGACGCGCTGATCAAGGCCGGCGGCACCGTCCGCTCGGTGTCGGAGTGGTGGGTCGGCACCGACGACGCGGCGGCCGCAGCCCAGTCGGCCAGTGCACTGCCCGGGGTCACCGTGCTCGAGCGGGCGACGGTGATCGAGTCGGCCGCAGAGGACCCGTACTGGCAGGGTTCCCGCACCGGGATGCTCGCGGCGGCGCTCGGTGCGGTGCTGCTCGCCCTGGTCGGTCTTCTGGTGGATGTGTGGGCCACCGCCCGGCACCGGCTGGGTGAGTTCGCGGTGCTGCACACCCTCGGTGCCACGCCCCGGCTGCTGGCCCGGGCGTTGCTCGCCGAACAGACGTTCCTCGCGGGCATCGGCGTGGGGGTCGGGCTGCTGCTCGGGGCCGCGGTGGGGGCCACCATGGCCCCGCTGGTCGTGCTCACCCCGGCCGCCGGCCGCCCGGTGCCCCCGGCGACCTTCGAGCTGCCCTGGGTGCCGGTCGGCGCGACCGCGGTCGGTCTGCTGCTGGCGGCGCTCGCCAGCAGCGCGTTCATCGCCACCGGCATCCGGCAGCGGGTGGCGGCGGTGCAGCTGCGGATCGGGGGAGAACGATGAGGGGGCGCGATGTGCGACCCGGTGACCGGGCACGACGGGGGAGTACCCGATGAGCATCGGTGCGGCCGTCCGGCGGGTCCGGGCGTACGGCGGGCAGTTCCTGCTCCTGGCGGTGCTGACACTGGTGGTCATGCTGCTGGTCAGCGGAGTGCCCCGCCTGGTCAACCGGCTCGGCGAACAGGGCCTGCGGGCGCAGCTCAACAGTGAGCCGGCCGCCCGCCGGGACCTCTCGTACACCTCCGGCGTGATGGTGATCGAGTCCAGGAAGTCGGCCATGGGCGGCGCCCGAGGGCAGTTCGACGCCTTGGCCGAGCAGATGCCGCCGAAGGTGCGCTCGGCGGTGGCCCAGCGGTGGTACAGCGTGGAAGCCCCGTCGGCCCGACTGGTCGGCCCCGATCTGAAGGCGCGCAACCTGCTCGTCGACCTGGGCCTGCGGGCCGTGCCGGGCGTCCAGGAGGCCAGCACCCTCGTCGAGGGGTCGTGGCCGAGCGAGACGTACGTCCCGGACCGGCCGATCGAGGTGGCGCTCGACGCCGACGTGGCCCGCAAGCTCAACCTGCGGACCGGCAGCCGACTGCAGATCGGCGAGGCCACGCAGACCGGCATCACCAGGGCGGCCCCGGTCGTGGTGGTCGGGCTGTTCCGCCCCGTGGACCGCGAGGACGGCATCTGGGACGGACTGCCACCACTGCTGCGGGTCGTCGCACCGCTGGGCGACGGCGAGCCGTTCACTGCCGTGGGTGTGACCGCCAACGTCACCATCGACAAGCGGGCCGCGGCCGGTTGGCCGGTGCGATCCGACTGGCGTTACCGGCTGGGCGTCGACCGGATCGATGCGCGCCAGCTGAATCAGCTGATCGACGGCCTGCAGGTGATGCAACGCGACGTCACGCCCCCGCTCACACTGACCCAGGGCGTCGACGTCCCGCTGCGTGCGTTCGCCGCCCAGCTGAACTCGGCCCGGACCCTGCTGGCGGTGATCTCGGCGGGCGTGCTGGCCACCCTGGCCGGGCTGATCGTGCTCGCGGCGATCCTCGCCGCCCGACGGCGCCGCACTGAGTTCGCGCTGCTGCGCGCCCGTGGGGGAGCGGCCACCACAGGCGCCCGGCGCAGTCTCGCCGAGTCGCTGCTGGTGGTACCCGTCGCCGCCGTCCTTGGCTGGTGGCTGGGCACCCTGTTCCCCGGTGCGCCGGACCCGACCGCGCCGTACGCCATCGCGGCGACCGTGCTGGTCACCCTGGCGCTGCCGCTGGCCACACTGGCCCTGCCGGGCAGCGGGGATGCCCGCCGTGACCTGGTCCGGGTGCGCCCGTCGGCCCGCCGACTCACCGTGGAGGTGTTCCTGCTGCTGCTGGCCGGGCTCGCCACGGTGCTGCTCCGTCGACGCGGACTCACCCTCGGTGAGGTGGATCCGCTGCTGGTGTCGGTGCCCGTGCTGCTCGCGGTCGCCGCGGCGGTGCTCGCGCTGCGCGCGTACCCCTGGCCGTTGTTGCTGGTCAGTCGCCTGGCGGCGCGGACCCGCGGCAGCGTGACCTTCCTCGGGACGGCGCGGGCCGGCCGGTCCGCCGTCGCGGCCCCGCTGGTCGTCGTGGTGCTGGCGATCGGTACCGCGGCGTTCTGCGCCGTGGTCGCCGCCGGTGTCGACGCCAGCCGGAACCGGGCCGCCGAGCAGGCGGTCCCGGCCGACGCCCTGATCCGGGGTGAACGGTTGGCCCCGGACACGATCGACGAGGTGGGCCGCCTGCCCGGGGTCCGTGCCGCCACCCGGTTGCTGAACGAGCCGGCTGATCGGCTGGCCACCGACGAGTTCGGCACCGACGCACAGGTCGCTCAGGTGACCGTGCTCGTGGTCGACGCGCCGGGGTTGGTCACGGTGACGCGGGAGTCCGGCGTGGACCTGCCGGTGTCATCCGCGCTGCGTACCGCCCGGGCCGAAGCGGGGCCGCTGCCCGCGGTCGTCTCCCCGGCCGTCGCCGCCGACCTGGCCCGCGACGGGCTGAACGGCTCGGCCTTCGCTTCGGTGCAGGGCCAGCGGTACGAGTTCCGGGTCGCCGACACCGCGGAGAGCTTCCCACTGCTGCCGACGGACACCAACCGGTTCGTCATCCTGCCCTGGCAGGCGCTGCCCGCGCGGAACACCACGCCCGTGCCGACCGGCGTGCTGGTCGCCGGGGACCGGTTGAACGCGGACGTGCTGCGTCAGGCCGGTGACCAGGGACAACTGCGCTACCAGCAGACAGGGTCGGTGACAGCCCGGGAACGGCCGACCGGTGTGACGGTCTCCACCCGGTCGGACGTCCGACGGAAGTTGGGTGACGGCGGCGCGAACGGGGTGCTGGCCTTCGGGTTCGTGGCTGGCGCGGTCGGTGGCACCGTGCTCGGGCTGCTGGCCGTCGCGTTCATCGTGCTGGCCGGCGCGCGGGCCAGGGGCCAGGTGCTGTCCCGGCTGCGGACCCTCGGCCTGTCCCGCGGGCAGTGGCGAGGGCTGCTGCTGGTCGAACTGGCCCCGCTGGTCGGGGTGTCGGTGCTGACCGGCGCGCTGGTCGGGGCGGTGCTGCCGCTGCTGCTCAACCCGGTGCTCGGCCTGTCCGCGTTCACCAGCGGCATGCCGGTCCGGGTGGCCTTCGAGCCTGGCCTGGTCGCCGCCGTGGTCGCGCTCGGGGCGATCGCCCTCGGCTTCGCGGTCGCCGTCGAGGCCCTGAACAACCGCCGGTTGCGCCTCGGCGAGGTGCTCCGGCTCGGAGAGGAGAGCTGAGATGACCGCTACCACCCAGACTCCACTGGCGCCCGACCTGGCCGGTCTGCAACAGCGGGCCGCGCAACGGGCCGCCGAGCGGGCCGGCGGTCAGGACCGCCTGCGCGGGCACATCGTCTGCGACGGCCTGGTGCGCATCTTCAAGACCGAGGGGGTGGAGGTGGTCGCCCTGCAGGGGCTCGACCTGGTCATCGACCGGGGGGAGCTGGTCGCGATCGTCGGTGCCTCCGGCTCGGGAAAGTCGACTCTGCTCAACATCCTCTCCGGCCTGGATACCCCGACCGCCGGCATCGCCCGGGTGGCCGACTACGACCTGCTCTCGCTGTCGGCGAAGCGGCGGTTGAGCTACCGGCGCGAGCTGGTCGGGTTCGTCTGGCAGCAGACCGGCCGCAACCTGCTGCCGTACCTGAGCGCGTTGGAGAACGTCGAACTGCCGATGCAGTTGGCCGGAAAACGTGGCCGCAAGGCCCGTCGGGAGCGGGCCCGGGAGCTGCTCGACATGGTCGGCGTGGGCTACTGCGCGGATCGGCGGCCGGGGCAGCTCAGCGGCGGCGAGCAGCAGCGGTGCGCCGTGGCGGTGGCGGTCGCCAACGACCCGGAGGTGCTCTTCGCCGACGAGCCGACCGGCGAGCTGGACGAGGCTACCGGCGCCGAGGTCTTCGGGGCGCTGCGCACCATCAACGCCGAGCTGGGCGTGACCATCGTCGTGGTCACCCACGACCAGGCCGTGGCCACGCAGGTCCGCCGGACCGTCGCGATCCGCGACGGCCGGACCGCCTCGGAGGTACGCCGGACCGCGCGGGTCGGCGCCGACGGCAACACCGAGTTGATCAGCGAGGAGTACGCGGTGCTCGACCGCAACGGTCGGATGCAACTGCCGGCCGCGTTCGTCGACGCGCTCTCGTTGAAGGAGCGGGTTCGGCTCGATCTGGAGCCCGACCATGTGCAGGTACGGCCCGGTGACCGGGCCTCGCACGAACGGGAGGCAGGGGAATGAGCCGTCGGAACATGGTGGTGAGCGGCACGACCGGGCTCGGTGGTGTGTCCGCGGCCGACCCTGCCGAGGTGGTCCGGGTCAGCGGTGTGAGCCGGACCTTCGGCCGGGGCGAGCACGCCGTGCACGCCGTACGGGACGTCTCGTTCAGCGCCGACCGGGGCGAGCTGGTCGCCGTACGAGGTCGTTCCGGTGCCGGCAAGACCACCCTGTTGAACGTGATCGGCGGGCTGGATCGACCGAGCAGCGGGCAGGTGGTGGTCGCCGGGCACGAGGTGACAACGGCTGGCGAGGCGGAGCTGCTGCGGCTGCGCCGGGGCACCGTGGGGTTCGTGTTCCAGACGTTCGGGCTGGTGCCGATCCTTTCCGCCGCCGAGAACGTGGGCGTCCCACTGCGCCTGGCCCAGGTGCCCGCCGCCGAACGGGAGCAGCGGGTTGCGGTGCTGCTGGAGCTGGTCGGCCTCGGTGGGCACGCGGCCCAGCGCCCGTACGAACTCTCCGGCGGGCAGCAGCAGCGGGTCGCGGTGGCCCGTGCGCTGGCCAACGAACCGGACCTGCTCATCGCCGACGAGCCCACCGGTCAGCTCGACTTCGAGACGGGACGGTCCATCATGGACCTACTGCGCGCGGTGGTGCACGCCCGCGGCATGACGGCGCTGGTGGCCACGCACGACCCGGCCCTGATCGACCTCGCCGACCGGGTGCTCACCCTGCGCGACGGCCGCCTGGTCGACGCCTGACCACCGCCGGACCTGTTCTCCGATCGCTGAATGGCCGCTGCCCGCCTTAGGTCTGCTCCTCCTAGGTCTGCGTCGCCCGGTTCTGCTCCGCCCGGTTCTGCTCTGCCCGGTTCTGCTCCGCCCGGTTCTGCTCCACCCGGGTGTGCGCTGCCCGGGTGTGCGCTGCCCGGGTGTGCGCTGCCCGGGTCTGCTTGCCCAGCGGGTCTGCCTACGTGAGCGGGCCGTTGTTCGTCGCGGCTGCGCGGCGGCTGCGCGGCTGCCGGGTTAGCGGGGTGGCGGGGCGGCGAGGGTGGCGGGGTGGTGCGCGCATGCTTTGGAACTGATGTCGTAAACGGATCGGTCTTTGCCCTGCCGCGTGCCAGTGTGCGAGCGTGTTGCTGTTGCTGTTGCTGTTGCTGTTGCTGTTGCTGCTCGTTGGTCGCGGGCGTCGGTCGGGGAGGGCGTTGGGCGCGGGCGTCGGTCGGGGAGGGCGTTGGTCGCGGGCGTTGGGCGTTGGACGTCGGGTGTTGGGCGTTCGGTCAGCCGCTGACGACCTCGCTGGGCCGGGCGTGGGGCGTGGGGCGTTGGGCTCCGAGCGTCGGGCGCTTGACGTCGGTGCGATGACCGGCGTCGGGGCGGGTGGGGCGCGGCGTTGAATCGTCTACGACATCAGCTCCACAGCGTCCGAACAGTGGTGGCATGGTGCCGCCCGCGGGCCGGCTCGTCGACGACTCCAGCTCCAGAATGGGTTAGCGGAATGGTCCCGCTCGACCGCCGGCTCGTTGGCGACATTCGCCCCGGGGCGCCTGAGCAGTGGTGGGACGGTGCCGCCCAACGTCGGAGTCAGCGTTCATTCTTCGGCCGCTGGCGGTCAGAGCGGGAGCTTCATTCCCTCGTGGCTGGCCACGAAGCCGAGGCCCAGGTAGAAGCGGTGGGCGTCGTGGCGGGACTTGTCGGTGGTGAGCTGCACCAATGCGCAGCCGCGCTGCCGGGCCTGTTCGATGGCCCAGGTCATCAGGTCCCGGCCCAGCCCCTGGCCGCGTCGGTCGGAGCGGACCCGGACCGACTCGATCAGAGACCGCTCGGAGCCGTGCCGACCGAGGCCCGGGATGTAGGTGATCTGTAGGCAACCGACCAGTTCGTCGTCCTGCTCGGCCACGATCAGCTGGTTGCGCGGATCGGCGGTGATGGCCGCGAACGCCCTCTCGTAGGCATCGTCAACCTCGGTGACATCGCGGGCCTTGCCCAGGACGTCGTCGGCGAGCAGGGCGAGAAGGGCAGGCAGGTCCTGCCGGGCCGCCTCCCGGTAGATCACATCGGTCATTCGGTGAGCGTGGCACAGCGACTGCCACGCATGGGTCGGTGCCACGGCAGGGAATCGAGCTGCTAGCCGCTGCCGCCGACCCGGCCGGTCACTTGGCCGGGCAGCGGAGCCCCTCCCTGGGAACGGTCAGGTCGATCAGGTAGGCGTCGACCGCGACGGTGATGCAGGAGGTCTGCGGGTACGCGGTGTGCCCCTCGCCCTCCCAGGTGAGCACCCGGCCGACGCCCAGCATCGAGGCGAGCCGCGGGGTCTGCTCGTACGGAGTCGCCGGGTCGCCGGTGGTGCCCACCACCACGATCGGCGGCGCGCCGTTGGCCTGACCGGTCGGGTACGGGTCCCGTGCGCCCGGCCACTCGACGCAACTCAGCAGGCCGACCGCCAGCGCCGGCCCGAACAGGGGATATTTCGTGCGCCACTGCGACTGCAACTGGCGGATCTGCGCCCGGCTCGGCTTCTCGGTCTCGTCAGCACAGTTGATGGCGAGGTTGGCGTCGAACAGGTTCGAGTAGTGCCCGTCGCTCTCCCGGCCGGCGTACGCGTCGGCGAGCCGGAACACGTCCTTCGGGTCGCCGTCGGCCAGCCGGTCGATCGCACCGGCCAGCTCCTGCCAGCCGGACTCGGTGTAGAGCGACGAAATGACCGCGTAGAAGATCCAGCCGGCGGTCGCCTCCCGCCCGTTCGCGCCGCGTACCGGGGAGACCTTGGCCTTGTCGATGGCCGTGGTGACGGCCGCGCGCGCGTCCGGTGCGATCGGGCAGCGGTCGGCGGTCGCGGCGCACCAGCGGGTGAAGTTGTCGAAGGCCCGCTCGAAGCCGCGGGCCTGGCTCTCCGAGCCGGCCACCAGCCCCTGCTTCGGATCGACCGCGCCGTCGAGCACCAGCGCCCGCACCCGCTGCGGATAGAGCTGGGCGTAGGTGGCGCCGAGCAGGGTGCCGTACGAGTAGCCCAGGTAGGTGAGCTTGTCGTCGCCGACGGCGGCGCGGACCGCGTCCATGTCCCGAGCGGCCTGCTCGGTCGCGTAGAGCGGCAACTGGTCGCCGTACCGGTCGCCGCAGCCGCGCCCGATCCGCTGACTCAGCCCCACGAAGCCGTCGAACCCCGACTGGCTGGTCGGATCCGGGTCGTAGCCGAAGCTGGCATCCAGGTCGGCGTCGGAGATGCACCTGACCGGGCTGGACCGGGACACGCCGCGCGGGTCGAAGCCGACGATGTCGAAGCGTTGCGTGATCGCGGCGGGCAGCCCGCCGAACTGGGAACCGAAGGAGAGGTAGACGGCGGTGTCGACGCCGGAGCCGCCGGGGCCGCCCGGGTTGACGACCAGCGAGCCGAGCCGGTCCCGCTGTTTGGTGGACCGGGCCCGCAGCAGGGCGATCTCGAAGGTCTGCCCCGCGCCCGGGCCGGCGGTCGCCCCGCCACCGGTGCCCCAGTCGCGCGGCACGGCGATCTTGGCGCACTCGTAGCGCATGTCCGGTGCGCTCCGCCCGACCAGTTCGTCAGCCACCTCCGGGCAGGCCCGCCAGGTCGGCGAGCTGCCGGTCGGCGCCGCCGCACCCTCCACTTCGGTGCGTGGGGCGAACGCCGGCAGAGTGCAGCCCGCGGTGAGCAGCGCGGCCACGGCGAAGGCGACGATCGTACGACGGACCCGGCGACTGGTCGCCATCCGAGGTTGGTCGGCGGTGCGGGTCACGTGGTCCTCCGGAGTCGGGTCGACGGCCAGGCTACGCCGGGCCGGTGGAGTCCCGGACCACGGTGGCCGCCGGGTCGCCCCGCAGCACCTGGTCCACGTCGAAGCGGATCGGACGGTCGAGCTGGTCGTAGCCGCAGGAACGGGGATCGCGGTCGGGCCGCCACCGGACGAACTGGGCGGTGTGCCGGAAACGTTCGCCCTCCATCGCGTCGTAGCCCACCTCGACGACCAGCTCCGGGCGCAGCGGCTCCCACTCCAGGTTCTTGGTGCCGGTCCACCGGCTCACCCCGCCCGGGATGCGTTGGCCGCGCTCATGGTCGCCGTGCACCCACGGGTGCTCGCCGCCGGTGTCCCGATACGGCGCCAGCTCGTCGAGCAGCTCGGCCCGCCGGGTCATGCTGAACGAGGCGCTCACGCCCACGTGGTGCAGCACACCCGCGTCGTCGTAGAGGCCCAGCAGCAGCGAGCCGACCACCGGGCCGGACTTGTGCCAGCGGAAGCCGGCGACCACCGCGTCCGCGGTGCGCGCGTGCTTGACCTTGAACATCAGCCGCTTGCCCGGCTCGTAGGGCAGGTCCGCCGGCTTGACGATCAACCCGTCCAGCCCGGCGCCCTCGAAGACGTCGAACCAGCGGCGCGCGGTCTCGGGGTCGGTGGTGACCTGGGTGACGTGCACGGGCGGCCGCACCCCGGCCAGGGCCTCGACCAGGCGCTCCCGGCGGTGCGGGTAGGGCTTGTCGACCAGGGCCTCGTCGCCGACGGCCAGCAGGTCGAAGGCCACGAAGTCGGCCGGAGTGGTCTCGGCCAGCAGCTTCACGCGGGAGGCGGCCGGGTGGATGCGCTGCGCCAGCAGCTCGAAATCCAGCCGCGGTTGCCCGCTCGGCCCGTCCCGCCGGATCACGATGAGCTCCCCGTCGACCGCGCACCGCTCGGGCAGCTGCCGGCGGGCCTGCTCGACCACCTCGGGGAAGTAGCGGGTCATCGACTTGCCGCCCCGGCTGGCCAGCTCGACCTCGTCGCCGTCGCGGAACACGATGCACCGGAACCCGTCCCACTTGGGCTCGTAGGTCACCCCGGGCGTGGTGGGCAGCTTGGGGACGCTCTTTGCCAACATCGGCTCGACCGGAGGGTTGATCGGCAGGTCCACGGCGACCAGTCAACCAGACGGTGCCGACAGTCGTGAGGCAGATCACCGTCGGTGCCGGGGCTGCGTGTCCGCCGGCGCGCCGCTCGTCCTGAGCGGGCGAATCAGACAACCGCAGGTCAGAGCTAGTTTCGCGAGATGTCCGAGTGGGTCTGTGACTGCTGCGGGCGGTGGCGGGTCAGCGTCGAGCTGATCCGGGGCCGCTACCGGTACCGCCTGATCCGCCGCTATCCCGAGCGGTTCGGCGGCGGAAAGAACGTGCTGGGCGAGGTCGGGTCGGTGCCCGAGCTGGCCGAGCTGCTGCGTCGGCGTACCCCGCTCAGCCTGGCCGACCTGCGCGAAGCCGCCTGATTCGGGCGGCCTCCGCCGCCTTCTCCAGGACCGCCAGCCGGATGCCGTGCCCATCCGGCCGGTGCGCGACGATCTGGTAGCCGTGCCGCTGGTACAACCGCAGGTTTGCGACGCTGTCGGCGCCGGTGAACAGGGTGAAGCGGGCCGCCCGGCCGGCGCAGGCCGCCTCGATCGCGGCGAGCAGCCGTCCCCCGACGCCCCGCCCCTGCTGGTCCGGGGCGACCGAGAGCCGCCCCACGTGCGCGACGTCGCCGTCCAGCTGGGCGCGCACCGAGCCGACCAGCCGGTGCCCCAGCCGAGCGGCCAGCACGGTGGTCGGGCCGGTCAGCACCGCCCGCAGCTCGTCCAGCGTCTCGGTCAACGGCGGCAGGAACGGATCGCTGTAGTGCTGCGCCTCGGTCAGGTAGGCGGCGCGCTGCACGGTGAGGATCTCGCCAGCGTCCGCGACGCCGGCCGGAACGATGCTCGCCTCGACGCTCATCACTGCAGCACATCACAGCCGCCGCCGTCGTCGCCCGGCGGCCCGGCCGTGGCGGCCGTACCCTGGCCCTGTCCGCACGAGGGGGAGGGGAAGCAGTGGCCGAGCTGACGTACCCGGAGGTGGGCCGGACCCGGCACGGACCGCTGCCCGGCGGGTACCACCACCTGCGACACCGGTACCCGCTGCCGGCCGGCTGTTTCGACACCGCGGCCGAGGCGGTGCTGAGCTGGCGTCTGCACCGCGCCGCCGGGGTCCGGATACGCACCGACGCCGCACGGGCCACCGAGGGTGTGCTGGTGACCGCCGGGCTGGGGATCGGGGCGGCCCGCCTCTGGGGGCCCTGCCGGGTGGTCTGGAGCGAGGAGTCGCCGGGGCTCGCCGGCTTCGGCTACGGGACGTTGCCCGGTCACCCGGAGCGGGGCGAGGAGGCGTTCGTGGTCGGCCGCGACGACACCGGCGCGGTCTGGTTCGAGGTACGCGCGTTCAGCCGCCCGGACCGCTGGTTCACCCGAGCCGGCGGGCCCGCCGTCCGGGTCGTGCAGCACGCGTACGCCTGGTGGCTCGGCCGCACCCTGCGCCGGCTCTGCGCCGGCCGCTGACTCCCGGCCGCTCAGAACCGGGCGAACGAGCGGATCGGCGCTCGGGGGCCGTACTTCGGCGCCTGGATGCCGGCGGCCTCCAACAGCAGACAGACCCGCCCGCGGTGGCCCCGGAACGGCTCCAGCAGGGCCAGCATCCGGGCGTCGTCGCCCCGCGGCTCGCCGGCGAGGGCCCAGGCCACGGTGTTCGGAATGTGGAAGTCGCCGACGCTGACCGCGTCCGGGTCCCCGAAGGCGATCCGGACCACCTCGGCGGCGGTCCACGGCCCGATGCCGGCGACAGCGGTCAGCCGGCGGGTGGCCTCGGTGGCATCGGTGCAGCGGTCCAACCGGTCGGCGAGCGCGGCGACGCGGCACAACGTGTCGGCCCGGCGCTGTTCCACCCCGAACGGGTGGAACACCCAGTACGGGGTGGCGGCGATAGCGGCGGCCTCGGGCGGTAGCAGCAGCGGCTGCAGTGGACCGGGTGCCGGCTCGCGGAAGTGTCGCACCATCGCCGCGTACGCCCGGTACGCCTCCTTGCCGGTGACCTTCTGTTCGAAGACCGCCCGCAGCAGCCGGGGAAAAACCTGCCCGGTGGCCGGCATCCGCAGGCCCCGGTGCTCCCGGGCCAGCCGGGCGACCAGAGGATGCGCCGCGGCCAACTCGGTGAACCCGGTCAGGTCGTCGCGGAGCCCGGCGATCCCGTCCGCCCGGGCCAGCACGTGCGCGGCCCCCGGCCCGTAGCCCTCGGCGACCAGGTCACCGCCGGCCGGCCGCAGCGCCAGTGTGGCGGGCCCGTCCGGGGTGCGGGTGGCCCACCAGAAGGCGCCCGCGGCGATGCGGGCGCACGGGTCGTACGGGCTGAACGTCAGCGCGCGGACCGACGCGGCCAGCCGGTAGCCGGCCGGCGGGTGCAGCACCCGGGTCGCGGCGGGCTCGGTGTTGGTCACCCCTGCCACTCTGCCAGGTGCCCCGGTGCAGCCGGTGTCCGCCGTACCGCCATCCCTGCCCTGGCCAGGGGCGGGACGCCGGCACCACCGGTGTGCCGACGTCCCGCGTACGGCGGTGGCCGGTCGCGCCCTCCCCGGCTGCGACCGACCACCGTGCTTTCGTGACGAGCGGAGCTCAGTACGAGTAACCCGAGCCGCCGGCGTCGTTCGAGCCGCTGTCCGCCGGTGGTGCGACCGCCTTCGGCGTGCTGGTCGGCAGGCAGGTCAGGTTCTTCTTGCCGTTCTGGTCGACCACGAACCAGGTGCCGCCGACGGCCTGGCCCTTCCACTGGCCGGGCTTCTTGTCGCCGATGTAGCGGTAGACCGGCCAACCGCCGATGGTGAGCTGGCGGGTACCGTCCTGCCGGGTCACACTGCCGACCTTGTCGTCGGAGAGGTTGGTCAGCTGCGCATTGCCGTCGGTCAGCGCCGGCGGCCACACCTGGGCGCACTTGTCGACGCAGTTCGACGCGGACGGGTCGGCGGTGTCCTTGTCGAAGCGGTACAGGATCCAGCCGTCCTGGTCGGTGACCACGTTGCCCATCCGGGCGACCTTCTTGCTGATCAACTGCTCGGTCAGGTCGGCGTCCGCTGCCGGCGCATCGGCGACCGGAGCCTCCGCGGACGCCGAGGCCTCGGGTTCAGCCGACGCGGTGGGCTCGGCCGCGGCGACGGCGACCGGCTCGGCCGCGCTCGAGTTCGCCCCGTCGTAACCCGCGGGAGCGCAGGCCGTAAGTGCGACCATCGCGCTCGCGACGATGACGGTCCGCTTCATCTGTGCCACGTGCCCTCCTCATTCTTGGCAGTTCACCCATAGGTACGGCGGGCAGGCTGTCAAGGTTGAAGTAGTAACAGTGGTCAATTTCACTTGAGTTGGTTGAACCGATCCGGGTGCCTGTCCGTAGGGCACAGCACGGAAGGAAATTCGATACCACGACAGATCGGCGCCGGCCATTGTGACAATGGTCGGCGCCGACGCGGGGGACGATTCTTACATCGGCACGGTGACCAGCGGGCTGGCCACCCCGTTGCCGTCCACCGACTGCACCTGGAGCTGCTTGATGTCGCCCACCAGGGCCGACGTCGAGGCGCTCAGCTCGAGACCCTGCGGCCGGGTGTTGGTGCCGTAACCGCCCGGCGGCACCGACCAGGTCGAGATCACCTCGGTGGAGCCGTTCTTACGCACCACCAGCAGCCGGCAGATCCGCGGTCCGGGCAGCTTCCGCAGGTTGAAGTTGATCCGGGTGCCGTAGTCCCGGTTGACCATGAACATCGTCGTCTGCACGCCGGTGGTCGGGTCGGTGGCGTCGCGTTGGTCGCCCTCCTCCTCGTTGCCGCCGACCCCGGGGCCGGTCGGCGCCGCAGTCGGCACACTCGTCGGCGGGTCGATCGCCGGCGCGCTCGGCGTCGACTCGGCGAGTACCCCGGGCGAACCGTCGTCGGTCACGCTGACGAAGCCGAACCCGGTCAGGCCACCGAACACCACCACCGCCGCCGCCGTGGCGAGCAGCTGGCGAAACCGGGTGCGCCGCCGGTCCGCCCGAACCGCGACCAGCGTCCGGTCCAGCAGTGCGGGATCGGTGGCGGTCTGCTCCAACGCCATCATCGTCTCGCCGTCGATGCCGGAGAGCAGCCCGACGACCGGCACCATCGTCTCCAGCTCGGCCGCGCACGCCCAGCAGGTCGCGAGATGCTCCTCGAAACGCTCGGTGTCCTGCTCATCGAGTACGCCGAGCGCGTACGCGGCGACGTCCATGTGATCTGGCCGGCTCATTCTGTCACCCCCCGCTCCTGCAGAGCCGTGCGAAGCGCGCGCAGCGCGTAGTAGACCCGCGACTTGGCGGTGCCCAGTGGAAGCCCCAGCTCCTCGGCGGCCTCCGGCACCGTCCGCCCCCGGAAGTACGTCGAGATCAGGATCTCGCGGTGCGACTGGCTCAGCGTACGCAGCGCGTCCGCAACCGTCATCGTGCGCAGCACCCGGTCGGTGCTGTCCGCCTCGGCGAACGCGGTCAGGTCCCGGTCGTACGTCTCCGGCGGCCGGGCCTCCTGGCTGCGATGCTCGTCGATGGCGATGCGGCGGGCCACCGTGACCAGCCACGGCCGCAACGAACCCTGCCCCTGCACACCCAGGCGGTGCGCGTTGCGCCAGGCCCGCAACAGCGTCTCCTGGACGATGTCCTCCGCGCGCTGCCGGTCCCCCCCGGTGAGCCGCATGACGAACATCAGCAGCGGACCGGCGTGCTCGGCGTAGAGCAGGCGGATCAACTGGTCGGAGTGGCTCGCCTCGGTTGACGTCGCCTGATGGCGTCCGGGCGCCGGTCGCGGCGTCACCGGACCATTCTGGCGAGACGTCGTCATGGCGTCGACCCCGCGGGCAGACGTCGTCGGCCTCGACGATGACCGCGAGGACAACCAGTCCGCGCGAACCGCATCGCCGTGCCAACCGGCCGCCACCGCATGCATGCAGACCTCCGGGGTGTCCGTTCCCAACGCAGGCCCACGAGGTGGGCCGCCCGGTGGTACGCAGCGCCACCCCGGGCGGATCAACAAACCGCGAAAAAAGTTCCGCCAGCCCGTCGGACGGACCGGTCAGCGGCGTACGGAGAACAGCCCCGGCGGCGGCGGGTCGGAGCCCGTGGCGTCGGCGTCCCGCACCACCGGCACGCCGCCGACGAAGCGATCCAGGTCGTCGCCGGCCACCACGCGACCAGGAAACCAGTCGCCGGCCGACCGCCTGGTCAGCTCGGGCACCGGGGGCGTGATCCGGCCCGCCACCAGCACCAGGTTGCCGTACCGCCGGCCACGCAGCACCGCCGCGTCCCCCACCAGGCACGCCTGCGGCAGCACCGCGCGGACCGTCGCCACCTGCCCGCGGGCGTGCCGCAGCGGCGGACCATCGGCCAGGTTCGCCAGGTACCAGCCCTCCGGGCGCAGCACCCGGGCCACCTCGGCGGCGTACTCCACCGACGTGAGGTGGGCCGGCGTACGCGCGCCGGCGAAGACGTCAGCGACCACCACGTCGTAGCTGGCGTCCCGGGTGGCGGCCAGCACGGCCCGGGCGTCCTCGACCCGGACCCGCAGTCGGGCGTCGGCCGGCCAGGGCAGCACCCGGCGGACCAGCTCCACCAACGCGCCGTCCACCTCCGACACGCGCTGGGTGGAGCCGGGCCGGGTGGCGGAGACGTATCGGGGCAGGGTCAGCGCGCCGCCGCCGAGGTGCAACACCCGCAGCGGCTCGCCGGCGGGCGCGATCAGGTCCAGTGCGGCGGCCAGCCGCCGGACGTACTCGAACTCCAGGTGGGTGGGGTCGGTCAGGTCGACGTGCGACTGCGGCGCGCCGTCCAGCAGCAGCGTCCACGAGCCCGGCCGGTCCGATGCGGGCACCAGCTCGGCCTGCCCGGTGTCCACCTGCTCGACCACCCGGTCGCCCGCCCGTTTGCGTCCCATCGCGACCAGTATCCGCGCTCAGCGGGCGGCACGGGCCGCGGAGGTCAGTGCCCGGTGCAGCAACCGTGAGTCGCCGAGCAGCGCCCGCAGCCGACGCTCCAGACCCGCGATCGGAACCAGGTTCTGCGGGGCGCGCGGATCCTTGTATGGCGTCGAGGCGAACCGGGGAAGGGTCGCCAGCGACAGGTCCGCCAGCTCGATCGCCGCCTCGACGGGCAGATCGGCGGAACACTCCACCCGCACGATGCCCGCCCACGGCGCACCCAGGGCCACCGGCAGCCGCAGATACCACGACCAGCCACCCCAGGCCGTACCGAGCCGGAACACCGGCGAACGCTCTCCGGACGCCAGGCCGGTCACCACGGCGGTCAACCGGGCGTCGAGGTACTGACTGTGCTGGGTCTTGATGTAGCCGAGCGTGCGAGGCAACTGACGGCGGCTACGCAACGGGCCGTCCACCACCAGCAGATCGCCGTCGACCCGGGCGGCGTCGGAGACCGCCACCTCCAGCGCGGTCAGCGGCCCCTGCACGGCGGCCGGCAACTTGGCCAGCTCACCCGTGCCGCCCACCCGGTGCACCGGGTAGCGGATCGCCTCCGCCACCACGTCCTGCGCCGACGGGCTCGCGGTGAACAGCCCCCGACCGACCCGGGTACCGGCCAACTGCGCGGCACCCCGACCCAGGTCGCAGCGCACCACCCCCGCCGCGTACGAGGCGGCCAGCCCCGGAAACGACCCGCCGTCGGCCTCGGCCGTCCAGATGCTCGCGTCGATCCGCCGCACCCCGTCGACGAGCAGCACCACGTCGGGCGCCCGCACTCCCGGCCGTACCCCGATCGCCCGCCAGTCGACGGCGGGCAGCTCCACGTCCGCGTCGACCTGGGCGCTGCTCGGCGCGGCCGGCCCGGCGGCGGACGCCTCGAACGACGCCCCGTACGCCGGATCCCACGAGTCGACGAAGAACGCCGCGTCGCTCACCGGCCTGACCTTCCGTTCGCGACTGCGGGGCTCCGCTGCGCTGCACTCCTCGCGCTCACCGGTGCCTGCCTTCCGTTCGCGACTGCGGGGCTCCGCTGCGCTGCACTCCTCGCGCTCACCGGTGCCTGCCTTCCGTTCGCGACTGCGGGGCTCCGCTGCGCTGCACTCCTCGCGCTCACCGGCCGGTCCGTTCGACGCGCGCCGAGCGGGCGTCCTTGCGGACCTCGAAGCGGACCGGGATCCGCTCGGCCAGCGCCGGCACGTGCGTCACGACGCCGACCATCCGGTCACCCCGGGCGGCCAGGTTTTCCAGGGTCGCGGCCACCGTGTCCAGGGTGGCGGCGTCCAGCGTGCCGAAGCCCTCGTCCAGGACGATCGACTCCAGGCTCGCCGCCGTGGTCGACATCCCGGCCAGCTGCTCGGAGAGCGCCAGCGCCAATGCCAGCGACGCCTGGAACGTCTCCCCGCCGGAGAGGGTGCGCACGCCCCGGCGCAGGCCGGCGTCGTGGTGGTCGACCACGAAGAACTCGCCCTTGTCGTGCACCAGCTCGTACTGCCCGGAGGACAGCTCCCGCAGGATCCCCGACGCGCCGTCGACCAGCAGATCCAACGCCTCGGCCAGCAGCCACCGCTCGAAGTTGTTGGCCCGCAGGTGCCCGGCGAGCGCGCGGGCCACCTGCACGTCCCGCTCGTGCCCGGCGCGTTGCTCGCGCAGCGTCCCGGCCTGCTCACGGCGCTCCCGCAGCCGGCGTCGGTCGGCGTCGGCCCGCTCGAGGGCCACCGTCGCGGCGTGGACCGGGTCGTCCCCGACCGGCACGTCGGCGGCGGCGAAGGTGCCCGCGATGTGCTGCTGCACGGCGTCGGCCGCCGCCTCGGCCCGGGCGACGACCACAGCCCGGTCGGCCCGGTCGGCACGGCGGCGTTCCGCCTCGGCGCTCGCCCAGCCGGTCAGCGCCGTCCACGCCGTGGCGACGTCGTCCCGGTCCGTCGCGGGCGGGCCGAACCGGGCCAGCCCGTCACGAGCGGTGTCGAAGCCCCGCCAGGTCGCCCGCAGCCGATCCTCGGCGGCGTCCACCCCGGCACGGGTGTGGCGGGCCTTGTCCCGGCCGGCCCGGACGGCCGTCGCCGCCTCGTCCAGTGCGCGCCGCAGCCGGGCGTGCTCGGCCAACTCCCGGCGGAGCACGGCCGGCTCGCCCGCGCCCACGAGCTGCCCGTCGAGGTCGGCGAGCCGGGCGTCCATCTGCTCCTGCCGTGCCCGGGCCTGCACCAGCAGCCGTTCCAGGTTCCGCGCCGCCGCGTCCCGCTGCTGCACGACCGTCTGGGCGGCCTCGGTGGCGGCGCGGGCCGCCTTGCCGGCCGCCGTGGCGGCGGCCACCGCCGAGTCGGCCGGCACCGCCGGCACCTCGTCCACCGGCTGCTCGCAGACCGGGCAGGCGGCGCCGGGGTGCAGGTGCACCCGCAGGCTGACGGCCAGGTCGAGGGTCTTCGCCTCCTCGTAGGCCCGCACGGCCGCCTGCAGCTCGACGTCGGCCCTCTCGGCATCCGCGCGGGCGGCGGTCAGCGCGGCCATCGCCGCGCTGTGCTCGTCGTTCGCCGCACCCACCGTCGCGCGGACCGTCCCGGCCTCGCCGGTCAGGCGGTCCCGATCGTCGTACGCCCGCAGCAGCAGTCGCAGCGCGCTCTCGTCCCCGGCAGCGGTCAGCTCGCCACGGAGCTTCTCCTCGCGCTCCTCGGCCAGCGACACGCCGGTGGCAGCCGCCTCGGCCTCGGCCCGCGCCGCGGTCACCGCACGGGCCACCTCTGCCACGCCACGCGGAGCCCGCACCCCGGTCAACACGGTCAGCTCGTCGTCGAGCGCGGTCAGCGCGCCCGCAGCCTGCCCCGCGGTGGCTCGGGCCGCCGCCAGCTCCGGCACGGCGGCGGTCACCGCGGCGGCCAGCTCGGCCATCCGGTCGACCCGGGCGTCGGCCTCGGCCAGTGCCTCGTCGTCCACGCCGGTCAGCCCGGCCAACAGCTGGTCGACCGCGTCCAGACGCGCCTCGGCCTGCGCGGCACGTGCCGTCGCCCGTTTCTGCACGTCCTCGTAGACGCCGAGGCCGAGCAGGTTGACCAGGATCTGCTGGCGGGTCGCCGGCTTGGCGTGCAGGAAGTCGGCGAACTGCCCCTGCGGCAGCACCACGCAACTGGTGAACTGCTCGTACGGCAGCCCGACCGCCTCCAGCACCGCCTGCTCCATCTCGGCGGGGGTGCCAGCCACCACCTCACCGAGATCGTCCGGGCTCAACCCGGTGTCCAGCTTCGACACGTCGAACCCGGCCGGCATGAGCTGCAACCCGGCGTTCGCGGTCTTGACGTTGCCCCGACCGTCCCGACGGACCACCCGGGTCGCCACGTAGCGGGCGCCGCCGGACTCGAACACCAGCCGCACACGGGCCTCGGTCGCCGACGGCGCGAGGGCGTTGGCCAGCCCCCGAGGGCCACCCCACCGGGGCACCATGCCGTAGAGGGCGAAGCAGATGGCGTCCAGCACCGTGGACTTACCGGAGCCGGTCGGGCCGATCAGGGCGAAGAAGTCGGCGTCGGTGAAGTCGACGGTGGTGTCGTCCCGGAAGACCGTGAAGCCGGCCATGTCCAAGCGCATCGGACGCATCAGTGATCGATCTCCTCGAAGAGTTCGTCGAAGAGGTCCCGGACGCCCTCGTCGGCGTGCCCTCGGCTGTCCAGGTAGTCGGCGAACAACTCGCGCGGCGAGCGCCCCGACCGCTGCGCGATGCGCGCGCCGTTGCCCGGCGCGGCGAGCAACTCCGGGTCGATCCGGATCTCCAGCGCCCGGGGGAGCAGATCCTGGACCTCCTCGCGCAGGCCGGCGCGGGGTTGCTCCCGTACGAATACGCGCAGCCAGGCGTCCGGTGCCTCGACCTCGGCGAGCTGCGCCAGGGTGCCCCGCACGGTGCGCAGCGCACTCGCCGCCGTGACGGGCACCTCCCGGACCCGGGCGGCGGTGCTGGCGCTCACCTCGACGATCGTCACCGAGGGGACGTTCTCCTGCTCGCCGAAGTCGACCGCGAGCGGGCTGCCGCTGTAGCGCACCGGGCAGGGGCCGATCACCCGCTGTGCCCGGTGCAGGTGGCCCAGCGCCACGTAGTGCGCGGTGGCCGGGAAGACGGTCGCCGGCACGGCGTAGCCGAGCACGGTGTGCGCGTCCCGCTCACCGCCACCGGTGGAGGCGCCGGTCACGGTCACGTGCGCGGTGACCAGGTGCACCCGGTCCGGCTCGGTGAAACCCTCGGTGAGCCGGCCCAGCACCCGGCCCAGGTGATCGGCGTAGGTCTGGTTGGCCTCCGCGGCGGTCAGCTCGTACATCTCCAACGCGCGTACCGCGTACCGCTGGGAGAGGAACGGCAGCGCGGCAAGCTGCCACCGCTCGCCGCTGGCCGTCACGCCGTCGATCACGTGCTCGTCCGGGTTTTCCCGTACGCCGCCACGCAGCGTGATGCCGGCGGCCTCCGCCCAGGGTCGCAGCGCGTCCAGTGCCGGGCCGTTGTCGTGGTTGCCGCCGATCGCTACCACGTCCGCGCCGGTGCGACGCAGCGCGGTGAGCGCCCGGGTGACCAGCCGGGTCGCCTCCGAGGTGGGCGCGGCGGTGTCGTAGAGGTCGCCGGCGACGATCACCAGATCCGGCTGCTCGGCGCGGGCGATGTCGATCACGCCGGCCAGCACGGCAGTGTGTTCCTCGGCCCGGGACTGCCCCTTGAGCACCTTGCCGACGTGCCAGTCCGAGGTGTGCAGGATCTTCATGACTGTGCCGGTCCTTCGGTCACGGTGGCCCTCAGAACGGGATGTCGTCGTCGGTGCCGCCGCCGGAGCCCACCACGGCGAACGGGTCGGCGGACTGGGTGATCGAACGCAGCGTCTCCGATGGTGCCCGACCCGCCTCGGAGACCCGGGTGGCCCACGCCGGGAACGGGAACTCCAGGCAGAGTGGCACCGGGATGTCCGGTTGGTTGACGAACATGGTGCCCGGCTTGGCCAGCAGTGCCCGCTGCCGCTGAGCGGGCGGCAGGAAGCCGTACTCCGGGCGGGACGCCTCGGCCGGGTCGAGTCGGCCGACCACCCGGATCGCCGAGTTGGTGACGATCCGCCGCTCCACCTCGCTCGCCGTCTGCTGGGCGCCGATCAGGATCACCCCGAGTGAGCGGCCCCGCTCGGCGATGTCCAGAAGGACCTCCTTGATGGGCGAGGAGCCCTCCCGGGGGGCGTACTTGTTGAGCTCGTCGAGGACGACGAAGAGCAACGGCTTGGCGGTGCCGGACTTCTCCTTGCGCTCGAATTCGCTCTTGAGCGTCACACCGACCACGAAGCGCTGGGCGCGGTCCGGGAGGTTGTGCAGGTCGACCACGGTGACCTGCGCGGACTCGCTGGTGTTGATCGAGTGCGGGCGGCGGGTGGCCAGGTCGCCGCGAATCAGCCGGCCGAGGTCCTTCTTGCTGCCGATCAGCCGCCGGGCGAACGCGTTGACCGTGCCCAGGCCGACGGCGCTGCCGGCCCAGTCCGAGCGGGTCTCGTCGTCGTTGAGCTGGTCGACGATGTGGTCGACCAGGTCGCCGTAGGAGCCGAGCCGGACACCGTCGATGCTCACCCCGCCGTCGGCTGGCTGGGCGTAACGGGCCAGGTGCGCGGCCACCGAGTGGACCACCATCGTGTACTGCTGGCGCTCGTCGTCGGCGTCGGCGAAGACGTACGGCAGGAGGCGGTCGGCGCAGAACTCGCTCAACGTCCAGTAGAAGGCGTCGACGCCGGTGAGCCGGCTGCTCACGTCGGGCGTGCCGGCCGCGTCGCCGACCCTGGGCGGGGCGTACACCCGCACGTCGGGGAAGGCGCCGGCGGTCAACCCGAGCTTCGCGTACGCCGCGCGGGTGGGCTCGTCGAGCCGGGTGTTGGGGTGATCGAGGAAGAGCAGGTCCTCGCCCTTGACGTTGAAGATCAGCGCCTTGGCGTTGACCGCGTCGCCGCCCAGCACCCCGGAGCGGAAGACCGAGTAGAGCAGGAAGGTGGCGAAGCTGGTCTTGGTGGCCACGCCGGAGATGCCGGAGATGGAGACGTGCGCGCCCCGGCTGCCGTCGAGGAAGTCGGCGTTGAGGTAGACCGGCACCCCGTCGCGACCCATCCCCATCGGGATCCGCCGTTCCATCCGGTCAAAGTGCAGCGCCCGCGCCCGGGCGTCGCCCTCGGCCCGGTGCACCACCGCCCCGGGCGTCGGCGGCACGTAGAGCTCCGGGTCGACCCGGGTGGTGGTGATCTCGGCAGCCTCCTGCACCTGGGCGGGGAGCGTGCCGTCGGCGATGGCGAAGACGTCGGAGTCGAACTGGGCGCCCTCGTGCCGGGCGCGGACCTGGGTGACCACCCCGGCGATCGTCACCGGTTCCCGGTTGGGCAGCTCACGCCGCGTGACCACCACGTCGTCGAGCTGGAGGTAACTGCCCGGCGCCACGGCCGTCCAGAACTGCAACGGGGTGGCGTCGGCGGTGCCCAGCACCCGGCCGACCGGCGCGCCCGGGCTCTCGAGGCCGTCGGGGCCGGCGTCGGTCATCGGGCGGCTCGGGTCGGTCGGGCATCACGGTCGGCGCGCATGAGGTGCATCCTGCCCGAGGAGTACGACAGGTCGCCACGCGACGCGGCGGACGACACTCGTTCCGTCGGGCACCTGTCCCACCGTGTCCATCCGGACACTTTCGGTGTGTGGCCAGGTCGGCGAAACCCCGCGCCGACCACTCAACTCTCGAGGCGGCTGTCGCGTTACCCGAACATGGAGCACCGACGCCGGGTCGCCCAGCTACCGGACGCGGTCTCCCGGGGCGGTTCTCACCGGGTGAGCCCACCCGGTGCCGCGACGTCGCGCGCGTGGCGCAGCATGAGGACGCCGTCGTCGGCGGCGAGCACGTGCCGCAGCGGCAACTGTCGGGGCGGCGTGGCCTCGCCCGCGGTGATCCGGCCCGGTCCGGGGCCGGTGAGCAGTGGCGCGACGGTGAGGCACAGCTCGTCGACCAGGTCGGCGGCGGTGAGCGCGCCGAACAGCTTCGGGCCGCCCTCGCAGAGCAGTTGGGACAACCCACGCCGACGCAGTTCGGCGAGCCCGGCCGCCAGGTCGACCCGGTCGGTGCCGCAGCGCACCACCTCGGCGACGTCGGTCAGACCGTGCGGCGGGTCGGCGCCGGCACCGGTGAGCACGATCGGCCGGACCGGCGCGTCGGCGAACGCGGCCTGCGCCGGGTCCAGGTCGAGCGACCGGGAGACGACCACCAGCGTGGGACACTCGGCCAGCCCGTGCTCGCGGCGCCAGGCGCGGCGCCGCTCGTCGAGCCGGACCGCCCGGTAGCCCTCGTGGCGCAGCGTCCCGGCGGCCACGACGAGGGCGTCGCAGAGCATCCGCAGCAGGCCGAACACCCGCTTGTCCGGCTCGCTGGACAGGCCGGCGGAGTAGCCGTCGACGGTGACCGCGCCGTCCAGGCTGGCGACGAAGTTGACGCGCAGACGGGGACGCGCGGCGCGACCGTAGAGCGCGGTCAGCGCGGCATCGTCCAGCGGCAGCTCAGACGGCTCGGGCCAGAGCCGCCGGATCGGAATTCCGACGGTCATTCGCTGGCCGGACCAGTGACCGGAGGGGTCGGTCGGGCGGTACGGTGCTGGCAGTCGCACCAGTTCCGGCCCGGGCAGTCGTCGTGCCGCCGGGCCCGGCACGCTCGGCAGATCATGCTGGCAGCCTAAGCCGCGGGAGGACAGGGACAGCATGCCGCGTCAGATCTTCCAGCTGAAGATGTCCCTCACCGGGGTACGCCCGCCGGTGTGGCGTCGGGTGCTCGTCCCGGCTGGCTACACGCTGGACCGTCTGCACCGGGTGGTGCAGCACGCGATGGGTTGGCGGGACTGCCACCTGCACTCGTTCGAGATCGACGGGATGCCGTACGGGGAGCCCGAGCCGGACGGGGAGTTGGCGTTGCACGACGAGCTGGACGTCCGGCTGGACGCGGTGCTCGGCAAGGGCAGCCGGTTCTCCTACATCTACGACTTCGGCGACTGGTGGGAGCACGACCTGGTGGTCGAGGACGCGGTGACCGCCGACGTCGACGAGCGGTACCCGGTGTGTCTGGACGGCGAGCGGGCCTGCCCGCCGGAGGGCATCGGCGGGCCTTCGGGTTACCAGGCGCTGTTGGTCGCGCTGGCCGAGCAGGGCGCTCCGGCGGACCGCGTCGACCCGCGACACGTGCAGCTGCGCGACTGGGTGGGCTCCACTTTCGACCCGTTCGAGTTCGACGCGGGCCGCACCGACACCCTCCTGCGCCGCTTCTGCTGACTCCGCACCACCGGGCTCCGCTGCACCGCTCCGGCGGGCACGACTGTGCTCCCTGTCGATGGCGGTAACGATCTGGGAACGCTCCCAACGTCCTATTGACACCCTCGTTACCCGCCGGCAATCTCATGGGAGCGCTCCCGAGAGTGGTGTGGGTCACCCGCGCTCCTCGGACCGGCGCGGCCAACACCCCCCACCACACACCCAGCCTCACCACCGGAAAGAGGGGTCAGCGAATGAGCGTCACCACGCGGCGTACCCGCCTGGCGGCCGCTGCCCTGGCCGCGATCACCGCAATCGGCGGTCTCGCAGCCTGCGGCAACGACGACGACAAGCCGGCGGCCGGCGAGAAGCCGGCCAAGCTGGTCGTCGACACCTTCGGCGAGTTCGGCTACGACGAGATCATCAAGCAGTACGAGAAGGACACCGGTATCAAGGTCGAGCTGCGCAAGACGGCCCAGCTCAACGAGTACCGCCCGAAGATCGTCCGGGCGCTCGCCACCGGCAAGGGCGCGTCCGACGTGATCGCGCTCGAAGAGGGCATCCTCAACGAGTTCAAGGCCAACCCGGCCAACTGGACCGACCTCAAGCCACTGGTCGCCGACCACAGCAAGGACTACCTGCCCTGGAAGTACGAGCTGGGCAAGGCACCGGACGGCCGGCTGATCGGCCTGCCCACCGACGTCGGCAGCCTCGCGGTCTGCTACCGCCGCGACCTGTTCGAGGCCGCCAAGCTGCCCACCGAGCGGGACCAGGTCGCCGCGCTCTGGCCGGACTGGAACGGCTTCATCGAGACCGGCAAGAAGTACCGCGCGGCCACCGGCAAGGGGCTGCTCGACTCGGTCACCACCGCCTCCAGCGCCGTCATGTTCCAGAAGGGCGGTGACCTGTTCTACGACAAGGAGGACAACGTCGTCGCCGAGACCAGCGCGTCCGTGAAGGCGGCGTGGGACACCGGTGTCGCCATGGCCGACGCCAACATCACCGCGAAGACGGCGACCTGGTCGCCGGAGTGGTCGGCCGGGTTCAAGCAGGGCACGTTCGCGGCGACCTTCTGCCCGTCCTGGATGCTCGGCATCGTGCAGGAGAACTCCGGCCCGGAGAACAAGGGCAAGTGGGACGTGGCGGCTGTCCCCGGCGGCGCGGGCAACTGGGGTGGCTCCTGGCTCGCCGTGCCGGAGCAGAGCAGGTACCCGAAGGAGGCGGCGAAGCTCGCCGAGTATCTCACCAACGCCCAGAGCCAGGTGGCGGCGTTCAAGCTCAAGGGCCCACTGCCGACCAACCTCGAGGCGCTGAAGAACGCGGACTTCCTCGCCTACACGAACGACTACTTCAACAACGCCCCGACCGGCAAGATCTTCGGGGAGAGCGTGGCGAAGATCCAGCCGCTGCACCTCGGCCCGAAGCACCAGGGCATCAAGGAGAACGCCTTCGAGCCGGCCCTGCGGTCGTACGAGGGCGGGCAGGCCAAACAGGACAAGGCCTGGGAACAGTTCGCCAAGGACGCCAAGACCCAGGGCGCCTTCTGACCTGTTGATCCTCTCCACAACGGTGGCGTCCGGGCAGCCGTCCGGACGCCACCGGTGGCGTCCTGTTCCGCGTGCCACCCCGCAGCGCCGGCCTCCCGGCGTCGGACTCGGCCCGCAGGTTCGCGACCTGCGTCGCCAACGAAGGAAACCCCATGAGCCTGTCGGCAACGACGGCGCCGCCGCCTCCCGCGGCGCCGCCGGATGACCTGTCCACCCCGCGCCGGTCCCGCGGGCACTCCCTGACCCGCCTGGACCTGACGTTCTCGCCCTACCTCTACATCGCGCCGTTCTTCGTGGTCTTCGGCGTCTTCGGGTTCTACCCGATGGCACGGACCGCCTGGATGTCGCTGCACGACTGGAACCTGGTCGGCGACCACACCTTCATCGGGTTCGACAACTACACCGCACTGGTCACCGATGAGTACTTCTGGAACGCCACGGTCAACACCTTCGGCATCTTCCTGCTCTCCACCGTCCCGCAGTTGCTGCTCGCCCTGTTCCTGGCGAACCTGCTGAACCGGACCTTCCTGCGCGCCCGGACGGTGTTCCGGATGGCGATCTTCATGCCGAACGTGGTCTCGGTCGCCGCGGTGGCGATCGTGTTCGGGATGCTGTTCCAGCGCGACTTCGGCGTGTTCAACTGGCTGCTCGGCATGGTCGGCGTCGACCCGGTCGACTGGGACGCGCACCGGTGGAGCTCCTGGACCGCCGTCGCGTCGATGGTCAACTGGCGCTGGACCGGCTACAACACGCTGATCCTGCTGGCCGGCATGCAGGCCATCCCGCGTGACCTGTACGAGGCCGCGTCGATCGACGGGGCCAACCAGTGGAGGCAGTTCTGGCGGATCACCCTGCCGATGCTCACCCCGACCTTCGTCTTCGTGGTGATCCTGTCCACCATCGGCGGGCTGCAGCTCTTCACCGAGCCGCTGGTCTTTGCCAACGGCAACATCACCGGTGGCGACCAGCGGGAGTTCCAGACCCTCGCCATGTACATGTACGAGCTCGGCATCGAGAACCTGAACACCGCGGGGTACGGCGCCGCCGTGGCCTGGGCGATGTTCATCATGATCGCACTGGTCTCGCTGCTCAACTTCGTGCTCGTCCGCCGCACGGTGAAGTGAGGAGACAGCCGTGAACTCCGCCTCCCAGCGCCTCTGGCGCACCAGCCCGCTGACCTACTGCGCACTCGTGCTCGCGGTGCTCTTCTCGATCTACCCCTTCTACTACATGGTCGTCATCGCCACCCGCAGCCTGGACGCCATCAACGACGTACCGCCGCCGATGACACCCGGCGGCGCGTTCGGTGACAACTTCGGCCGGGTGCTCGACAACGACGCGGCGAACTTCGTCACCGGCCTGATCAACTCCGTGATCGTCTCCTCGGTGGTCACCCTCTCCGTGGTGATCACCGGGTCGCTGGCCGGCTTCGCGTTCGCCAAGCTGCGCTTCCGGGGTCGCAACGTGCTGCTGCTGTCGATCATCGTGACCATGATGATCCCCACCCAGCTCGGCCTCATCCCGCTCTGGGGAATGATCCAGGACCTCGGCTGGTACGACACCCTCTACGCGGTGACCGTTCCGTTCCTGGTCAGCGCGTTCGGTGTCTTCATGATGCGGCAGTACGCCAGCCAGGCGGTCTCCGACGAGCTCATCGAGGCCGGCCGGGTCGACGGCGCCAACACGTTCCGGATCTACTGGAACATCGTGCTGCCCGCGCTGCGGCCCGCCGCCGCCGTGCTCGGCCTGCTCACCTTCATGGAGACGTGGAACTCCTACCTGTGGCCCTACGCGGTGCTCACCCCGGAGAACCCCACCCTGCAGGTCTCGCTGGCGTTCCTGTCGTACGCCTACTACACCGACTACTCCCAGGTGTTCGCCGCGACAGCCATCGGTACCGTACCGCTGGTCATCGTGTTCATCGTGTTCGGCCGCCAGATCATCGGCGGGATCATGGAAGGTGCCGTCAAGTCGTGAGCGCGAGGAGTGAGCCGGTTTTGCGAGCCCCGCAGTCGCGAACAAGGATGGCCCAATGAGCAACCCCGCCAGCCCGCCCGCCGTCGACGTCCTCGACGAGCGCCCCGGGCTGACCTTTCCGCCCGGCTTCCTCTGGGGGGCCGCGACCGCGGCGTACCAGATCGAGGGGGCCGCGGCCGAGGACGGCCGTACGCCGTCGATCTGGGACACCTTCAGCCACACCGACGGCCGGGTGGTCGCCGGGCACACCGGCGACGTGGCCTGCGACCACTACCACCGGCTCGGCGGCGACGTCGCGCTGATGGCGGAGCTGGGCCTGAAGTCGTACCGTTTCTCGGTCTCCTGGCCCCGGGTGCAGCCCGGCGGCAGCGGTGCCGCCAACCCACAGGGCCTGGACTTCTACCGACGGCTGGTCGACGAGCTGCTGGCCAACGGCATCGAGCCGTGGCTCACCCTCTACCACTGGGACCTGCCCCAGGAGTTGGAGGACGCCGGCGGCTGGCCCGCGCGGGACACCGCCGCCCGTTTCGCCGACTACACGACTCTGATGGCCGACGCGCTCGGCGACCGGGTGCGCTACTGGACCACACTGAACGAACCGTGGTGCTCCGCGTTCCTCGGCTACGGCTCCGGCGTGCACGCACCCGGCCGATCCGACGGTGCCGACGCGGTCCGCGCCGGACACCACCTGATGCTCGGGCACGGCCTGGCCGTGCAGGCGTTGCGGGCCGCCCGGCCCGGCGCCGAGGTGGGCGTGACGGTCAACCTGTACCCGGTCGACCCGGCCAGCGACGCCCCCGCCGACGCCGACGCCGCCCGGCGGATCGACGCGCTGGCCAACCGGTTCTTCCTCGACCCACTGCTGCGCGGCTCGTACCCGGCCGACCTGATGGCCGACCTGAGCGCGGTGACCGACTTCGCGCACGTGCGCGACGGCGACCTGGCGACCATCTCCACGCCCCTGGACATGGTGGGGGTCAACTACTACAGCCGGCACGTGGTCGCCGCCGGCGTCGAGGGCGTCGAGCCGGAGCCGTACTGGCGTGCGCCCTCCTGCTGGCCGGGCAGCGAGGACGTCCGCTTCGTGACGCGCGGCGTCCCCGTCACCGACATGAACTGGGAGATCGACGCCCCGGGCCTGACCGAGACCCTGCGCCGCGTGCACGACGACTACACCGACCTGCCGCTCTACGTCACCGAGAACGGCTCCGCGTTTCTCGACACCGTGGTCGACGGGCAGGTCGACGACGTCGACCGGCTGGCCTACTTCGACGCCCACCTGCGCGCCGCGCACGAGGCGATCACCGCGGGGGTGCCCCTGCGCGGATACTTCGCCTGGTCGCTGATGGATAATTTCGAGTGGGCCTGGGGTTACACCAAGCGATTCGGCATGATCCACGTCGACTACGACAGTCAGGTCCGCATCCCCAAGTCCAGCGCCAGGTGGTACGCCTCGGTGATCCGACGCAACGGTCTGGCCGCACAATAGGCTCGGGCCAGCCATCAGGACGGTCCTGGTGTCCACCCCCGGCGGGTGGCACCAGGTCCGCCCGCCGTCGGAGGAGCAGACGATGACAACGCAGCGCACCCGGTCGCTCGGGCGCCCGACCCTCGATGCGGTCGCGGCCCGCGCCGGCGTCGGCCGGGGCACGGTCTCCCGCGTGGTCAACGGCTCGCCCCAGGTCAGCCCGGAGGCCCGGGCCGCGGTCCAACAGGCCATCGCAGAGCTGGGGTACGTGCCCAACCGCGCGGCCCGCGCGCTGGTCACCCAGCGGACCGACTCTGTCGCGCTCGTCGTGTCCGAATCCGGTGAACGGGTCTTCACCGAGCCGTTCTTCGCCGGCATCGTGCGGGGCATCAGCTCCGGGCTGCTGGAGACGCCGATGCAGCTGTGGCTGGCCATGGCCCAGTCGCCGGTGGAGCGGGAGCGCGTCGAGCACCATCTGACCAACCAGCACGTCGACGGCGTACTGCTGCTGTCGTTGCACGACTCCGACCCGCTGCCGACCCTGCTGGAGGAGCGCGGCCTGCCCGCCGTGCTCGGCGGCCGGCCCGCCCGGATGCTGCAACCCGGCGCCCAGCCCGCCTGGTTCGTCGACGTGGACAACGTCGGCGGCGCCCGGCAGGCCGTGGAGTACCTCGCCGGCCGTGGGCGACGTCGGATCGCCACCATCGCCGGGCCCCAGGACATGGGCGCCGGCCTGGCCCGGTTGGAGGGCTACACCGAGGCCGTCAAGACCACCGGAGTCGGCGTCAACCCCGACCTGATCACGTACGGCGACTTCAGCGAGGGCAGCGGCGCGGCCGGCATGCGCCGACTGCTGGACGCCTGCCCGGACCTGGACGCGGTCTTCGTCGCGTCCGACCTGATGGCGTTCGGCGCGCTACGGACCCTGCGCGAGGCCGGCCGACGGGTGCCCGAGGACGTCGCGGTGATCGGCTTCGACGACGCGCCGATCGCCCGACAGGCGGACCCGCCGCTGACCACGGTCTTCCAGCCGGTCGAGGAGATGGGCCGGCAGATGGCCCGGCTGCTGGTCGCCCGGATCCGCGGCGACGACCTCCCCGCCCCGCACATCCTCCTGGACACCCAGCTGGTCCACCGCACCTCCGCCTGACCACCGCCCCTTTCGCACCGGTGCCGCCCCGCCCCAGCTCATGATCATGGGGTTGCTCTGGACAAAGCGGGCGAACCACGCGGCCAAGCTCGTGATCGTTTGCGCTCGACGGGCAAGATCACGCTCGATCCTGGTTGTAGTGGTCATCGCGCGAGGTGGAGGCCACTACAACCAGGAAGTTGCACGATCTTGCGCGGCGCGGCGCGGCGCGGCGTGGCGTGGCGCTGCGCTGCGCAGGGCCGCGCCGCGCGGAGGCGGGCGTGCGCGCGGAGGCGGGCGTGCGCGCGGAGGCGGGCGTGCGCGCGGAGGCGGGCGTGCGCGCGGAGGCGGGCGTGCGCGGGCGGGCGGCAGGGGCCCGGAGGTGGGCCTGCGCGGGGGTCAGGTGGGGGTTTGGGTCCAGCGGCGGAGTTCGCGTTTGGCGAGGGAGGCTCGGTGGACCTCGTCGGGGCCGTCGGCCAAACGTAGCGTGCGGGTCTGCGCCCAGAGGGCGGCCAGGGGAGTGTCCTGGCTGACGCCGGCGCCGCCGTACCCCTGGATGGCCTTGTCGATCACCCACTCGGCCATCGCCGGCGTTCCGATCTTGATGGCCTGGATCTCGGTGTGCGCGCCCTTGTTGCCGACGGTGTCCATCAGCCAGGCAGTCTTGAGCACCAGCAGGCGGGCCTGCTCGATGCGGACCCGCGACTCGGCGATCCACTCCCGGACGACGCCCTGTTCCGCGAGGGGCCGGCCGAACGCGATCCGCTCGTTGGCGCGCCGGCAGAGCAGCTCCAGCGCCCGCTCGGCCATCCCGATCAGCCGCATGCAGTGGTGGATCCGGCCCGGGCCGAGCCGGGCCTGGGCGATCGCGAAACCGTTGCCCTCGGCACCGATCAGGTTGTCGGCCGGCACCCGGACGTCGACGAAGTCGATCTCGGCGTGCCCGCCGTGCGTACCGTCGGTGTAGCCGAAGACGGTCATGCCCCGGCGCACGGTCACGCCGGGGGTGTCCCGGGGGACCAGCACCATGCTCTGCTGGCGGTGCCGGTCGGCGCCCGGGTCGGTCTTGCCCATCACGATGAAGATCTCGCAGCGCGGGTCCATGGCACCGGACGACCACCACTTGCGCCCGTTGATCACGTACTCGTCGCCGTCGCGGGTGATCCGGGTGGCGATGTTGGTGGCGTCGGAGGATGCGACGTCCGGCTCGGTCATGCAGAACGCCGAGCGGATCTCGCCCTCCAGCAGCGGCATCAGCCAGCGCTCCCGCTGCGCGTCCGAGCCGAACTCGGCCAGCAGCTCCATGTTGCCGGTGTCGGGCGCGGCGCAGTTGACCGCCTCCGGCGCCAGGTGTGGGCTACGCCCGGTCAGCTCGGCGAGCGGGGCGTACTGCAGGTTGGTCAGCCCGGCGCCGTAGCGCGGGTCGGGCAGGAAGAGGTTCCACAGGCCGCGCTTGCGGGCCTCCGCCTTCAGCTCGGCCATCACGGGGGTACGCGACCACGGGTCGCCTGCCGCCACCTGCTCGGTGTGCACCGCTTCGGCGGGGTGGACGTGCTCGGTCAGGAACCGGGTCAGCTCGGCGCGCAGCTCCTCGGTCCGGGTGTCGTACGAGAAGTCCATCACCGCTCCCCGGCGGCGGTCAGCCCGTGCGCGACCAGCGGTGCCACCATCTCGCCGATCCGGTCGAAGCCCTCGCCGAGCGTCTGCCCGAGCGTGTGGCGGTAGTGGATCCCCTCGCAGATCACCGCGAGCTTGAAGCAGCCGAGCGCCACGTGCCAGTGCAACGGCCCGACGTCGATGTCGCTGCGCCCGGCGTACCGGTCGATCAGCTCGGCGCCGGTGGGAAAGCCGGCGCGGGGGCCGAGCCCGTCGGCGACGGGGTTGCCGGCGGCCGTCTCGCTGTCGCCCAGCACGTCCCAGTACGTGAGCAGCAGCCCCAGGTCCGCGAGGGGATCGCCGAGGGTGGCCATTTCCCAGTCGAGCACGGCGTGCACGGCAACCGGGTCGGCCGAGGCGAGGAGGTTGTCGAGCCGGTAGTCGCCGTGCACGATCCGGCCGGCGTTCGCGCCCTCCGGCGCGGTGGCCGCGAGCAGGTCACGCAGCTCGTCGATGCCGGGCAGGGTGCGGCTGCGGGAGCGGTCGAGCTGCCCGGCCCAGCGGCGGACCTGCCGGGCCAGGTAACCCTCGGGGCGGCCGAAGTCGCCCAGGCCGACGGCGGCCGGCTCGACGGTGTGCAGCGCGGCGAGGGTGTCCATCATCGCCATGGCGAGAGCCCGGCGTCGCTCGTCGCCCAGCGGGTCGGTCTGCTGACGGCTGCGGAACACCTCGCCGGGCATGCGTTCCATCAGGTAGAACGGCGCGCCGATCACCTCCGGGTCGGCGCAGAGCAGCAGCGCGCCGGGCACCGGAACCTCGGTGGGCGCCAGCGCCGAGATGACCCGGAACTCGCGTGCCATGTCGTGGGCGGTGGCCAGGACGTGCCCCAGCGGAGGCCGGCGCAGCACCACCTCGCGGTCGCCGAGACGCAGCAGGTAGGTGAGGTTGGACTTGCCGCCCGCGATCAGCTGGGCTCGCAGCGGGCCGGCCGCCAGGGCGGGCTGGTGTGCGGTCAGGTAGTCGGAGAGCCGGCCGAGGTCCAGCCCGACGGGGGAGGCCGGATCTGACTCCGGCCGGAGCGCATCGTCGGCCGGATCGGTCATCCGACTAGTTGATGGCAGCCCGCTTCCGTTGTCAAGGTCAGATTTTCCCCTCGGGACATGGCTCTGCAACAGGGACGAAATGGTCAACGACCAGGCTGGGGACAGCCTGCCGGCCGATGCCGGCCCGCCGAGCGGAGGGACAGACATGTTGCTGCGAGTTCGGGTCACCCTGCCGGACCGTCCGGGCACCCTCGGCCAGGTCGCCCGCACGCTGGGCGTGTCCGGTGCGGACATCGTCCAGGTGGTCGTCCTGGAGCGGCTCGGCGGCCGCGCGGTGGACGACTTCACGGTGGTCTGGCCGGGCGCGGCCCGGGTGGAGCGGCTGCTGGCGGGCCTCGCGGCGATTCCGGGCGTGCGGGTGGACGGTGTGTGGCGGGCGATCGGCGCGCCCACCACCACCGGTCAGGACGCGGAGCTGCTGGCTCAGGTCGCGGCGAACCCGGCCGACGGGCTGGCCACCCTCGTCGACGCGGTGCCCGGGTTGCTGGCGGCCGACTGGGCCGTCGGCGCCGTGGTGCCGCTGGACTGGGCCTCCCGGGGCGGCGGCACCGGCGGGGCGACGGTCGGGCACGCCAGCTGGCGTGCTCCCGTACCGCCGCAGTTGCCGGAGGTGACTCCGCTGCGCGGCCGGTCGATGACCACGCCCGACGGCACCCACCACGCCATCGCTCCGTTCGGCCGGGCGGGCCTGGTGCTGGTGGTGGCCCGGGAGCGCAGCGAGACCCTCTCCGCCGCCGCGTTCCACAGCACCGAGGTGGACCGGCTCACCCAGCTCGTCCGGGCCAGCGCGGTGATCCTCGGTGACCGGCTGGACCTGGTCGGCGCGCCTCCGGTGATCGCCGGCCCCTGAAACGGCCGAGGAGTTCCCGAGCCGTCACGGGCGAGCAACCGGGCGGCAACAGCCGGGAGCGAGGCTCGTAGGTGGGGAAGGGAGCAAACCATGACGTTGTGGCGGATCAGGGCCACCGTGGACGACCGGCCGGGTTACCTGTCGGTTCTCACGGCGAGCCTCGCACTGCGCGGGGTCAACATCCTCACCGTGCAGGTGCAGCCGACCGAGCAGGGCGCGGTGGACGACTTCCTGGTCGACGCGCCGGACGCGCTCGACGAGGCCGAGCTCATCGCCGCCGTCGAGCGGGGTCGGGGCCGGGACTGCTGGGTGGCGCGCAGCGAGGCGCGCGGCCTGGCCGACCAGCCGACCCGGGTGCTCGGGTTGGCCAACCGGCTGGTGCGCGACCCGGACGCGACCGGCGAGGTGCTGCGTACCCTGTTGGGCGCGGATTCGGTCAGCTGGCGGCCCGCGTCGGTCGGCGTCGATCGGGGGATCGTCGGCGCCGGCATGCTGCTCGCCGACCCGGCGGGCGGCTCGTTCGCGTTGCGGCGGGCCGCGCCGGCCTTCACTCCGGCGGAGTACGCCCGGGCGCAGGCCCTGGCCGAGGTGGCCGCCACGGTCGCCCGCCGGGCCGCGGAACAGGTCACCCTGGTGTTGCCCGACGGTGCCGAGGTGGCCGTCCGTCCGGCCTGCGCGGACGACCTGCCGGGGGTGCAGGAGCTGCACGAGGAATGCTCGGCGCGCAGCCGTCACCGGCGCTACCTGGGCGGGGCGGCGACGCCGCCGCCGGCCCGGTTGCGCCGGCTGCTGGAGCCGAGCCGAGGGTTGACCCTGATCGCCACGAGCACCGTCCCGAGCCCGGCCGGGGAGCCGGTGGTGGCAATGGCGAACCTGCTCGGGGAGGGCGACGAGGCCGAGGTGGCGCTACTGGTGCGCGACGACTGGCAGCGGCGGGGGCTCGGCTCGGCGCTGCTGCGCCGGCTGGCCCGGCACGCCGAACGCGCCGGCTACGGGGCGCTGGTCCTGCACGTCCAGGCCGAGAACACCCCGATGCTGCGTGCCCTGCGACGGCTTGACCGGCCCAATGTCGCGGAACGCGACGGCGCCCTGCTCACCCTCACCGTCCCGCTCGCCGTGGCCGCGGTGGCGGAGAGGAAGGGCACCTCCCTGACGCCTGGTGCGTAGCGGGTGCCCTTCCCTGTCGCCGCTGCTCAGGTGGTGGGGTAGCTGCTGTAGTCGGGGAAGTTGCCGTAGAGCCGGCGGTCGCCGCCGACGGTGACCGCGTGCACCAGCAGGTCACCGCCCACGAACGCGCCCTTCCAGGAGGCGCCCCGGCCGCCGAACGCCTCGTCCCGGTCGCCCCGGGAGCGCGGCTTGTTGATGCCCACCTTGAACGCCTGGAGATCCACCGCCAGCTTGCCGGCCTCGTCGGTGTCGTCGCAGGCCAGCGACGCGACAAGGGCGCCGTTGGAGGCGTTCATCGCGGCCAGCAGCTCGTCGGTGGTGTCCACCACGACGATCGTGTCGACCGGCCCGAACGGTTCGGCGTGCATGAGCCGGGACCGGCCGGGCGGGGCGAGCAGCACCGACGGCGCCACGTACGCCGAGGTGTCCTGGCCGTTCAGGAACGGTGCCCCGGTCAGCTTGCCCCGGTGCAGTGGCACCGCGCCGCCGCGGACGGCCTCGTCGACCTTGCGGCGCAGCTCGTCGGCCTTGGCGGCGCTGATCAGCGGCCCGAAGTCCAGCTCGGGCAGCGGGTCGCCGGCGGCCCAGTTCTCGCCGACGGCCAACGGGTGTCCGAATCGGACCGACCGGACGACCGGCAGGTACATGTCGAGGAACTCGTCGACCAGGTCACGCTGCACCACGAACCGGGGGTACGCGGTGCAGCGCTGCTTGCCGTACTCGAAGCCCTTGCGCAGGTGCGCGGCGAGCAGGTCCCACTGGGAGAAGTTCCAGATGCCCCAGGCGTTGAGGCCCTCCTGCTCGATGAAGTGCCGCTTGTCGCTGTCGAGCAGCGCGGCGGCCACCTTGCCGCCGTTGGAGCGCCCGCCAACGAAGGCCACCGCGCCGATCTCCGGTGCCCGTACCAGCACCTCGGACAGTTCCTCGCCACCGCCGGAGACCAGCGTGGCGGGCAGCCCGGCCCGGCGCATGAGCGCGTGGGCGACGGTCAGGCACACCGCACCGCCCTGGGACGGGGTCTTGGCGATGACGGCGTTGCCGGCCAGCAGCTGCACCAGTTCGGCGTGCACCAGCACGCTCATCGGGTAGTTCCAGGACGCGATGTTGCTGACCGGTCCGGCCAATGGCTCGCGGCCGTCGGCGAGCATCCGGTCGATCTCGCCGGCGTACCAGCGCACGCCGTCCAACGCCCGGTCCACGTCGGCGCAGGCCAGCCGCCACGGCTTGCCGATCTCCCAGACCAGCAGCAGGGCGAGCAGGTCGCGGTGGGCGGTGAGCGCGTCCAGCGCGTCGGTGACGCGGGCCCTGCGCTCGGTGAGCGGGGTCTGGGCCCAGGCCCGGTGCGCGGCGGCGGCGTGGGCCACGGCGGAGCGGGCGGTGTCGGCGTCGAGCCGGGGCAGGTTGATCACGACGGTGTTGTCCACCGGGGTACGGACCGGGCTGGGGCGGCCGACGGCCCGCCAGTCTGCCTCGACCAGGTTGTGCAGGGTGGTGACGCCGTCGACCTCGGTGCCGAACGCCTCCGGGGTGGCGGCCACCGCACGGGCCAGGACGTCGGACCAGGCGGTGCCCTCGGCGAGTCGTAGTGCCATCGCGTTCTCCTCAGGGTTGACCGGGGAGCGGTGGCGTCGATGGCACCACTGATGATCGGTACTGTCCCGCGCCGGGTAGCGGGTCAGCAACAGTACGTTTGTCTGGCTGGCCGTCGGCGGGTCACCAGCGGGCGGTTGTCGATCAGGTGTCGACGTGCCTGGGCTGCGGCCGCCAACGGTCATTAATTGAAGGCAGTCGATGATGTGATGTAGCTCCGCCGGGCTGACGCACGATCCGGCGAGCGGACACCCACCGATCTGGTCGGCCTGCCGGACTTCCCAATCGCAAGCCACCGCACTACATTGGCGACTATCCATGGGAGCGCTTCCACGGCTGCCGTGGTCCCTCACCGCCACCACTGTCGCCGGTGGCCGTGCCGCCCGACGCCGTCCCGCGTCGGTGCGACCGCCGGCGGCGCCTCCGACAGGAGCCCGCCATGCGTCACCTGACCCGGCCGTCGCACGGCCACCCCCGCCGGTGGAGGTCACTGGTCGCCGACCAGCCCTGGCCGCGCCGGCTGCTGACCGCCGGCGTCGCCCTGCTCACCGGGCTGTCCCTCGCGGTCACCGCCCCGCCGTCCGGGCCCGCGTCCGCCGCGCCGGCCTTCAACTACGCCGAGGCACTGCAGAAGTCGTTGCTCTTCTACGAGGCGCAGCAGTCCGGCCGACTACCCGACTGGAACCGGGTCTCCTGGCGCGGCGACAGTGCGCTCACCGACGGCGCCGACGCGGGCCTGGACCTCACCGGCGGCTGGTACGACGCCGGAGACCACGTCAAGTTCGGCTTCCCGATGGCGTTCAGCGCCACCATGCTCGCCTGGGGGGCGGTCGAGTACCGCAGCGGTTACGCCGCCTCCGGGCAACTGCCGCACCTGCTGAACAACCTGCGCTTCGTCAACGACTACCTCATCAAGGCGCACCCCGCGCCGAACGTCCTCTACGGACAGGTCGGCAAGGGCGACGACGACCACAAGTGGTGGGGCCCGGCCGAGGTGCTGCCGATGGCGCGGCCCGCGTACAAGATCGATGCGAGCTGTGGCGGCGCGGACCTGGCGGGGGAGACGGCGGCCGCGATGGCCGCCTCCTCGATGGTGTTCCGGCCCACCGACGCGGCCTACGCCGACCGGCTGCTCGGCCACGCACGGCAGCTCTACACCTTCGCCGACACGGTGCGGAAGGCGTACCACGAGTGCATTCCCGACGCGACCAGCTTCTACCGCTCGTGGAGCGGCTGGCAGGACGAGCTGGTCTGGGGCGCGATCTGGCTGCACCGGGCCACCGGCGAGGCCAGCTACCTGGCCAGGGCCGAGAGCGAGTACGACAAGCTGGGCACCGAGAACCAGTCCACCACCCGCTCCTACAGGTGGACCATCGCCTGGGACAACAAGCAGTTCGGCGCGTACGTGCTGCTGGCCAACCTGACCGGCAAGCAGAAGTACGTCGACGACGCCAACCGCTGGCTGGACTACTGGACCGTCGGCGTGAACGGGCAGCGGGTGCCGTACTCGCCGGGCGGGATGGCGGTGCTCGACTCCTGGGGTGCGCTGCGGTACGCCGCCAACACCTCCTTCGCCGCACTGGTCTACAGCGACAGGACCACCGACGCCACCCGCAAGGCGCGCTACCACGACTTCGCCGTCCGACAGATCAACTACGCGCTCGGCGACAACCCGCGCCACTCCAGCTACGTCATCGGGTTCGGCGCCAACTCCCCGCGCAACCCGCACCACCGCACCGCGCACGGCTCCTGGTGGGACAGCCAGACCGTGCCCGTGGAGACCCGGCACACCCTCTACGGCGCGCTCGTCGGCGGGCCGTCCGCGGCCAACGACGCGTACACCGACAGCCGGGGCGACTACGTGATGAACGAGGTCGCCACCGACTACAACGCGGGCTTCACGTCCGCGCTGGTCCGGCTGGTCTCCGAGTACGGCGGCACACCGCTCGCCGGCTTCCCGGTCGCCGAGCGGCCCGACATCGACGAGCTGACCGTGGAGACCACGGTGATGCAGGCCGAGCCCCGGGCCACCGGGCTGAAGGCCGTCATCTACAACAGGTCGGCCTTCCCGGCCCGGGCGCTGACCACCGCGAAGTTCCGCTACTACTTCCGCCCCGACGGGGCCGGACCGGTGCAGGTCACGCCCGGCTACACCCAGGGCTGCCCGTCCCCGACCACCGCCCGGCAGTTCAGCGGCGACATCTGGTACGTCGAGGTGGACTGCACCGGCCACACCATCGCCCCGGCCGGGCAGTCCCAGCACCGGATGGAGGTCCAGTTCAAGATCGGGGTGCCGGAGGGCGGCACCTGGGATCCCACCAACGACCCGTCGTACCAGGCCACCGCCGGGCCTAACCCGCGCGTACCGCTGTACTCGGGCGGCACCCGGGTCTGGGGTGTCGAGCCGGGGCCGGCCGTACCGGACACCACCGCGCCGACCGTGCCCGGCCGGCCCGTCGCATCCGGCCTGACGCCACGCTCGGTCACCCTGTCCTGGGCGGCATCCACCGACAGCGGCGGCAGTGGACTCGCCGGCTACGAGGTCCGCGAGTTTCTGGTCGGCAACGACGTGGTGGTGATCCGGCCCGTCACCGGGACATCGCTGACCGTCTCGCCGCTGCTGCCCGAGCGGACGTACCAGTTCACCGTCGTGGCCCGCGACGGCGCCGGCAACACCTCGGCGGCCTCACCGATGCTCTCGGTGACCACACCGCCGGCCGGTGCCGCCGACACCACCGCGCCGGGCACACCCGGCACACCGGTCGCGTCGGTGACCACCGCCACCGGGCTCACCCTGACCTGGGCGGCGTCGACCGACAACGTCGGCGTCACCTCCTACCGCGTCTACCGGGAGGCCGGCGCCACCGACGTGCTGGTCGGCTCGCCGACCGGCACCACGCTCGCGGTGTCCGGGCTGACCGCGTCCACCGCGTACCAGTTCTTCGTGGTGGCCGTGGACGCCGCCGGCAACACCTCCGCGGCGTCCGCGCCGGTCACGGTGACCACCGCGCCTCCGCCGGTCGGCGGCACGTGCTCGGTGGGGTACGTCACCAGCGACTGGAGCACCGGCTTCACCGCCGCCGTGACGATCACGAACACCGGCGCCACCGCGGTCGACGGCTGGACGCTGCGGTTCACCCTCCCCGCCGGACAGACCGTCAGCCAGGGCTGGTCGGCGACGGTCAGCCAGACCGGCGCGGCGGTCACCGCGACCAACCTGTCCTACAACGGCACGCTCGCGCCGGGGGCGTCGGTGAGCTTCGGCTTCAACGGCACCCACACGGGCAGCAACCCGAAACCCGCCGCCTTCACCCTCAACAGCACCCCCTGCACCGTCACCTGACCCGATCCTGCCCCGCATCGCTGTCCGCGCCGCGCTGTCCGCGCCGCTGCGGCGTCCCGCGCCGAGATCTTGGACAGTTACCGTCTTCGGCGGACGGTAACTGTCCAAGATTCATCGTGGCTGACGAGGACGGGGCGGGGGCGGGGTCCAGCCGGCGGCGGTCAGGGCTCTGCGGACCGTTTCGGCGACCTCGTCGGGACGGGCGCGGACCAGCCAGGCCGGGAAGCGCAGGATCCGGTCTCCGCTGGTCCAGACGTCGTTCTGCCGGCGCATGTCGGCTGCCCACTGCCGTGCGTCCATGTGGTGCGCACCGTCGATCTCCGCCTGTACCCGCCACTTCCGCCAGTACGCGTCCAGCCAGCGGTTCCGGCCCGCCGCGTCGACCCGATGCTCCTGCAGGTCCGGAGCGGGCAGCCGGTGCTGGCGACACAGCCGCAGAAAGTCGATCTCAGAGAGCGCGTGCGCACCGCCCGCGATGTCACCGGCGGTCTGCCGGATCAGCTGTCGACGGGATGCCCGGGGCAGGACGTCGAGCACCGCGTCCAGTTCCTGGGGCAGCACCCGACGCTGCTGGCAACCGGCGGCCAGCAACCCCTGCGCCTCGTCCACGCCGGTCGCCCAACCCGCCGCGTCCACGAGGGCCCGTGCCGTCGTGGTGCGCGGCGGCCGGCCGAGTTGACGATGGGCCCCGGGCAGGATCGTCGTTCGGTGCACCAGGACCGCCGGCATGTCGATCGGCAGCCGACGCAGGCTGGTCCGCGCCGCACGACGGGCGGCCGGCACCAGGACGTGCAGCGGCTCGTGGCGCAGTCCCCGTACCCCGGCCTCGGCAGCGGCGGTGACCCCGGCCAACACGGCGTCCGGGCCGGCGGCCAGCACCGCCACCCACAGCTGTTGGTCACGGGTGAGTCGGCCGTTGCCGGTGAGCAGGACTCCTCGGCAGATCGACCGCCACCGACCGGAGTGGATCCGGCCACGGACCACCCCCTCGGTGAGCAGGCGGGTGGCCTGTGGGGTCGTGAGCACGCCCGACTGCTCGAAGGCGAGCCACTCGAACGCGTCGGCGTCGTCGGCGGGCAGCATCCTGGGAAGTGTTCTCGCCGAATCGGCACCGCGCCGCCAGATCTTGGACAGTTGGCGTCATCGCGGAACGACAACTGTCCAAGATCTGGCTGGATCAGTCGGCGAGTTCGTCGGCGAGCAGGTCCATCAGCAGGCCGTCGTGCCAGCGGCCGTCCGTGCCGCGTTCGTAACGGCGCAGCACGCCCACCGGGCGGAAGCCCACCTTCGCGTACGCGCGGATCGCGGCGGTGTTCGCGGCCGCCGGGTCGATCGTGAACCGGTGGTGGCCGTACTCGTCGATCAGATGCCGGGTCAGGGTGCGGATGGCGTCCCCGCCGAGCCCGACGCCGCGTACGGCCGGGTCGAGAAAGACGTCGAGGCTGGCGTGCCGGTAGTCCGGGTCCGGTTCGTCGTACCACTGGATCGCGCCGGCCACCCGGCCTTCGTGCTCGATGGCGTACACCCTCGTCTCGTCGTCGGCGAGATCGGCACGGACGGCCTCGGCAAGGTCGTCGCCGCCGCGCCACCACCGACGGACCTCGGGTTGCGACCGGATCGCCGCGAGGGCCGGCACGTCCGCATCCGTCGCCGGTCGCAACGTCACCGCTCGCCCTCGCAGCACCGGCTCAGCCTAGCGTCTCACCGTGCTCGACGCAGACCGCCGACCAGCCGACCGGCAGCACCTGCACCTTCAACCGGCGCCGGCAGGACGCGCAGTAGCGCGGCGGCTCCAGCGACCGTGCCGCCCCGCACTGCGCGTGCGGACCGTCGATGACGGACTCGCCGCACCGATCGCACCAGGGCGTCGCCACGCCCGACCCGTCCGCCGCGGTCGCCGCCGAAACAGTGGCCGGGGGATCGTCGCTAACGACCCGTGTCGGTTCGGTCACCGTCGGCCTCACAGGGTCGCAGAGAGTGCCTTGACCGGCATCTTCAGCTCGTCGAGCAGGTCCAGGTCGGCGGTCGCCGGTCGACCCAGCGTGGTCAGGTAGTTGCCGACGATCACCGCGTTGATGCCACCGAGCAGACCCTCGCGCGTGCCCAGGTCACCGAGGGTGATCTCCCGACCGCCCGCGTACCGCAGGATCGTGCGCGGCATGGCCAGCCGGAACGCGGCGATGGCCCGCAGCGCGTCCTTGCCCTCCACGACCGGGCGGTCGCCCAAGGGCGTGCCGGGTCGGGGGTTGAGGAAGTTCAGGGGCACCTCGTGCGGGTTCAGCTCGGCGAGCTGCGCGGCGAACTCCGCCCGCTGCTCGACGGTCTCGCCGAGGCCGAGGATGCCGCCGCAGCACACCTCCATGCCGGAGTCGCGGACCATCCGCAGCGTCTCCCAGCGCTCCTCCCAGGAGTGCGTGGTGACCACGTTGGGGAAGTACGACCGGCAGGTCTCCAGGTTGTGGTTGTAGCGGTGCACGCCCATGTCGACGAGATCGTCGACCTGCTCCTGCGAGAGCATGCCCAGCGACGCGGCGACCTGGATGTCGACCTCGGCCCTGATGGCGGCGACGCCCTCGCGCATCTGCTTCATGAGCCGGGCGTCCGGGCCGCGGACCGCGGCCACGATGCAGAACTCGGTCGCTCCGGTCTTCGCGGTCTGCTTGGCCGCCTCGACCAGCGACGGGATGTCCAGGAAGACCGAGCGCACCGGGGAGGTGAACAGGCCGGACTGCGAGCAGAAGTGGCAGTCCTCCGGGCAGCCGCCGGTCTTCAGCGAGACGATGCCCTCGACCTCGACCTCCGGGCCGCACCACCGCATCCGTACGTCGTGGGCGAGTTGCAGGGCGGCGGGCAGGTGCTCGTCGGGCAGATTCAGCACGGCGAGGACACCGGCCTGGTCGAGGCCGACGCCGTCACCCAGGACCTGGGTTCGGGCCTGGTCGAGGATCTCTGGCATGGCTCGTACCCTACAAGGCCCCCCGGTCAGCCGAAACGGCCTGCCGGCCGGCCGACTCCGCCGCGAGCAATGTTCGCTCGCCGGGTGGTCGGGCCGGGTCGGCGGCGGCGAGCAGCAGGGCAGCCGCCCGCCAGTCGGGCGTGACCGCCCGACCACGCCGGGCTCGAAAGGTACGCAGCAGTCGTCGCATCGGGCCAGCCTCGAAGCTGAAGCGCGGTTCACGTCAAGCGCGCCACCGGATGGACTCGTCGGGCCGGTGGTGGCAGGTGGTAATTTCGCCCGGCGGGTGTCGGGGTGACCGGCCCGGACGGCGGCGAAGGGGTGACGGTGGCGGACTGGCTGGCGGCGCTCGACCGCCGCGCGGAGCTGCGGGCGAAGGCCGGGCTGACCCGACGGCTGCGCCCGCGTCCCGCCGGTGACGGGATGACCGACCTGGCCGGCAACGACTACCTGGGCCTGGCCACGCACCCGGACGTCGTCGGCGCGGCCGCGGCGGCATTGTCGGCGTACGGCCTGGGGGCCACCGGTTCGCGGCTGGTGCGCGGCTCCACCGACGCCCACGACGCGCTAGAGGTCGAGCTGGCGCAGTGGCTGGGCACCGACAGGTCCCTCGTCTTCTCCTCCGGCTACCTCGCCAACCTCGGAGCGCTGCGGGCCGTCGTCCAGCCCCGGACGCTGCTCGTCTCCGACGCGCACAACCACGCGTCCCTGATCGACGGCTGCCGGATCTCCGGCGCCGAGACCGTGGTGACGCCGCACGCGGACGTGACCGCGGTTGCCGCGGCCCTTGCCAAGGCCCCGGGCCGCCCGGCGGTGGTGGTCACCGAGTCGGTGTTCTCGGTCGACGGCGACCTCGCCCCGCTGGCCGAGGTGCACGCGGTGGCCCGCCGCCACGGCGCACTCCTGCTGGTCGACGACGCGCACGCGCTCGGCGTGACCGGTCCCGCCGGCGCCGGCGCGGTGGCCGCCGCCGGGCTGGCCGGCGAACCGGACGTGGTCGTCACCGCCACCCTGTCCAAGGCGCTCGGCGGCGCGGGCGGGGTGGTCGCCGGCCCGGCCGAGTTCGTCCGGCACCTGGTCGAGACCGGGCGCACGTTCATCTTCGACACCGCGCTGCCGCCGGCGGTCGCCGCCGGCGTGCACGCCGCGCTGCGGCTGGCCCGGACCGGCGACCATCTGCGCGCCGACCTGGCCGACCGGGTGGCGCTGGCGGTCGCGCGGTTGCGTACCGCCGGGTTGACCGTCTCCGCGCCGGACGCGGCAGTGATCTCGGTGACCGCCCCCGGGCCCGAGGCGGCGACCACCTGGGCCGCCGACTGCCGGGACCGGGGCGTCGCGGTGGGTTGCTTCCGGCCGCCGTCCACCCCGGACAGCCGCTCCCGGCTGCGCCTCACCGTCGGCGCAGGGGTGCCCCGGGCGGATTTCGAGCGGGCGCTGGACGTCATCGTGGAGTGCGCACCATGAGCGCGGTTACCGGCGCGTGGCGCGGCGCGGTGCTCGTGACCGGCACCGACACCGAGGTTGGCAAGACGGTCGTCACCGCGGCGATCGCCGCCGCCGCGCAGGCCGCCGGTCTGCGGGTGGCCGTGGTCAAACCCGGCCAGACGGGTACGGCCAGCGGTGAACCCGGCGACGTGGACGCGATCACCCGGCTGGCCGCGCCGCTCACCGGCCGCACGCTGGCGAGTTACCCGGACCCGCTCGCCCCGCTCGCCGCCGCCCGGGTCGCCGACCTGCCGCCGTTGGAGCTGTACGCCGCCGTGGACGCCGTCCGCGACGAGACCGACAAGCACGACCTGGTGCTGGTCGAGGGCGCCGGTGGGCTGCTGGTCCCGATGGGGCTGCGCCCGTCCGGCGAGCCGTGGACGTTGGCCGATCTGGCGGTGTCGCTCGGCGCTCCCGCGGTGGTGGTCGCGCGCGCCGGGTTGGGCACGCTCAACCACACGGCGTTGACCCTGGAGGCGCTGGACCGGCGGGCGGTGCCGGCCGGCGTGGTGATCGGAGCCTGGCCGTCGACGCCGGAGCTGGTGCACTGGACCAACCTCACCGACCTGGTGCCGAACCTGCTCGGCGCCGTGCCGGACGGCGCGGGTGCGATGGACCCGGGCGTGTTCCGGCGCTCGGCCCCCGGCTGGCTCACCCCGGCCCTGCACGGGGTGCTCGACGACTGGCGGGCCTGGGCCGAGGAGATCGCCTGACCACCTGACTTTCGTCGGTGTCCGACCACGTCGGGCGTGGGTAGCCTGGCCGCCGTGGGGATCCCGAGGTGGCCGTCGGGCGTGACGCGGCCGACGGTGCTGGCGGACGCGCTGCTCTGGGCGGCGCTCGCTGCTCCGATCGGGTTCGCGAAGCTGACCCCGCCGTACTCCGGGCGCAGCCTGGCGTTGCTGCTCGGTGGACTGGTACTGCTGGCGGTGGCGGTGGCGCTGGGCCGGCGTCGTCCGCTGGTCGGCCTGTCGCTGGTGGTGCTGGGGTCGCTGGTCGACGGCAACTTCGTCTTCGCCATTCCGGTGTTCAGCTACCTGAGCGGGCGGCGCAGCGTCAGGGCAGCCCCGGCGGCCGTCCTGTTCGGCGTGATCGCGGTCGGTGGCACGGTGCTGAACCTCTGGCTGCTCGGCACCGGAGCGGCCACCTGGTTCCTGCTCGCCTCGGTGCTGCTCTTCGCCGGGGTGTTCCCGTGGCTGGTCGGCCGGTACCGCCGACAGCAGCGGGATCTGGCCGAAGCCGGTCGCCGGCACGCCGACGCGCTGGCGCGCGAGCAACGCGGTGCCGCCGCGCGGATCCGGCTGCGCGAGCGCGCCCGGATAGCCGAGGAGATGCACGACTCGCTCGGCCACGACCTCAGTCTGATCGCGTTGCGCGCCGCCGCGCTGGAGCTCGCCGACGACCTCGACCCGAGGCACCGGGCGGCGGTGGGGGAGCTGCGGGCCAGCGTGGCCGGTGCCACCGAACGGCTGCACGCCATCATCGGTGTGCTCCGGGAGGAGGGTGGCTCCGCCGGGTTGCGGCCGACCGGGGAGTCCGTCGCCGACCTCGTGGACGGTGCTCGGGAGGCCGGCATGACGATCCGGATGGACGCGCCGCCCGGTGTCGTCGACCTGCCCGGCATGACCGGCCCAGCCGCGCACCGGGTGGTCCGCGAAGCGCTCACCAATGCTGCCCGGTACGCCCCCGGCGCCCCGGTCACCGTCACCCTCGCTGCCTCCGAGGGCGGGGTCGAGGTGAAGGTGCGCAACGGACCACCACCGGCCGGACCGCTGCCCAGCAAGCCGTCCTCCGGCAGTGGTCTGCTCGCCCTCGCCGAGCGGGTCCGGCTGGCCGGTGGCGTCCTGGACGCCGGCCCGCGCCCGGACGGCGGCTTCGCGGTACGGGCCCGGTTGCCGCTGGCGACCGATCCGGCCGCCGGAGCCACCGCCGGGCCGTGGCCGGCCGCTGGAGCCGTCGCCGGGCGGTGGCCGGCCGCTGGAGCGGCCGCCGGGCCGTGGCCGGCCGCGTCCGCCGCCGCCGGCGAGGTGACCGGCGGCGATCCGTTCGGCCACGGCACGGACGGCGGCGCGGTGGGGTGGCCGGCCGATGCCGAGCGGCGGTTGAGTGCTGCCCGGCGTCGGGTACGACGTAGCCTGCTGACCGCGCTCGCCGCACCGGTCGGGCTGGCGCTGGCCCTGTCGCTGGTCTACTACCCGTTCGCCACGGCCGGCACGGTGCTGGACGAGCAGGCGTTCGATCGGATGCGGCCCGGCACGGCGCGCGCCGACCTGGCGGGGTTACCCCGCCGACAGGTCGCCCCGCCGACCGGCGCGGAGGAGCCCGGCTGCGAGTTCTACACCGACGGCAACTTCCCGCTCGCCCAGCCGACCTGGCGGCTGTGCTTCACCGACGGCCGACTGGTCGACAAGGATCGGATCACCTGATGGACACGCACACCTCGGCAGCCGCGCCGATCCGGGTGGTCCTCGCCGACGACGAGGCGATGATCCGGGCCGGCGTCCGGGCCATCCTCGCCGCCGACCCGGGCATCGAGGTGGTCGCCGAGGCCGGCGACGGGCGGGCAGCGGTGGAGCTGGTCCGCGCGCACCGCCCCCGGGTGGCGTTGCTGGACATCCGGATGCCTCGGCTGGACGGGTTGGCCGCCGCCGCCGAGATCCGCGGGGTGGCGCCGGAGACGGCGACGGTCATGCTGACGACCTTCGGCGAGGACGACCACGTGGTCCGGGCGCTCGGTCACGGCGCCAGCGGGTTCCTGCTGAAGGCCGGCGATCCGCGCGAGCTGATCGCCGGGGTGCACGCGGTCGCCGACGGTGGGGCGTACCTGTCGCCGCGGGTGGCCCGCCGGGTGATCGAGCTGGGTGCCGGGCGGTTGTCCCGCCGGCCCGCCGCACGCGACCGGGCGGCGGGGCTGACCGAGCGGGAACGGGAGGTGCTGGCGCTGGTCGGGGCGGGGCTGTCCAACGCCGAGATCGCTCGCCGGCTGCACCTCGTGGAGGGCACCGTGAAGAGCTACCTGACCAGCATCTTCACCCGGTTGGACGTGCGTAACCGGGTGCAGGCGGCGATCATCGCCTACGAGGCGGGGCTGGTCGAGGGGTGAGCGGGGGCCGGTCGGCCCCCGCTGACCTCCTCAGGCGTCCCGGCGGCGGAGCGCGGCCCGGCCCAGCAGCAGTGCCGCGCCGGCCCAGCCGGCGAGCAGCAGCAGCCCGACCGCGCCCGGGTACGGCTCGGTGTCGCCGGCCAGGAAGTGCCCACCGGCCACGCCGGGGAACACGTCGGCGATCCGGTTCAGCACGGCGATGTCCGGCTGCTGAAGCGACAACGGCACGATCATCAGGGTGGCGAAGAGCACGGTGAGGGTGAGCACCGCACTGCGTAGTGCCGTGCCGAGGCCCAGCGCGAACACACCGACCAGCGCCAGGTAGGTCGCCACCGCTGCGATGTCGCCGATCGTGCCGGCGATGGGCGCGCTGCCCCACTCGCCGAGCACGGGCCGCGCGACCAGGGCGCCGACGGTGCCGAGCAGCAGCCCGAGGGCGAAGGTGACGGCACCGGCCACCGCGGCCTTGGCCAGCAGCGCCCGACCGCGCGACGGGGTGCACTGCAGGGTCGTACGGATGGTGCCGCTGGTGAACTCCGCGGTGATGGCCAACAGGCCCAGCGCCAGTACGGCGTACTGGGTCAGCTCGACCGAGCCGATCAGCACGCTGCCGACGGTGACGATTCCGCGGTCGTCGAGTGGGTCGTCGTTGGTGTTGTCGTTGGCCGCGTAGATGGCGAGCTGGCCGGCGCTCGCGACCATCAGCAGCAGCGCGGCCAGTGCCGTCCACCAGGTGGTACGCACCGAGAACAGTTTGGTCCACTCGGCGGCCACCGCGCCGCGCAGGGCGGCCGGGGCGGGACGGGTGTCCGGTCTGGTGTCGGTGCTCATCGTGCTCCACTCCCGTTCGGGCCGCTGGCGTACTCGACGCTGCCGGCGGTCAACTCCATGAACGCCTTCTCCAGCGACGCGGCGTGCGGGCTCAGCTCGTGCAACCGGAGACCCGACTCGTACGCCAGGTCGCCGATCCGATCCGCGGTGCTCCCGGTCACGGTCAGCTCGTCGGGGCCGGCCGGTTCGACGGTGGCGCCGGTCGCGGCGAGGCGCGCGGCGAGGGCGGCCAGCCCCTCCGGGTGCGGACTGCGGACCCGGACGGCGACCGTGCTGCCGGCGATCACGTCGTCGATCGGCGCGTCGGCGAGCAGCCGTCCGCGGCCGATCACCACGAGTTGGTCGGCGGTGAGCTGCATCTCGCTCATCAGATGGCTGGAGACGAAGACGGTCCGGCCCTGCTCGGCGAGTGAGCGCATCAGCTGCCGGACCCAGCGCACCCCGTCCGGGTCGAGGCCGTTGACGGGTTCGTCGAACATCAGCACCGGCGGGTCGCCGAGCAGCGCGCCGGCGATGCCGAGCCGCTGACCCATGCCGAGGGAGAGGGTCCGGCCGGGCTTGGCCGCTGCGCGCCCGTCCAGGCCGACGCTGTCGAGCACCTCGTCCACCCGGCGGGCCGGAATGCCGTTGCTGCGGGCCATGGCGAGCAGGTGCGCCCGGCCGGACCGGGCGGGGTGGATGGCCCGCGCGTCGAGTAGTGCGCCCACCTCGTACAGCGGCCGCCGCAGCTCCCGGTACGCCCGACCGCCGACGAGCGCCTGACCGGCTGTGGGCCGGTCCAGGCCGAGGATCATGCGCATGGTGGTGGACTTGCCGGCGCCGTTCGGGCCGAGGAAGCCGGTGACCCGGCCGGGCGCGACGTCGACGGTCAGGGCGTCGACCGCGACGGTCGCCCCGAACCGTTTCGTCAACCCACGTAATGTGATCATGTGCTGACGCTAGGCGCGCGGCTCATTGCTGCGCCGCGCCCGAACGGCACCGACCGACCCTGACTTTCGTCATGCCGGCGGCAGGGCGATCACCTTATGTAGTCGGTGAGCAGTGCCGGGGTGAGCCCGGCCCGGTGGATCGCCTTCAGCGCCGCGAGCAGGTCGTCCATGAGCGCCGGCCGGAAGTGCATGAGCAGCACGTCGCCGGGGCGTACCACCTTCTCCGGGGTCTGGTAGCGCACCACGCCCTCGTGGACGGTCTCGGACCAGTGCAGGACCGCCTTCGAGCCGCAGTCGTGTGCGGCCTGCAGCGTGGTGGTGTCATGGTCGCCGAACGGGGGGCGGAACAGCGTCGGTCGCTTGCCGAACAGCGCCTCCAGCCTGTCGGCCGCGCCACAGATCTCCTGCCTCTGGTAGGCGTACGACCGGCCGGCCAACGAGGTGTGCGTGATCGTGTGGTTCTCGACGATCCCGCCGACCGCCTCGATCTGCCGGAAGTAGTCGGGGTGCTCCTGCGCCGCTGGCGAGTTCAGGAACATCGTGACCGGGATGCGCGCCTCCCAGATGAAGTCGATCACCGCGGGCGGGCGGGCCAGCCCACCGTCGTCGATGGTGATGAAGGCGACCTTCTGGTCGGTCGGCAGGCGGTGCCAGAACGCGGCCGTACCGGTGGCCGGCAGGTGCACCGGTTGTGGCGGTGGCGCGTCGGGGAAGGTCGGCACCTGGGACAGGTACCACTCCAGGCTTCCGGGGGCGGGCCTCGCCGTCGCGGACGGCGAGGTCGACGGCGTGGGGAACGGGACGTACGGAATCGGCTGGTCCGTGGTGATCCGTCGGGCGTGCAACGCGGGACCGACTGTGCAGGCACTCAGCGCGAGCAGGGCCAGAAGTGGGACGACGGCGAGGATCCGACGCGTAGGGGTCGCTGACACGCCCGGAAACCTACCGAGGTGCGGTCAGTTTGGTCAGCCCCCTGCTCCCGAATGACGGCGGACGACGAACGCGTCCGGCATCCGGAAGGTCAGATTGTCCGGGCACCAGGGCGGGCGGATCACCCGCACCCCGTCCAGCAGCGGCGTGGCCTCGGCCACCACCACGGCCGCCTCCATCCGGGCCAGCACATCGCCGACGCAGCGGTGGGCGCCCGCCCCGAACGCCAGGTGCCGACGCGATCCGCGCTGGCCCGGGCGGAACTCGTCGGGCGCCTCGACGACCGCCGGGTCCCGCCCGGCACGGCCCAGCCACAACACGAGGCTGGTGCCCGCCGGCACCACGGTTGCGCCCAGCGTGCTGTCCGTCGCCGCGACCCGCCGCCAGGTCACGATGGGCGGCTCCAGCCGCAGTCCCTCCTCCACCACGTCGGCCACCGCGACGTCGCCGGTGCGCAGGCCGGCAAGCACCGCCGGCTCGCCGGCCAACCGGTGCAGCAGCAGGGTGAGGAACTGCGAGGTCGTCTCCTGCCCGGCCACCAGCAGGAAGAAGAGCGCGCCGACCACCACGTCCGGCGCGTGCCCGGCCGCGCGCAGGTCGGCGGCCAGCCCGCCGCCGCTGGCCGCGACGTCGCGCAGTACGCGGTGGAACCGGCCCACCTCGGCGGCCAGTGCCAGCTGCCGGTCAGCGTCCAGCGGTGCCCAGAACAACTCCAGCGCGGCGCGGGCGAACTCCTTGACCGTTCCGACGAGCGCGTCCGGCAGCTCGACCAGCCGGGCCAGCACCAGCAGCGGCAGGTCGGCGGTGAGGTCCGCGTACAGGTCGACCGGTTTCCCGGCGTCGAGCGTGGCGCCGAGCCGGGCGACCCGTTCCCGGACCAGCGCGGTGAGCCAGGGCCGCTGCGCGGCGACCCGGGCGGGGTGCAACGCGTCCGCGACGATCGCCCGGATCTGCGGATGGCTGGCGCCCGAGTTGTTGGCCAGGGTCGGTGGCAGTCGGAACCGGTGCCCGGCGAGCACCCGCAGCGCGGTCACCGGCATCGGTGTCACCGCGTCCAGCGCGTTGTCCGGCCGGTAGGTGAGCGGGTCGGCGAGGACCTGACGGACCAGCGCGTGCCGGGTGACGACCAGGTGGGTGCCGCCGACGTGGTCCGGCACCCGGGCCACGTCCGGCCATGCGGGGTCGGCCACCTGCGCCCAGCTGCGGAACAGCACCCGGACACGCTAGCTGGAGGCCCCCGGCAGCCCCGCCCGCAACCTCCAGACGGTGGTGCGCTTCACCCGGACGCTCTCCAGCGCCTCCGGCACCGGCACGTCGTAGGCCGCCATCTCGTCGAAGCGGTCCCGGGGCAGGAACGCCCGGCCGGGGTCACCGACCAGGGCCGGTGCGCCGGCCCGGGCGGCGCGGAGCAGGAACCGCAGGACCCGGCGGGCCATCGCCTCGCTGTAGAAGACGTCCCCGGCGAGCACCACCTCAGCGTCCCCGGCGTCGCCGTCGAGGATGTCGCCGAACTCGGCGTCGACGCGTACCCCGTTGGCCTCGGCGTTGAGCGCGACCGCCGCGACCGCCAGCTCGTCCACCTCGACGGCCCGGACCGACTCCGCGCCGGCGCGGGCGGCGGCGATGGCCACCAGGCCGGAACCGGAGGCGAGGTCGAGCACCCGGCGGCCGGCGACCAGCTCCGGGTGGTCGGTCACGTAGCGGGCGAGCGCCTGCCCGCCGGCCCAGGCGAACGCCCAGAACGGCGGCGGCCGGTCGGTGGAGAACTCGCCCTCGGTCAGCTCCCACAGCCCGATCGGTTCGTCGGCCTGGTGCAGCTGAACCTCGGGTACGAAGGCGACCGGGGCCAGCCGGGCGTGCAGCCGGACGAACGTACTGGATAGCTCGGACACGGCACTGATTGTCCCAGCGGCCGACTTCCGGCGTGTCGCGGGGGAGCGGTGACCGGTTCACCACCGTCGGTGAAAACCGGCCCTGTCCTTGCTGTCCGGTGCGAACACACCCGTCTGGTCGGGCCGACGCCCCGCTCCTAGCGTTGTGGCCTGGAGGCGACCGAACGGAGGGCGGCGGTGATGACGGTGTGGCGGTATGCGCTGCGGGTAGGGGTGGTGCTGGCCTGTCTGAGCGGGGTGGAGCTGGCGATGGCCGGTCCGGCTCAGGCGGCGTTCACCACCGAGCTGAGCGGGCTGCCGGCCCGGTTCACCGCCGGCGACCAGGCGCGCACGCTGTCCGCCGTGGTCTCCCGGACCGACCGGCGCGGCGGGTGCGTGAAGGTGCGCTGGTCGATGGTGCTCAGCGTGCAGGGCATCCAGCTCGACCAGGTGAAGATGGATCGGGTGGAGGACAGCGGGGACTTCCCTCTGGAGATCCGGACCGGCGGCGACGTCGCCCGGCTGACCGACCGGCAGCTCGACCCGGGCACGCTCTGCCCGGACCGCACGGTCACGGCCCGGTACCGGTTGGCCTTCGCCGACAACGTCGGCCAGGGACGGATCACTCTCGCCGCCGAGGCGTACGACGCCAACTCCCGCCTGCTCGCCCGGCAGACCGCCACCCGCTCGGTGGTGGGGGTGGGTGGCACCCCGAGCCGGTCCGCGGAGCCGACCGGAACACCGGCGCAGCCCAGCGACCCGGCCGGCACGCCTGACGGCGACGAGAGCGCGGAGCCGGTCGGCGACCGACCGATCGACGCCGTGCCGCCGGCGGCCGGCCGCCCGGTCTCGCAGTCCGGTGGATTCGGTGCGGTGCAGGCCGCGTTCCTGCTCGGCGGGCTGCTGCTCTCGCTCGGAATGGGGTTGCTGCTGCGGCTGCGGCACCTGACCCGGGCCGCGACCGTCGACGCCGACGACCCACCGGTGGACCGGCTGTGGGAGCGACCGGCCCGCCGCTGATCGGGGAATCGGGGGTGTCGGGGCCGGCGGAGGACCGCCGGCCCCGACGGTGTCACTTCGAGAACGCCTGGAACTCGGCGATCCTGACCTGGGCCCGGGCCGGACTGGCGGTCGCGCAGTCCGTCGTCGTCGCCGGGTCGTCGTCCTGCTCACCGGCGTAGTACGGGCCGCCGGTGCACTGGCTGGCCAGCACCTCCAACCGTAGGTGGGTGGCGAGCGTGGTGGGCACCGCGAACGTCCGGAGGTTGATGTCCCGGCTGTACGCCCGGTACGCCCCACCGGGGAACGCGTCGCCCGCACTGGTGTAGATCCGTTGCCAGCGCGTCGGGTCCGCGCAGTCGGTGGTCGTCGCGTTGCAGGCCGACACCGCGAACGAGCGCAGCGCGCTGAGCGCGTTCTGGCTGCCGGTGTCGGCGTCCCCGACGATCGCCGGGCGCAGCATGGCGCTGACATTCACCCGCTTGACCACCTGGGCGGTGCCCCCGGGCAACGCCACGGTGAGCTGTCGACCGGTCACCCCGTCCAGCGAGGCCCAGTTGGTGGCCTCGGTGTCGTCGGCGACCCGGTCCAGGTTGACCCCGTCACCGGTGACGGTGGCACCGGATGTCGTGGACGCGAGGTTGCGGCTCAACCGCAGGTCCACGTACCCGTCCTGATCGGCCTTGGCGACCGTGCTGAGCCGCTGGTGCCCGAAGCCGGGCGCCACCGCGAGCAGGTCGTACGTGCCGGCCACCAGCTCGACGGTGTCCGGGATCGGCGTCGCCGGGTCGGTGTCCGCGATCGGCGTCGCCCGCGCCTCGTACGCGCCGACGTACACCCGGATCGGCGCCTCGGCGCTGTCCCCTCGCGGGCGCAGGGTGAGCGTCGCGTTGCCGCCGAGTGGTGAGGCGAAGCTCGGCGTCGGGTCGGTGTCGGCGGCGCCGTTGGTGGCGGCGTCCCGGCCCATCCCGGAGCGGGCGAACTCGGCCCAGATCAGGTCCTGGTTGGCGCCACCGAAGCGGAGCAGATCGGCGGTGAGCATGTTGTCCCGCATGTCGAGCATGCTGACCTGGCTGGCCGCCTGGAGGAGGAACGAGTCGAAGACCAGCTGCGACCAGCGCCGGTTGCCGGGGCATTTGTCGGCGGCGACCTTCCCCTGCGCGCACTCCAGTTGACGCTGCGGGGTGCCGAGGCCGTACCGCTTGACCAGGGCGGAGCGGACCCGGAAGTTGGTGGCGCCCCAGATCTCCCCGTCGGAGTGCACGGCGGGGCCAGCGGTGTTGTAGCCGACGTCGGAGTAGTTCAACGGGCTGCGGCTCAGGTCGTAGTTGCGGATGCCGCTGACCTGGTTGCCGGTGACGTACCCGCCGATGACGAAGGGCGTCTCGCCGGGGGCCCGTAGCCCGTTCTGGAAGAGGTACTCGGCGGCGAGCAGATCGCTCCACGACTCGCCCATCGCCCCGCCCTGGTGGCCGCCGATCCCGCTGTCCGGGCCGGCGATCATCCGGTTGCTGATGGCGTGGGTGTACTCGTGACCGATCACCGTCATGTCGTAGTCGCCGTCCACGCACGGCGGGTACGGTCCGCCGGCCTGCGGCTGCCACAGGTACATGTTGGTGGTCGGCGGCAACCCGTCGCGCGGGGTGCCCTGGTTGGCGTTGTTCCGGTTGCCGGTCAGCGCGCCCTGCTGGGCGCGGCCCTGCTCGGCGTCACCGCCCAGACCCGCCGGGGTGAGGTTGACCGCCTGCAGGTTCCACGCCGACTCGGTGAAGCCCAACTGGTACGCCCAGTCGTGCATCCGGTTGTGCATGGCGAAGAGATTGGCGATGGCGGCGTCGGCGTCGTTGCGCTGCGTAGACGTGAACACCTCCGGGTTGCACCGGGCCTGGTGCCACTGGTCGGTGAACGGGTACTCGTAGCGGCGGTCCGGGCTGGGAGTGGCCGGCACGATCGGGTTGCCCGCGCCCCAGGAGAGCACCGTGTTGGCCGAGTTGCCGCGCGAGGTGAACGTCGGGGTGCCGGTGGCCAGGTCGACGTCCCACGGCTGGCCGCTGGCCGGGTCGCGGAAGGCGGCCTGGCAGCCCGGCGCGGGGTCGCCGCACCAGCGCACCCGGGGGTCCGGCCCGGGGGCGAGGTCGCGGGGCGGGCTGGCCGGGAAGACCGCCCAGCTCGGGTTGTCCGAGTCGAAGTCGACCAGGTCCTCGCGGACCAGCACCTGCCCGGTGATCCCGTCCACGTAGGTGGTGAACGCGGCCGGGTGGTCGCTGTCGGCGCCGATCAGGGTCACCTCGTGGGCGGCCCGCGGCCCGTCCAGCGGGGTGGGCACGGCCACCGCGCGCACGCTGTGACTGACCACCGCGGCGGCGTCCAGCTTGGCGTCGGCGAGCGCCGAGGCGTACGCCTGCTCGGCGGTGCGGGTGGCCGGCGCGGGTGCGCCGCTGTCGCGGGCCAGTGAGGAGCTGACCGAGAGCACCGCGCCGCCGGAGACCGCGATGGTGACCAGGCCGTCCGGCCCGGCCGGCAGGTCACCGAAGCGCTGCCGAAGGGTGACCACGGCGCCGCTGCCGATCGGCCGGACCAGCACCCGCTCCAGGCTGGCCGCCGCGGCGGTGTCCATTCCGAACAGGTCGCGGTTGGCGGCCAGGTAGGCGCGGGCCGCGGCCTCGGGGTCGGCGGGCAACCCGGTGGCGAGCGGGGTACGGCCGGGGCCGAGCGCCTGCGGGGTGCCGAGCCGGTTCCACCGCACGTCGGGGTCGGCTGCGCGGGCGAGTCCGCGCTGCCGTGCGTCCGGTGCCGCCGTGCCGGTGCGGTTGTCGACGTCGGCGTGCTGGTGCCCCTCGGCGAACGGACCGGACCGGCGTTCGGCGGACGGGGCGCCGCCGACCGGGGCCGCGGTGCTCGCGCCGGTGGGGAGCAGCGCGGCGACCGTCGCGGTCGTCGCCAGGATGGCGATGAGCCGGCGTCGACGCCGGCTCATCGGGGGTGACCACTCCGGTTGTGGCACGGGACCTCCTCGTGGGAGCGGGATGGTCGGCGGCCGCCGACCGATGCAGCGCGGTGACGCATGCGCATCTGTGGATATCAGTCGGCCGGTGTGGCGGCAAGGCCCTGGGCCTCGGACGCGCCGACGGATCGAGATAGCCCGGCCGGGGGTCGATCCGGTCACCGGTGACCGGCCGTCGGCTGTTCGCACGCCACCGGGCAGCCAGATGTGACCGGTCGCGCCGGGAGATACGGCGCCGTCGGCGCCCGTACGCTCAGCTAGCTGGCGCCCACTCCGGGTCGCGACCGAAGGCCGCCAGCAGGTGGTCCTGCTCGTCGGCGTCGGCGGGCACCCGCATCTGCGGCTGGATGAGGCCGCCGCGCCGGTAGTCGCCGACCCGGCCGGCGAACCATCGGGCGCAGGCGCTCACCGCGTCGGGGTCCAGCCGCGGGTCGACCCCGATCGCCACCGCGACGTCCCAGCCGTGCACCAGGTGCTCGGCGAGGAGTTGCCGCAGGTACTCCTCGGCCGGGGTGTCGCCGGCGGAGAGGTGCACGGTGCGGTCGACCGCACCGGGATGGATGGCGGCGATCTCGGCCTGGGCGGCCGCCTCCCGCGCCGCGGTGGCCGGGTCGGAACCGAGCACGTCGCCGTCGAACCGGCTGCCGACCTCGTCGAGGGTCCGGCCGGCGAGCAGCGGCACGCTCCACCGGTCCTCGCTCACCATATGGTTGACCAGCGTGCGCACGTCCCAGTCAGGGCAGGGCGTCGGTTCGGACCACTGACCGGGTCCGACCTGGGCAACCCGGTCGACGAACTCGGCCAGGCTCCGGCGGTACGCCTCCAGCAGGTCCATGGCAACGATTGTTCCGGCCGGCGCGGCGGGCCGAGCCGTTTTGCCCCGTCCGGCCTCCCGACCCGGCCAGCCTCGCCGTCAGTCCAGGTCGCTCGGGTCCAGGCCGAGTTCCCGGGTGGTGACGAGCCGGACCCACTCGCCGAACTGCCGTCGGGAGATCACCCGGTCGTGCACGGCGAGCTGCACGGCGAGGCCGTCCATCACCGCGCTGATCCGCCAGGCGGCCCCGTCCGGGTCGGCGCACTGGAAGGTGCCGTCGGCGACGCCGGCCGAGATGACCGCGGCCAGGTCCTGCCGCCACCGCAGGTCGAGCCGGCGCGAGACCTTCTCCAGTTCAGGGGTACGCAGTGACTCCGACCAGCCGTCGATCCACATCGACCAGGAGGTGGCCCGCCCGGCCGGGGTGTAGAGCTTGAGGATCCGGCGGAGCTTGGTCAGCGGCGGGGCCGACGAACGGGTCACCACGTCCAACCGGGCCAGATCCTGTTCGACGGCGTACGCGAACGCCTGCGCCAGCAACCGTTCCTTGGTGGCGAAGTGGTAGAAGACCAGCGCCTGACTGACGCCGGCGGCCTGTGCCACGTCCGCCGTCCGGGTGTTGGCCAGACCGCGTTCCACGATCACGTCACAGGCGGTGCGCAGCAGGGCATCCAGGCGGATCTCGGCCGCACGTCTCGTCACGACCGTTACCGTAGCCCATCCGACTGAACACGAACAGTTACCGCCACCGTGTGATCCGCGATGCGACAGTCGGAAGCCGGACACTTCCTGAGGGTGGCGTTCGTCGTTCTCCTGGGGGTGTTGTTCGAGGTCCGTCGGCACCCGTCGACCCGCCGCGAAGCCCCCCGGGCAGCTGCGGCCAGCGGGCGGCGGGGACGCCGAGCCGACGCCGGAGTGTGACGGCCGCCGAGCTACCAGGCCAGCCCCCTAGGAAGCCGGCCGGTCGTGGTGTGGACCCCGCCGCCCGTCGTGGTGGTTGCCCCGACGCCGGCCGGGCGCGGGCGGGGACGCGCCGAGGTGACCCCGAGTTGGCAGTCGTTCGCCGCCTCGGCTAAAGTTCTCATCCGTCACCCGGTAACGCCGGGGGCGTGCGGACGTAGCGCAGCTGGTAGCGCATCACCTTGCCAAGGTGAGGGTCGCGGGTTCGAATCCCGTCGTCCGCTCGGAGCTGCCGCCACGTGTGACGGGGGCAACCTCGGTGGGGTGGCCGAGAGGCGAGGCAACGGCCTGCAAAGCCGTGTACGCGGGTTCAAATCCCGTCCCCACCTCGGTAACAAGCACGGGCGATTGGCGCAGTGGGAGCGCGCTTCCTTGACACGGAAGAGGTCACTGGTTCAAACCCAGTATCGCCCACCAGCAGGAAGGCTCGTCACCTCCGGGTGACGGGCCTTCCGTCGTTTCACCGCCAGGTGTTGCACACGAGTGGAACGTGGTGGCTGCTCCGAACCGCTCGAGAGACACCTGGTGTTCCGCTCGCCACGGCCAGCACCGACCCACGGCGCGTCAGCCGGCGGCGGACACCAACGCGTCGGCCAGATCGGTACGTGCGCTGAGCAGCATCCGACCCTGTCGGCGGGTCGTCACCAGCCCGGCCGCGCGCAGCGCGGTGAGGTGCTGGGACACCCCACCCGGGGACATCCCGGTACGCCGTGCCAACTCGGTGGTGCTCACCGGCGCGGCAAGCTCGGTCAGCAACTGGGCGCGACCCCGCCCGAGGACCGCCGCGAGCGCGTCGGGGGTCGCGGCCGCCCGTTCCCAGAGCGTGCCGAGCCCGCGCGCCGGATAGGCGAGCTGTGGCACCTCTCCGGCGAAGACGCTCAGCACCGACGGCCAGACGAAGACCGACGGCACCAGCACGAGGCCGGGGCCGTCCGGCATGTCGGGCGCGGTGCAGTGCCGCTGAACGATCCGCAGCGTGTCACCCTCCCAGTGGACCCGTTCGTGCAGGTCGTTGAGCAGTCCGCCCGCGCCGTCCTCGGCGAGCCGGCGGGCCCGGCCCGACACCTCGGCGTCGAGCAGCACCCGGATCCGGGGCCAGTCCGGTGCCAGGGCGATCCGCCAGTACTCCTCGACCTCCCCGGCAAGCCGGCGCAGCCCGGCCCGGGGGTCGGCGTACAGGTCGGCCTGCACACCGACGTGTCGACCCGGGCCGAGGTCGAGCTGCTCCCGAACCACGCTCGGCGGGGTGGCGCGCAGCGCGGCCAGCTCGCCGGCCAAATCGGGGGTGAGGCCGGTGGGTGGCGGAGTGAGGAAGTCCGGAAGGTAGGCGGGTGCCGCGGGCACCAACTGCCAGAGCAGCCCGACATTCGTGTCGATCAGCCCGGCCTCGGCCAGCCGGGGCCGGACCCGGCGCGCCCACGACAGGTGGACGGCGTGCTCGCCGGGGTCGCGCAGCACGCGCAGGCTGGCGGCCACCTCCCACAGGCAGGAGACGGCGAAGCGGATCCGGGCCACGGCGCCCGACGACAGCCCGATGGCGACCATGCAGCCCCCGGTTGATTTCAGCTGGGACTGAAACAGTATCGCCAACAACGCGGACTGCGGAGACTTGCCGCGTGACCGAACAAGCTGAACTCTTCCGTTCCCTGCACAGCCCCGGCACGCCGCTGGTCCTCGTCAACGCCTGGGACGTGGCGAGCGCCCGAATCGTGGCCGCCGCCGGCGCCCGCGCGGTGGCCACCACGAGCGCCGGCGTGGCGTGGAGCCTGGGCGCTCCGGACGGCGACGTGCTGGGCCGCGACGCCGCCGTCGGCCTGATCCGGAGGGTCGCCGCCGCGGTGCCGCTGCCCGTCACCGCCGACATCGAATCCGGGTACGGCGCCACCGCGGCCGACGTGGGTGACACCGTCCGCGCGGTGCTCGCGGCCGGTGCGGTCGGGGTGAACGTCGAGGACGCGCGGCACGACGGCGGCTCCGGTCTGCGCCCGGTCGAGGACCAGTGCGCCCGGCTCGCCGCGGTCCGGGCCGCGGCGGTCGCCGCCGACGTGCCGCTGTTCGTCAACGCCCGCGTCGACACCTTCCTGCGCGGGGCCGGGGACCTCGACGAGACGGTGGCCCGGGCGTCGGCCTATCTGGCCGCCGGTGCCGACGGCGTGTTCGTTCCCGGGGTGGCCGACCCGGCCACCATCGGCAAGCTGGTCGACGCCATCGCGGCGCCGGTGAACGTGCTGGCCGGCGTGGGGTCGCCGCCGGTGCCGGAGCTGGCCCGGCTCGGGGTGGCCCGCGTGAGCCTGGGCTCGGCGGTGGCCGAGGCCGCCTACACGGTGGCCCGGCGCGCGGCCGACGAGGCGTTCCGCTCCGGAACGTACGAGGCGCTGGCCGGCGCGCTCGACTACGGCACCCTCAACACGCTGATGCGCTGACCCGCACGGGGCAGACGACGTGCCGACCAGTGCAATCGCGTCCGCCCCGGGGTGTGGCATTCGGCGATCTTGGCGTCGGGTAGAGTTCCACCCGTCGCCGGCGCTTGCCGGGGGCGTGCGGACGTAGCGCAGCTGGTAGCGCATCACCTTGCCAAGGTGAGGGTCGCGGGTTCGAATCCCGTCGTCCGCTCGCAATCCGCCCCACGGGGCCTGGCTGCCCGGACGGGCGGCCACCACGGGCGATTGGCGCAGTGGGAGCGCGCTTCCCTGACACGGAAGAGGTCACTGGTTCAAACCCAGTATCGCCCACCAGCTCAGAGGCCACATCCCATCGATGGATGTGGCCTCTTGCCATTGCTGGGTGACTAAGCCCCAGCGCGGCCGCGCATCACCACAGCTCGTCGAGGGCGGCGATCTTCCTACGGAAGGTGCGGGAGTCCCGCGACGGTAGGACCGCGACGGCAGCGTCCAGGATCCAGCGCAGCTCGGGCGGGTTCGGGCAGCACTCCATCACCCCGCAGCCGGTTGTCGGGTCCCACAGGCGATGCCAGGGGTGGCGGACGAACCAGGACCAGGTCCACAGTGCCTCAGACACGGCCTGGTTCCCGAGGCGGGTGCGTTCGAGATGGGCGATGGCCTGCAGGCCTCGGGTCGAAAGCCAGGGAATGACCGAGGTTGACGAGTCGAGCGGCTGCCGGTAGACGGAGTCGCGGCGCAGTTGCGCAGGGCGCCTACGCGGCATTGCCCTTTCGTGGAGTCGACATGCCGATCATCGTTGCACAACCGCGTTGGCAGGTCCTGACACGGGCAGCCGCACATCCGTGTGGTTCCGATCTCCGGGCGAGGTTCGGTGGCGGGTGGAGCCGAATCGTCGTGATGCGGCGCGGCAATGGGTCCGCGCCAGTGGTCGGATACTGGGCGGGTGACGGAGGAGTGGGTTACCGGGTCGACGCGGTGGACGATCCATGGTGAGCGGGTCGTGGACGGCAGCCGGCGGGCGCGGTTGAGCATCGCCGACGTGGAACTGCCGGATGGGGTCCGCTTCGCGCAGTACGTGATCCGGGCGCCCCGGTCAGCCATGGTCGCGGTGCTTGACGATCAGGAGCGTCTGCTGCTGATGTGGCGGCACCGGTTCGTGTTCGACCGGTGGGTGTGGGAGCTGCCTGGGGGTTACGTCGACGACGGTGAGCAGCCGGCGAGTTGTGCGGTCCGGGAGGTCGAGGAGGAGACCGGCTGGCGTCCGGGTGCGGTGGAACCTTTGCTGTCGTTCCAGCCCTGGGTGGCGGCCGCGGACGCGGAGAATCTGCTGTTCCTCGCGCGCGACGCGACACATATCGGATCGCCGGTGGACGTCAACGAGGCCGAGCGGGTGGCCTGGATGCCGTTGGCGGAAGCGCGTGACCTCGTGTTCCGGGGTGAGATCGTGGGGGCCGGCACGGTGATCGCGGTGTTGGAGCTGGTCGCGCGTAAAGCCCGGGGTGAGCTCTAGTCAGCGGCGTTGCCCGAGGGTCACGTCGACGCGGGTGATGAACTGACGTACGGCTGGCCGGCGGCGATGCACTGTGAGCTGGGTTTGCAGGTCGCGTAGGTAGCGGACGGCTCGGGCTGACCGTAGTTGGGCGGTCAGCGTGAGCGCCGTGGCACCGATCGCGCTGGCGCGGTCGGGCTCGCCGTGGTGGGCGTGGATGGCGGCGAGCAGGGCGAGGTTGAAGGCCTTGCCGCGTACGTAGCGCTCGTCCATGTGCAGCGAGCGGAGGGTGAAGCGTTCGGCCTGCTGGTGGTGGCCGAGAGCGTGGAAGCAGTGGCCGAACTTGGCTGACAGGTACGCCTCGTCGAAGTAGCCGAGCCATTGCGGGTCGCTGCTGCGGTCGGCCTGGTCGAGGGCCTGTTCCGCTTGGTGTAGTGAGGTGGTGCAGGCGCGTTCGTCGCGCGCGGCGGCGTGGGCATGGGCTTCCATGACCAGCGCCTCAGCGGTCAGCACCGCGAGGCCGACCGTGATCGCTTCCGGGGTCGCGGTGACCGCAAGCTCTGCACATGCCCTCACCTCGGCGCTGTGTCTGCTTGCGGGTCTGCTGATCGGATTGTCATTGATAGTCGTCGCGATGCAGCGGTGGCTTTCCGGCAGGGGGATTCCGGCAGGGCTCGGCTTCACTTCGGCAGTCGTTGCCGTGGCCGCCTGGATCTTTTTCAAGGTGACCGGTATGACTGGTGGGGGAGGCGCACTCTTTGCTGGACTAGTGGGCGGCCTTCTTCTCGCCAACGTCTGGGCCGTCCAGGCTGCGAGGGCGAACCGTCGCCGGTGACGGCGTGGCTGACACAACGTCCGAGCATGCCCGATCCGTGCCCGATACGGCGGCGAGCAACGGTTGACGTCAGCAGATGCCGCACCTCCATTCCTCACGGATTGTGTTTCTCTTCCTTCCAACGCGGTTACGCACCGTGTAGATCAATGCGCTTCCCGAGCTGAGCGTGCACACCTGCAATGCCGGCCTCTGCTCGGTACGCGACGATCCCCGTCACGTCGGAGCGTCGGTTCTGCTGTGGGGAGATCCGCTACTGGTGAACATGGGTGCCGCCGATGGCCGCCACCGGGCAGGGTGGACCGCATGAGACTGCTGGTGTTGGGCGGGACGGGTTTCGTGGGCGGGGCGACGGTGGCCGAGGCGGTACGCCGGGGCTGGTCGGTGACCGTTTTCAACCGTGGGATGCACGGCACGGTTCCGCCCGGCGTACACCGGTTGCGGGGTGACCGGACCGCGCCCGACGGCCTGGCGGCGCTGGCGGGCGGCGAGTGGGACCTGGTGGTCGACACCTGGGACAGCGCGCCTAGGGCGGTACGGGACGCGGCCCGCGCGCTGGTTGGTGGGGTACGGCACTACGCCTACATCTCCAGCGGATCGGTCTACGCCCCACCGGTGCCGGCGCACGCCGGCGAGGACGCGTCCATCGTGGAGGGGATCGCCGACGCCACCGAGGGTGACTACGCGGAGTGCAAGGCCGGCGGCGAGGCGGCCGCGACGGAGGTCTTCGGCGAGCGGGCGTTGCTGGTGCGCGCCGGGTTGATCCTCGGGCCGGGGGAGGACATCGGTCGGCTGCCCTGGTGGCTGGAGCGGATGGCCCGCGGCGGGGACGTGCTCGCACCCGGTCCCGCCGACCTGCCGGTGCAGTACATCGACGTCCGCGACGTGGCCGGGTGGACGCTGGACCGGGCCGCCGAGGGGGTCGGTGGCGCCTTCAACGTGATCAGCCGACCGGGGCACACCACGATGGGTGAACTGCTGGACACCGTCGTCGAGGTGACCGGCTCCGACGCCCGTCTGCACTGGACCGACCCGGAAGCGATCCTTGCCGCTGGCGTGGTCCCCTGGAACGACCTGCCCGTCTGGATCCCGGAGGGTCACGAGTTCCGGTGGTTGCAGGAGCGCGGCGTGCAGAAGGCGTACGCGGCGGGGCTGACCTGCCGCCCGGTGGCCGACACCGTCGCCGACACCTGGCGTTGGCTGCGCTCGGTGGGGTCGGTGCCGCCGCGCGCCGGCCGGCCGGCCCGTGGGTCGGTGGGGCTCGACCCCGCGCGGGAGGCGGCACTGCTCGCTGCCTGAGACGGTTCGTCGAGCGCCGACCGGGTCGGCGTGGGCGTCAGCGTTCCCGGACCACGGCGACCGGGCACCGCGTGTGCTGGATGAGCTGTTGGCTGACCGAGCCGAGCAGCATCCCGGCGAGCCCGCCCCGGCCCCGGCTGCCGACCACGACGAGGGCCGCGTCCTGGCCGGCGTCGATGAGCATCGCCGCCGGGCTGCCCGCCACCAGGTCGACGGTCACCGCCAGTTCCGGGAACGTCCGGCGCCACGGCTCCAGCGCCTGTTCCACGGCGGCCCGCTCGTCCGGCACGCCGGCGGCTCCGCCGGGACCCGGCGTCCACGCGTGCAGTACGCGCAGCGGCACCCGCCGCTCGGCCGCTCGTTCGGCCGCGAAGCCGAGCGCCACCAGCGACGGCTCGGAGCCGTCCACCCCGACGGCGACCGGACCGCTCCGCCCGCCGGGAGCCGCCGTCGTCCCGCCGGGAGCCGGCCCGGTCCCGTCGGTCGTGTCCCGGACCACCACGACCGGGCAGTGCGCGTGCGCGGCGACGGCCACCGCCGTCGATCCGACCAGTAGCCCACCGAACCCGCCGTGGCCACGGCTGCCGAGCACCAGCAGCCCGGCCTCGGCCGATCGTTCCTGCAGGATCAGGGCGGGTGGCCCGTCGTACACCTCGCCGGTGACGGTGAGCCCGGGATGCGCGGCCGCGGCCTGCGCCGTGGCGTCCCGGACCAGGTCCTCCACCTGGCGGCGGGCGGTGTCGTCCGGCCAGATGCCGGGCGCCACGCCCGGTCCGACCCAGCTGGCCACGGTCAACCATTCGAAGACGTACGCCAGCCGCACCGGTTGCCCGCTGTGCCGGGCCTCGTCCAGCGCCCAGTCCAGAGCCACGGACGCGTCGATGGAGCCGTCGTAGCCGACCAGGATCTCCGCGTCACGCACGTCGTACTCCTCAGGGGTTGGTCGGAGCGGTTTCCCGGATCCAGCGCCACTCCGCGACCTGTGGGTCGTCCTCGCCGTACCGGCGGGTGTAGTCGCGTGCCGACTGCCGGGCGTCGACCATCTGCTGGCGCAGGTGCGCGGCGCGGGCCGCCAGGCCGGGCACCCGGTCGATGACGTCGATGACCAGGTGGAAGCGGTCCAGGTCGTTGAGCATCACCATGTCGAACGGGGTGGTGGTGGTGCCCTCCTCCTTGTAGCCGCGCACGTGCAGATTCTCGTGGTTGGTGCGGCGGTAGGTGAGTCGGTGGATCAGCCACGGGTAGCCGTGGTACGCGAAGATGACCGTCCGGTCCGTGGTGAAGATGGTGTCGAACTCGTTGTCGGGCAGGCCGTGCGGGTGCTCGCTGGCCGGCTGGAGGCGCATCAGGTCCACCACGTTGACCAGCCGCACCCGCAGGTCCGGCAGGTGCCGCCGCAGCAGGTCGGCGGCGGCCAGCGCCTCCAGCGTGGGCACGTCCCCGCAGCAGGCGAGCACCACGTCCGGCTCGCTGCCGGCGTCGCTGCTGGCCCATTCCCAGATGCCCAGGCCGCGCCGTGTGTGTTGGATCGCCTCGGTCATCGACAGCCAGTTCGGCGCCGGCTGCTTGCCGGCGACCACCACGTTGATGTACTGCCGGCTGCGCAGGCAGTGGTCCATCGTGGCGAGCAGGGTGTTGGCGTCCGGCGGCAGGTAGACCCGGACCACCTCTGCCTTCTTGTTGACGACGTGGTCGATGAAGCCCGGGTCCTGGTGGGAGAAGCCGTTGTGGTCCTGCCGCCAGACGTGGCTGGAGAGCAGGTAGTTCAGCGAGGCGAGGGGCTGTCGCCACGGGATGGCACGGGTCACCTTCAGCCACTTGGCATGCTGGTTGAGCATCGAGTCGACGATGTGGATGAACGCCTCGTAACTGGTGAAGACGCCGTGCCGGCCGGTCAGTAGGTAGCCCTCCAACCAGCCCTGGCACAGGTGCTCGGAGAGCACCTCCATCACCCGTCCGTCGGGTCCGAGGTGGTCGTCACCGGGCACCCTCTCGGCCACCCAGGCCCGGTCGGTGACCTCGAAGGCGGCGTCCAGCCGGTTGGAGGCGACCTCGTCCGGGCCGAAGAGCCGGAACGTCTGCGGGTTGGCGGCAATGACGTCCCGGATCCACGGGCCCAGCACCCCGGTCGCGCCGGCCATCGGCTCGCCCGGCTCCTCGACGTCCACGCCGTACGCGCGGAAGTCGGGAAGGGTGAGGTCGCGGAGCACCGTCCCGCCGTTGGTGACCGGGTTGGCGCTCATCCTCCGATCGCCGTGCGGCGGCAGCATGCACAGCTCGTCCACCGGAGCGCCGGTGGCATCGAACAGCTCCTCCGGGCGGTAGCTGCGCAGCCAGCGCTCCAGCTCGGCGAGGTGCGCGGGGTTGGAACGCACCTGCGACAGCGGCACCTGGTGGGCGCGGTAGGTGCCCTCCACCCGCGTGCCGTCGACCTCGCGCGGGCCGGTCCAACCCTTCGGCGTCCGCAGGACGATCATGGGCCAGCGGGGGCGTTCGACAACGCCGCCGGAGCGGGCCCCGAGCTGGATCGCGGTGATCTCGTCCAGTGCCCGGTCCAGCGTCGCGGCGAGGGCGCGGTGCACCTGCGTCGGATCGTCGCCGGCCACCACGTACGGCTGGTAGCCCGAGCCGTGCAGGATCTCGAGCAGATCCGCCTCGGGGATCCGGGCCAGCACGGTCGGGTTGGCGATCTTGTAACCGTTGAGGTGCAGGATGGGCAGCACCGCGCCGTCCCGGGCCGGGTTGAGGAACACCGTGGAGAGCCAACTGCCGGCCAGTGGCCCGGTCTCCGCCTCGCCGTCGCCGATCACGCAGGCCACCACCAGGTCGGGGTGGTCGAAGGCGGCGCCGTAGGCGTGGCTCAACGCGTACCCCAGCTCGCCGCCCTCGTGGATCGAGCCCGGCACGTCCGCCGCCACGTGGCTGGGGATGCCGCCGGGGAACGAGAACTGCCGGAACAGCCGGGCCATGCCGGCCTCGTCGCGCGACACGTCGTGGTAGCGCTCCGACCAGGTGCCCTCCAGCCAGGTGTTGGCCACGATGGCCGGGCCGCCGTGCCCGGGGCCGGTGACCAGCATGGCGTTCAGGTCGCGCGCCACGATCACCCGGTTGAGGTGGGCGTAGATGAGGTTGAGCCCGGGGCTGGTGCCCCAGTGACCGAGCAGCCGAGGCTTGATGTCGTCGGGGGTCAGCGGCTCGCGCAGCAGCGGGTTGCCCAGCAGGTAGATCTGCCCGACGGTGAGGTAGTTCGCAGCTCGCCAGTAGGCGTCCAGTCGACGCAGCTCGGTGTCGGCCAGCGAACGGTTCGCGCCGAGAGCGGTGTCCATGATGCTGAGCCTCTCGCAGGTAGGGGAGCGGGGCATCCGACGTCGGCCTCGCGGCTGCCGGCCGCTCCGGTCAGGGCCGCGCGGTTGGTTCCGGGCCGGCCAGCGGCGCCTCGGCCAGCCCGCGGACGACGATCACGGGGGCCGGGGAGTGGTACAGCAGCGACTGGGCGACCGCGCCCAGCATCCCGCGCCCCGGCTCGTCGCCACGGGCGGCGACGAGCACCACCTGCGCCGAGCGGGACGTGTCGACCAGCACCTGGCCGGGGTCGCCCCTGACGACGCGGCACTCGGCCGGTATCTCGGCGTGACGGGCGGTGTACCGGGCCAGCACGTCGGTGAGTGCGTCGGTGATGGCGTCGGTGTCCTCGTCGGGTTCGACCACCCGCAGCGCCAATACCCGCGCGCGGCGCCGAGCGGCGCACTCGAGGGCCCACTCCAGGGCGAGGTTCGAACTGGGTGAGCCGTCCACTCCGACCAGCACCGGGCCCTCCGGCGCCTGTTCGCCGCGCACCACCAGCAGCGGGCAGCCCGCCCGCGCGGCGAGCTGCACGGCGATCGTGTCGGACGGGACGCACTCGCCGCTGCCGGCCATTCCGCTGTCGCCGACCGCGAGCAGGAAGGCCGCCTCGGACCGACGGATCAGCGTGGGCAGCGCGGCGCTCTCGACGATCTCGCCACGGACGGTCAACCCCGGCTCGACCTCGTGGGCGAGTTGGGTGGCTCGGGTGATCAGGTCCTCGGCCTCGTCCCGGGGGGCGGCGACGGTGTCCGCCGCGAAGGCAGCCTGCCAGCTGAAGGTGTGCAGCACGTGCAGCGGCCGGCTGTGTTCGGCGGCCTCCTGTGCGGCCAGCCGGACGACCGGAAGGTCACGGTCCGAGCCGAGGCCGACCAGCACCGCTGCGTCGGCGGTTGCGGCCATCGGACATCACCTCCCGAGCGTCGCGCCCGGCACGACCACGCTGTCCCTGACCGAGCGTAGTCGGGTGGTCACGACGGCGGGCTGGATCGGACAGGTGTGGAGCTGTGCCGTCAACTAGGGTTGACACGGTCGGTGGTGTCAACGTATGTTGACGGCATGAGTCAGGCGACGGAACTCGCGGCGGCAGCCGGCAGCACCGACCCCCGGGTCGGGCTGCGCGCCGTCCGCGCGCTGAGCCGGTTGCTCGAGCGGCTCGAGGTGGTCCAGGTCGACAACGCCCGACGACAGGGCTGGTCCTGGCAGGAGATCGCCGACGCGCTCGAGGTCAGCCGGCAGGCCGTGCACAAGAAGCACGCCGGGCGACCGGCGGTCAATCCATCCTGGGAGGCGTGATGTTCGAACGGTTCACCGACCGTGCGCGCGGCGTGGTGCGACGGGCGCTGGAGGAGGCACGGGCCGAGGGGCAACGGCCGGTCGGCACCGAGCACCTGCTGCTCGCCCTGCTCACCGACGAGGGCGGCCTGGCCAGCCGGGTGCTGGCCGATGCCGGGGTGCGCGCCGACGACCTGCGCGAACGGGTCCGTCAGCACACCGCCAGCGGTGGCGCCGGCCTCGGCGACGCGGACGCCGCGGCGCTGCGCGAGATCGGCATCGACCTGGCCGCGATCGTGGCTCGGATCGAGCAGTCCTTCGGCCCGGACGCGCTGCGCGAGGCCGTGCCGGCACCGCGCCGTCGCTGGGGCCGCCGGCGGTACCTCGGCGGGCCGCTCTCGCCCCGCTCGAAGAAGGCACTGGAGTTGTCGCTGCGCGAGGCGCTGCGGCTGCACCACCGCCACATCGGCACCGAGCACATCCTGCTCGGGGTGCTCAGGGAGGGCCAGGGGCTGGGCGCGCTGGTGCTCACCGAGGCCGGGGTCGACCTGGATGATCTGCGCCGACGGGTGGAGAGCGCCCTCCGGGCGGCGGCCTGAGGGTCGCGGTCCCGCCGAAACCTGTCTGTGGCACTTCCGACGCCGGCCGCCCGAGGGCTCGCTGAAGCCGTTCCGGTGCTGCACACTGGCCCCGTGGATGTTGGAGAGGAACGGCGGCCCTCGGGCGGCGACGGTGGGCTGCGTTCTGCGGTGGTGGTCAACCCGGTCAAGGTCGGCGACGTCGACGAGCTGCGCCGCACCGTGAACGACGCCCTCGCCACCGCGGGCTGGCCCGAGCCCGAGTGGTTCGAGACCACCGTCGACGACCCCGGCCGCGGCCAGACCGAGCAGGCCGTCAAGAAGGGCATCGACCTGGTCTTCGCCTGCGGCGGTGACGGCACCGTGATGTCCTGCATCAGCGGCCTGGTCGGCACCGACGTGGCGCTGGCCGTGCTGCCCCAGGGCACCGGCAACCTGCTCGCCGCCAACCTGGGCCTCTCCACCGACCTGGCCGCCGGGCTGCAGGTCGCCATCGAGCGGGGTCGGCGGCTGCTCGACGTCGGCGAGGTCGAGAATCAGTACTTCGCCGTGATGGCCGGCATGGGCTTCGACGCCCAGATGCTGGCCGCCACCTCCGAGACCACCAAGGCGCGGATCGGCTGGCCCGCCTACGTGGTCGGCGCCGTCCGGCACCTGCGGGACCGGCCGATGCGGGTGAAGATCCGCATCGACGACCGCCCAGCGGTGCGCCGCCGCGCCCGCTCGGTGCTGATCGCCAACGTGGGCCGGCTCCAGGGCGGGATGCACCTGCTCACCGAGGCCGAGCCGGACGACGGATGGCTCGATGTCGCGGTGCTCACCCCGCACAGCCTGCGGCACTGGCTCGCGCTCGGCTGGGCGGTGATCCGCCGCAGCGGGCAGGTGCCACGGATGGAGGTGTTCCGCGGCCGACGTGTGGTGGTCACCAGTAACCGGGACCAGCCCCGGCAGCTGGACGGAGACCTCATCGCTCCGAGCCGGCAGCTGCAGGTCGACGTCCGACACCGGGCGCTCTGGCTCTGCGTGCCACAGCCTGAGGACGCCCCCGACCTGGCCGACGATGCGCGAAGCGCCGGGGAGCGGGGCGAGCGGCTGATCGAGGAAGCGCGCCGTGAGTAGCACCCGGATGGTGCCGGAGACCCGGCTGATGGCCGACGAGGAACTCTCCGCCGACGACGCTTGGCGCACCCTGCGCCGCCAGGGCGGCTGGCACCTGCTGCGGGACGCCTTCATCCGGTTCCGCTACGGCGACGGGTTCAGCCACTCCCGGGCCTTCGCGCTGCAGCTCTGCCTCGCCGTGGTGCCGTTCATGATCGCCCTCACCGGCCTGATCAGCGAGCTGGGCGTCGAGGAGGGCGGCCGGGTGGTCGCCGACACCGTGCTGGCGCTCACCCCCGGTCAGAGCGCGCAGATGGTCGCCGAACTGCTCGGTGAGGGCGAACGCGTCGAGGACGCCGGAGAGCTGGCGCTCACACTCGGTCTGCTGACCGGTCTGATCGCGCTGACCACCACGATGGCGCAGATCGAGCGGGGGGCCAACCGCATCTACGGCGTGGAACGGGACCGCCCGGCGCTGCGGAAATACCTCCGCGCAGCGGTGCTGGCCGTCACCGCCGGTCTGCCCGCGCTGGTCGGTTTCCTGATCCTGGTCGGCGGTGGCGCCATGGGCGACTCGGTACGGGAGCACTACGACTGGGGTGTGCTCGCCAACGGCATCTGGAACGTGGTCCGGTTCCCGCTGAGCCTCGGGCTGACCGTGCTCGCCGTCGCCGTGCTCTTCCGGCACGCGCCGCGCCGCAACCAGCCCGGCCTATCCTGGCTGTTCTTCGGCGCCGGCATCGCCACGGCGCTGTGGTGGCTGGCCAGCCTCCTGCTCGCCGCGTACGTGCGGTTCAGCGACGGATTCGGCCAGACCTACGGTGCGCTGACCGGGATGATGGCGCTGCTGCTCTGGGCCAACCTCACCGGGATGGCGCTCTTCGGCGGGCTGGCCTTCGCCGCCCAACTGGAGGCACTGCGCATCGGCGTCCGGGAACCCGCCCAGCCGGATCTGTGGGAGCCCGAGGCCGAACGCGCCGAGCTCCTCGACACCGGCGACAGGACAGCGCTGTAGCGACACCCGCGTGTACGCGCGCCGCGGATCGGGTACAGCGCCTCGCCAGAGACGACAAGGGAGGTGCGGGTTGACCGCGGTCAAAGAGGTGGCGCGGCGTCCGATCGGTCATTTCGCCGAGCGGAGCATCGCCGGTCTGGTCGCCGTCACCGGCGCCGGGGTGGCCTTCGGGCTGCTGTTGTTGCTCGTCCGGGTGCGGTGGAGCCCGTTGCAGGACGCCGACCACGCCGCCGCCGAATGGTTCAACTCGCTCGTCGCCCCGCACCACGCGCTGATCACCGTGCTCCAGGCGGTGACCGACCTGGGCGGCCGGCCGATCCTCATCTGGCTGGTCACCATCGCCGTGGTGGGGCTGCTGATCCGGCGGCAACCGCGGCTGGCCGTCTACCTGATCATCACCGGGGTCGGCGGTCTGATCCTCGACCCGTCGTTGAAGGCGCTGGTCGGCCGGCTCCGACCGGTGGTGGACGTGCCGATCGCCAGCGCTCCGGGCAACAGCTTCCCGAGCGGGCACGCACTGGGCTCCTTCGTCGCGTACGGGGCGCTGCTGCTGGTGTTCCTGCCGGCCATGGCACCCCGCTGGCGCAAGCCGGCGATCGTCGCGGTCGGCGTACTGGTGACCCTGATCGGGCTGACCCGGATCGCGTTGGGCGTGCACTTCATCTCCGACGTGCTGGCCGGCTGGCTGCTCGGCGCCGCCTGGCTCGGCGTCACCGCGTACGCGTTCCGGCTGTGGCGGCGTGAGCGGGGCCGTCCGGTGGCCCCGTTGACCGAGGGGCTGGAGCCCGAGGCCGGGCACGACATCGCCCCCGCCCCGGCCGAGGAGCACGTGCTGGCCCATCCCCGCTCGGCGGTGGCCGAGCTGCTGGTCGGCTGGGTGCTGGTGTTCGGGGCGCTGTACGCCTTCGGCATGTACGTCAGCTACCACGCCAAGGGCACCTTCTTCGACACCCTCGACACCGAGGTTCCGCGCTGGTTCGCCGACCGGCACACCGAGGTGCTCACCGAGGTGAGCTGGTGGTGGAGCAAGTTCGGTGACACCCATGCGATCCTGCTCATCTCACTGGTGTTCTGCCCGCTGGTGCTGGCGGTGTGGCGGCGTTGGCGACCGGTGCTGTTCGTGGCGCTGGCGATGGTCGGCGAGCTGACTCTCTTCCTCGCCTCCGCCAGGGTGGTCGAACGGCCGCGCCCGTCGGTGGAGAACCTGGACGGGCAGATGCCGACGTCCTCGTTCCCGTCCGGGCACATCGCGGCGACGATCTGCATCTGGCTGGCCATCACCGTCATCGTGCTGCCGCGTACCGATCGGTGGTGGCGTTGGATCTTCGTGGCCCTGGCGGTGATCATGCCGGTCGGGGTGGCTACCTCCCGGATGTACCGCGGGATGCACCACCCGACCGACTTCATGGGCGCGATCCTGCTCTCCGCGCTGTGGATCGGCCTGCTCTACCTGATCATCCGGCCCAACGCGGACCTGAAGGAAGGCAACCGGCCGGCCATCGAGTCGGAGGACGTGCACACCCTCGACGACGAGCTGGCCCGGGCCGGCCGGGCCGACTGAGCACCGCCGTGCTGCGGGTGATGACCTGGAACATCCGGACCGGCGGTAGGGACCGGGGTGGCCCCGACCGCCTGGATCGGGTGGTCGAGGTGATCACCGCGCAGGCGCCGGACGTGCTGGCCCTACAGGAGTTGCGCGACTTCGACCGGGGCGGGCTCATGGCCGAGGTGGCCGATCGGGTGGGGATGGCACCCCACCTGGCCCGGTCCTGTTTCGGGCAGCCGGTGGCGGTGCTGGTCCGGCCGCCGCTGCGGGTCGTCGCCGCGGGGGTGCTGCGCCGACCGTTCCACCACGCCGCCGCCCGCGTCGTGGTGGCCACCTCGGCCGGTCCGCTGACCGTGCTGGGCACCCACCTCTATCCATACTCCGGGGGCCGCCGGCGGGTGGAGGTCGACTGGCTGGTGGCCGCGCTGCGACGCGCCCAGGGGCCTCTGGCGCTGGTCACCGGCGACCTCAACTCGCTCGACCCGACCGTCGACCACACCGCGCGGCTCGCCGGGATGCCGGCCCTCTACCGGCGTCGCCACCTGCGGCGCGGCGGCGGCACCGTGGACACCCGCGTCGTCGCCCGGCTGCTGGCCGCCGGTCTGGTCGACCTCTGGCCGGCGGCCGCCGCCGGAGCGCCCGAGGCCGAGGGCCTCACCGTGCCCACCCGGCTCGGCGGGGCCGAGTTCGCCGGCATGCGACTGGACTACCTCTTCGGCACCCGAGAGCTGGCGGAGCGGGTACGGAACTGCCGGGTGATCCGTGGCGGGGCGGCGGACACGGCGTCCGACCACTATCCCGTACTGGTCGATTTGGACCTGACCGCCGACTGACCGCGGGTATCCGGTGCGTGCGCGGCGCCCGCACGCCGCGCAGACCTCAGAGCACCACGTTGATCAGGACGGTGAGCACCACCGAGGCGAGGATCGAGAAGAGGATCATGAGGAGGCAGCCGAGGCCGCCGCCGAGCGGCCGGATCTCAACGTTGCCGAAGCGCATCTGGTTCACCTGTCCGTGAGTGCGGGATTGGGGGGTCGAGCAGACGGCGGATCGCGCCCGCGACCGCCGTCGGGGCGGTCGTGACCACGTTGTGCGAGGCGCCGGGGACGACCACCAGGTCGCCGTCCGGCACCAGCCGGGCCACCTGGTCCCGCCAGTGTGTCGGCGCGATCGGGTCGCGGTCGCCGACGAGGACCAGGGTCGGCGCGGTGATCCGGACCAGGTCCGCCTCGATAGCGTTGTGGACGGAGTGCGACAGCGTCGCGAGCACCCGCCAAGGCCGCGCGTTCCACATGTCCCGGCTCAGGACGGGTGCCTGCAGCGGAGCCTCGCGTGTCGTGTCCACCAACCACCGGCCGAACAGGGCACGGCGGGACCGGGCGCTCGGATCGCTGGTCGGTCCGGCCAACACCAGCGCGCGAACCGCGCCCGGGTGGGCCGCGGCGAGCGCCGCGGCCACCTCGGCGCCGAACGAGTGCCCCAGCAGGCAGACCGGCGGCAGCCGGTACGCGGCCAACCAGGCGGCCAGGTGATCGGCGTGCCTGCGCACGTCGTACGCACCGCGGGGGCGCTCGCTCAGCCCGAAGCCGGGTAGGTCCGGCACGTACACCGGATGGGTTGCGGCGAGCGCGACGGCCAGCGGGGTGAGATAGCGGTGCGACACCGCCAGACCGTGCACCAGCACCACGGGAGGCGCCCCGGTCCCCGGGTCCGCGCTGCGCCGGGTGTGGGTGCGCAGACCGTCGACGAGCCGCCACTCGCTGGTCAGCCCGGAGGCTGGTCGGGGGGCGGCCATGGCGAGCCGCAGCTCGGCCCGCCCGAACCGACCGGCGGGATCGACTCGGGTCGGCTGGCGCGGCCGAGGGACGGCACCCGGCTTCACAGCTCGCGCAGCCGGGGCAGCAGCTGCTCCTGAGCCCAGTCCAGGAACATCGGCTGGCTCTCCCCGCCGACCTGGACGATCGCCACGTGGGTGAAGCCGGCGTCGACGAACTTTCGGAACGCCTCGACGTGCGCGTCCACGTCCGGACCGCAGGGAACGCCCTGGGCGACGTCCTCCTCCCGCACGAACTGCGTGGCGGCGGCGAAGGAGTCCGGACCGGGCAGGTCGGCGTTGACCTTCCAGCCCAGCCCGAACCAGCGGAACTGGTCGTGCACGATCTTGCGGCACTCCGCCTCGTCCGGGCCGTAGCAGATCGCCACCTGCCCGAAGCGGGGTTGGCCGGCGCCGCCGGCGTCGTCGTACATCTCGATGATGTGCCGGTCGGGCTCGGTGGCCACGATGCCATTGCCGTACTCGGCGGCCAGGGTGGCGGACTGCCGGCCGGAGGCGGCGATGGCCATCGGCACCGGCCGCTCCGGGCGGTCCCAGACGTAGGCGTCGGGCACGTCGAAGTGGTTGCCGGAGAAGGTCAGCGTCTCGCCGTTGAGCAGCGGTCGGATGATCTGCAACGCCTCCTCGAACATCTCGTGCCGCTGCTGCACGTGTGGCCAACTGCCGACCACGTGCTCGTTGAGGTTCTCCCCGGCACCCAGGCCGAGGGTGAACCGGCCGTCCGAGAGCGCACCGATCGTGCTGGCCTTCTGCGCCACGACGGCCGGGTGGTAGCGACGGATCGGGCAGGTCACGAAGGACATCAGCTCCGCGCGGGAGGTGGCGTGGGCGACCGCGCCGAGCACCGACCAGGCGTACGGGGAGTGGCCCTGGGCGTCCAGCCAGGGGTAGTAGTGGTCGGACATCACCAGCTGGTCGAAACCGGCCGCCTCGGCCCGCACCGCATAGTCGATCAACTGTTTCGGACCGGACTGCTCACCCATCAGGGTGTAGCCGACGCTGACCATCCCGATATCCCCTTCCACCGACAGATCGTCCCGAGATACCCAGGTCCGCACCAGCCAACCCTCCCGTCCGGTTCGAACGGGTGACGCTTGACGGATGACGACGGTCTGCCTACGGTCGCTCTTAACCGGTTTAGTTCCGGTGTGGCGCACATCCTGTGGTGGGGATGACCGCCCCGTGACGGCCCACGTCCGCGTGGGCCGTCACGGCTGTCTGCCAGCCGGGTCCGGCCACTGAACCGGTTGCGCCGACCAATCCATCGGCTTACGCTGATGCCTGCGCCGCCGGGATCCGGGCGGCGGCTGTCGGGCTGCAGCCGCCTTCCCCTGTCACGTCCCACCCCTGTCGGGCACCGGGGGTCCTCCCTGAGGAAGGCCATGAAGACTCGACTCTCTGCCGCCGGCGCGGCCCTGCTCGCACTACTCGTCGCCGTACTGGCGTTCGGCCAGCCGGCGCACGCCGCGGCTGGTTTCTCTGTCGCGGGCGGCAAGCTGTACGACGCCAACGGCGCCGAATTCATCATGCGCGGGGTCAACCACGCGCACACCTGGTACCCGCAGCAGACCAGCACGTTCGCCAACGTCAAGGCACTCGGCGCGAACACCGTCCGGGTGGTGCTCTCCAGCGGCGACCAGTGGACCCGCAACAGCAACGCCGACGTCGCCAACATCATCTCGACGTGCAGGGCCAACCGGCTGATCTGTGTGCTGGAGGTGCACGACACCACCGGCTACGGCGAGCAGGCCAGCGCGATCACTCTCGCTCGGGCGGTCGACTACTGGCTCAGCATCGCCGACGTCCTCGCCGGCGAGGAGAAGTACGTCATCGTCAACATCGGTAACGAGCCGTACGGCAACCAGGGCTATGCCTCCTGGGCCACCGACAGCGCCAACGCGATCAAGCGACTGCGCGCCGGCGGGCTGACCCACACGATCATGGTGGACGCCCCGAACTGGGGGCAGGACTGGTCGTTCACCATGCGCGACAACGCCGCGTCGGTGTTCGCCGCCGACCCGGCCCGTAACACCGTCTTCTCCATCCACATGTACGGCGTCTTCGACACCGCTGCCGAGATCAGTGACTATCTGGGCCGGTTCCGTTCCGCGGGGCTGCCCATCGTGGTCGGCGAGTTCGGCTTCAACCACTCCGACGGCAACCCGGACGAGGACACCATCCTCGCCTACAGCCAGGCCAACAGAATCGGCTGGCTCGGCTGGTCGTGGAGCGGCAACGGTGGTGGCGTGGAGTATCTCGACATGGCCACCTCCTTCAACCCGGCCAGCCTGACGAGTTGGGGTCAGCGGATCTTCAACGGGGCCAACGGCATCCGGCAGACCGCCCGGGAGGCAACGGTCTTCAGCGGTACGCCCCCGCCGACGACACCCCCGACCACGCCCCCGCCGACGACCCCTCCACCGTCGACGCCTCCGCCGCCCGCGCCGTCGACGCCCGCGCCGGTCGGTGGTTGCGCCGCGACCTACACGGTCGTCAACCAGTGGCAGGGCGGTTTCCAGGGTGAGGTGCGGGTGACCGCCGGCGCGACCGCGATCACCGGCTGGAGCGTTCGGTGGACCTTCGCCAACGGCCAGAGCATCAGCCAGTCCTGGAACACGACGCTGAGCACGAGTGGCGCCGTGGTGACCGCGCGCAACGTGGCCTACAACGGCAGGCTCGCCGCCCGCTCCAGCACCAGCTTCGGCTTCATCGGCAGCTGGACCGGCAGCAACGCCAGGCCCGAGGTGAGTTGCACCGTGAGCTGACCGACGTCCAGGTGGCCGGCCCGTCGCCAGGTCCGGCCACCTGGACCCTGCTCAGTGCTTGCCGGCCAGGTTCACGATGACCACACCACCGATGATCAGCGCGATGCCGACCAGCTTGGCCAGTCCGACCGGCTCATCCAGGAACACCGCCCCGATCGCCACGATGGTGGCGGTGCCCAGACCTGACCAGACGGCATACGCGACGCCGACGGGGATCACCTTCACCGCCTGGGCCAGCAGAATGAACGCCAACAGGTAGCCGCCGAGGCAGGCCACCGTCGGCCCGATCCGGCTGAAGCCGGCGGTGGCCTTGATCAGGCTGGTCGCCAACACCTCCGCGGCGATGGCGATCCCCAGCAACACGTACGCCATGCGGTCCTCAGTCCTGGGTGCTCGGTGGGAAGGTCGTCGCTGGTCAGGCTAACGTCGCCGACGGGCGGGATCCGCCGCTGCGACGGTCAAGGCGGGTCGGCACGGCGCGCGGATCACCCCAGCGGTGACGCCGGCGCGCCGGGGTGCATGTGTCATCCGGGCCCTTTGGAGCTGATGTCACAAACGATTCATGCCCTGCCCCGGTCGCCCTGCCCCGGTCGCCCTGCCCCGGTCGCCCTGCCCCGGTCGCCCTGGCTGAGTCGCCCTGGCTGAGTCGCCCGAGCGTGGGACGGGTGAAACACCATTGCTGTCATCGGCTCGCTGTGACGCCCATGGCGTTCCACTCGTGCCTGGGCTGGTCACACCCGGTCGACGTTGTTGGCATTTGTGGGTCTCCGTCGCTGAATCGTCTACGACATCAGCTCCATAGGAAGGCCAGGGGCTTGCTCGGCCTTGCGGTTCAGCTGCCTGCCCGACCGGTTGGCCTCGGTCCGGTCCGGCGCGACGTCAGCTCGTGTTCGGTCCGGCCCCGGTCGGGCGTCCTTGCCCAGCAGCGGGCGGTGTGCCGGCGGCCGTGGGCGGCGCGACGTCGGCCGCGGGCGGTGTGCCGGCGGCCGTGGGTGGTGCGACGTCGGCCGCGGGCGGTGTGCCGGCGGCCGTGGGTGGTGCGACGTCGGCCGCGGGCGGTGCGACATTGGCCGTGGGCGGCGCGACGACGGCCGTGGGCGGCGCGGCGTTGGTGGTGGGCGGCGCGGCGTTGGTGGTGGGCGGCGCGACGTCGGTCGCGAGTCGGGCCGCCCGCATGGTGAGGTAGCGGTGCTCGGGCAGGCTGCTCGTGCGTCCGGCGGCGGCCCGGTAGTCAGCGATCGCCCGGGCCCGGTCGCCGGCCATCTCGTGCAGGTGCGCGCGGGCGGCGGACAGCCGGTGGTGTCCGGCCAGCCGCGGATCGTCGGCCAACGTGTCGAGGGCTGCCAGTCCGGCTTCCGGTCCGTGCACCATCGCGGTCGCCACGGCCCGGTTGAGCGACACCACAGGGCTGCCGGACATTCGTTCCAGCACCCCGTAGAGCGCCAGGATCTGCGGCCAGTCCGTCGCCCCGGTGCTGGGCGCCTCGTCGTGCAGCGCGGCAATGGCGGCCTGCACCTGGTAGGGGCCGACCGGGCCGCGCGGCAGCACCCGGGTGACCAGCGCGACGCCCTCGGCGATCGCCGCAACATCCCAGCGGCTGCGGTCCTGGTCGGCCAGCGAGATCAGCTCACCGGCTGGGCCGGTCCTGGCGGCGCTGCGTGCCTCGGTGAGCAGCATCAACGCCAGCAGCCCGGCCGACTCGCTGTCGGCGGGCAGCCGCGCGTGCAGCGCGCGGGTCAGCCGGATCGCCTCGACGGCGAGGTCGACCCGGCGCAGGTCCGCACCGGCGCTGCTGGTGTGCCCCTCGGTGAAGATCAGGTACAACACCTGCCGTACGGCGGTGAGCCGGTCCGCCCGCTGCGCTGCCTCGGGCATCCGAAACGGCAGCCCGGAAGAGCGGATGCGCTGCTTGGCCCGGCTGATCCGCTGCGCCATGGTCGTCTCCGGCACCAGGAACGCACGGGCGATCTCGGCGGTGCTCAACCCACCGACCGCGCGCAGGGTCAGTGCGACGGCCGACGCCGGGGCGAGAGCAGGGTGGCAGCAGAGGAACAGCAGGACCAGGGTGTCGTCGCGCTCGGCGGTCAGCTCCTCGTCCGCACTCTGGGCGTGCTGTCGGTCGTCCGGCTCCCGGCGGGCGACCAGGTCCTCCCGGCGGCGCCGGGCCTGCTCGCCGCGGATCAGCTCGACCATCCGGCGGTAGCCGACCTGGATCAGCCAACCGCGCGGGTTCGCCGGCACGCCCTCCGCCGGCCACTGGGTGGCGGCCGCCAGCAGGGCCTCCTGCACCGCGTCCTCGGCGGTGGTGAAGTCACCGAACCGCCTGGTGAGCACGCCGAGGACCTGCGGCGCCAACTCGCGCAGCAGGTCCTCGATGCGGGGATCGGTTGTCAGCCCTCAGAGCTCCTGGGGCGGGGCGGACATCACCGGGTGCACCTCGATCGGCATGTTCAGCGGCCGGCCGCCGGGGCCGGGTGCGGTGGAGATGTACGCGGCGATCTCGACCGCCCGCTGGGGCGTCTCGCAGTCGACGATCCACCAGCCGGCGAGGAACTCCTTGGTCTCGGCGAACGGTCCCTCGGTGACCACCGGCGCGCCGTCGGACCCGGCGCGGACGATCCGGGCCTGCGCCGGGCCACCCAGCCCCTGCGCGTCGACCAGCTCACCGTCGCCGGTGAGTTTGCCGTCGACCTCCTGCATGAAGCCGATGTGCGCCCGGATCTCCTCCGGGCTCCAGGTGTCGATGCCCGGGAAGTCGGTCCCGGCGGCGCTGAACTGCATCAGCAGCATGTACTTCATTGTTCCGCTCCTCACGCCTGCGCACCATCTTCGGTGCTCTCACCCTCAGGTAGAAGCAGGCGGCACCGTTCTCGACACCCCGGCCAAAGATTCCGGGATTCTTTCTAGTCGACGGCGGTGACCTCCAGGACCAGGCTCTGCTCCGGATGCAGCGCGGGCATTTGTACCCCCACCCGGGCCAGCGCCGCCCCGGTGAGCGAGACGCCGGCGGCCAGCCACCGCGGCGCGAGCCGGTCGATGGTCGCCGGTGCCGGCACGTCCGACACCGGCCGCACCAGGTAACGCCGGCCGGGGTCCAGGCCGGGCAGCCGGAGCGCGCCCGGGGTCTGCGTCGCCGAGGTGACCAGCCGGGCCACCGCGTACACCGCTCGGGTCTTGTTGTGGTCGACCACGCCGTGCGCCCACACGGCCGGGTCCGGATGGTCGATCCGGACCACCCGGCCGGTGTGCAGCAGCGGTCGCAGCCGCTTGTGCAGTGCCACCCAGGCGGCCAGCTCGGCCTGCTCGGCGGAGCTGATCGACGCGATGTCCCACTCGATGCCGTGGTGGCCGAAGAGCGCGGTGGCCGCCCGGAAACCGAGGTCGTGCACCCGACTGGTGGTGTGCGAACGCTCCGGTCCGACGTGCGTGCCGACCAGCTCCGGTGGCAGCAGCAGCCCGGTCCAGCGCTGGATGCTGAGCCGTTCCAGGGCGTCGTTGCAGTCACTGGCCCACACCCGGTCGGTGCGCGCCAGTATGGCCAGGTCGACCCGGGCCCCGCCGGACGCGCAGCTTTCGATCTCCAGATCGGGATGGCGGCTGCGCAGTTCGTCGAGGAGCCGATAGACCGCCAGCGTCTGCCGGTGCACGCCGGGCCGGCCGTCGTGCCCGGCCTCGGTGAGGTCCCGGTTGTGGTCCCACTTCAGGTAGCTGATGCCGGGATGCTCGGTGAGCAGCTTGTCGAGCCGTTCCAGCAGATAGTCGTACGCCTCCGCCCGGCCGACGTCGAGCACCTGCTGCTTGCGCCAGAGCGGGGGCAGACGCCCCGGTACGGCCAGCAGCCAGTCGGCGTGTGCGCGGAACAGGTCGGATTCGGGGTTGACCATCTCCGGCTCGACCCAGAGGCCGAACTCCAGGCCAAGGCCGGTCACGTGGTCGATCAGTGGTTGCAGGCCGTCGGGCCAGACGTCCTCGTCGACGAACCAGTCACCGAGCCCGGCGGTGTCGTCGCGCCGGCCGCGGAACCAGCCGTCGTCCAGGACGAACCGCTCGACGCCGATCAGCGCGGCCTGGTCGGCGAGCGACCGAAGCCGGTCCAGGTCGTGGTCGAAGTAGACCGCCTCCCAGACGTTGAGGGTCACCGGGCGGGCGGTACGTGGGTGCTCGGGCCGGGCACGCAAATGCGTGTGCAGGACGTCGCTGAGCCCGTCCAGCCCGGCGTCGGACCAGACCGCGTAGAGCAGGGGACTGGCGTACGACTCACCGGGACCGAGCCGGACCTCGCCGGGGGCCAGCAACTCGCCACCGCCCAGGGTCGACTCGCCGGTGGGCCGGCGCTCGGCGAAGGTGACGTGGTCGCCACTCCACGCCGTGTGCACCGCCCAGACCTCGCCGTGGCCGAAGCCGAACCCGGCGGTGCCGGCCACGAGCAGCAGGGTGGCGTCGTGCCCGGTGCGCCCGTGCCGGCCCTCACGGACCCAGGTGCCCTGCTGCCACGAGTGCCGCTGCGGGGAGCGCTCGCGGCACCACCGGCCGGTCAGGTCCAGCAGTTCGGTGGCGACCGCCGGCACGGGCAGCACGGGGGTCAGCTCCCGCAGCTCGTACCCGCTGTCGCCGTCGTTGCGCAGCCGGTGTCCGATGGTCAGCAGGCCGTACGGATCCAGCGCGACCTCGATGGTCAGGGCCAGACCGGCGCCCGGGTCCGACGCCCGCACGGTCACCCGCGCGGCGCCGGGCCCGTCGTCGTCCACGTCCAACCCGTCGAGGCGGAAGGCGGTGGACCAGTCCCGTCCGTCGCGGTGCCCGGCCAGTCCCGGCCGGCCGCTCCAGCCGGCGCTCTGCTCCGGCAGCAGGGAGAGCACGGTTGGCGCGTCGAAGCTGCTCGGCACCACCGGCGGTACGGTCGCGTCGGCGAGCTGGCGCAGACCGTCGTCGTCGGGGTGGCCGACGTCGCCACCCCAGTGCACGACCCGGGGCAGCCCCGGGCCGCGCGCGTCGAGCACCAGGCTGGTCCGCGCGCGGCGCAGGTGCAGGATCGTCATCCTTTGGAGGCTCCCAAGGTCAGGCCCCGGACGAAGTGCCGCTGGAGCATAAAGAAGATCACCAGGGTGGGGATCGCGACGAGCACGCTGCCCGCCGAGACCAGGTTGTTGTCGGTGAAGAACTCGCCGCGCAGGTTGTTCAGCGAGCTGGTGACCGGGAACTTGTCCCCGGTACGCATGAGCACGGTGGCCCAGAAGAACTCGTTGTAGATCCAGGTCACCTCCAGCGTCGCCAGGGCGGCCAGGGCCGGACGGCACAGTGGCATGGTGACCTGCCAGTACTGCCGCCACACGCTGGCCCCGTCGACCATCGCCGCCTCGTAGAGCTCGTGTGGCAGCGCCTTCATGTAGTTGCTGAGCACGAAGACACAGAAGCCACACTGGAAGGCGACGTTGATCAGGATCAGCCCCCAGTAGCTGTCGTAGAGCAGCTCCGAGTCGCTCATGAACTCCGGCAGGGGCACCTCGGTGAAGAGCCGGAAGAGCGGGATCAGCAGCGCCTGCTGGGGGAGCAGGTTGGCCGCGGTGAAGAGCCCCAGCAGGACGATGTTGAGCTTCCAGCTGAACCGGGCGATGACGAACGCCACGCACGAGGCGAGGAAGAGCGTCAGCAGCACGGCCGGCACCGTGATGTAGACGGAGTTGAGGAAGTGCTTGCCGAACTCGGCCGTCTTCCAGGCGGTGACGTAGTTGTCGAGGGTCCAGCCGCCGAACGAGGCGTAGCCGTTGGTGGCGGTGTACTGGTACGAGCGCAGCGAGCTCAGCACCGCCCAGGCGATCGGGAAGAGCCACGCCAGCGAGACGACGATGAGGAAGGCGTGCAGCAGGAGCCGCAGCGGAGTGAGTTTGCGGCGCTTCGGCGGCGCCCCGGCGGCGCGGTCCGGCCGCCGGGTCAGGGTCGCGGTCATCGCCGGTCCTCCCTCATCACGGTGCCCAGGTAGATGCCGATGAACACCAGCGAGACGAGCAGCATGATGGTCGCCAACGCCGAGCCGAAGCCGATCCGGCTCGCCTCGCCCACCACGTTCTGGGTGACCAGCGCGCTGATCAGCTCCAGGCCGTTGCGGCCCTTGTTGACCACCCAGACCAGGTCGAACGCCCGCAACGACTCGATCACCGTCACCACCAGCACGATGATGTTGATGGGCCGCATCACCGGGAAGACCACCCGGAAGAACGCCTTGCTCTCCGAGGCGCCGTCCACCGCGGCCGCCTCGCGCAGCGACGGGTCGACGCCCTTCAACCCGGCCAGGTAGAGCAGCATGATGTAGCCGACGTGCCGCCATCCGGAGGCGATCATGACCGCCCAGATGTTGACGCTGGAGTCGCCGTACCAGTCGACGTTGCTGCCGAACACCGCGTTGATCAGACCCTGGTCGCGGGAGTAGAGCAGTTGCCACACAAAACCGATGAGCGCGAGCGAGAGCACCACCGGCATGTACAGCGCCGTCTGGTAGAAGCGGCTGCCGCGCAGCTCCTTGTCCAGCAGGACGGCCAGGAACATGCCGAACGGGCTGGCAACGCCGAAGAGGACGGCCAACCAGAGCAGGTTGTGCTGGATCGCGGGAACGAACGGCGGGTAGATGTTGACCACGTCGCTGTAGTTGCGAGCGCCGACGAAGTCGATGTCCTTCAGTGGGCCGATGCCGTCCCAGTCGGTGCCGGAGAGCAGCACGGTGGCCACCGCCGGCAGCCAGACGAGCCCGGTGACGAGCAGCAGCGGGACGAGCACCATCAGCGTGATGACCACGCGGTCGGTGCGGGACAGGAGCCGTAGCCGCCGGCGACGGCCACCCGTGGGGGTGGCCGCGGCCGGCGACGGCACGGCGCGATCCGCTTGGATCAGGGGTAGGTCGGACATGATGTCCTCCCCTTTCCGCCGTCAGTCGGTGAAGATCGACTTCTTCTGGTTCTCGATGGACGACGTGAGCCCGCCGATGTCCTTGGGGTTCTTGATGAACTGCTGGATCGCCGGGATGATCACCGTCGAGGCGAAGTCCGGCCGGGTGTCCCGGTCCAGGAACTGGGCGATCTCGGTGGCCGAGCCGACCAGTTCGGCCGCCTTCTTCTGCAGGGCGGTGTAGCCGCTGGTGTCCCCGCCGGTGTTGGCGACCAGGGTGCTCGGGTCGTTCTTCACCGTGATGTCCGCGGCGGCCTTGCCACCCACGTACTCCAGCAGCTTCTTGGCGTTGGCCTCGGACTTCGGCTTGCGGGCCATCATGTAGCCGTCGATCGGGGCGTCGAGGGCCTTCGCGCCGATCGACGGGTCGATCTCGGGGAAGGTGAAGAAGTCGAGGTCGGCCTGCTCCTCGTTGCTGAACTGCTGCGCGACGAAGAGGCCGAGCAGGTACATGCCGCTCTTCTTCTGCTGCAGCGACTGCGCCGCCTCCTGCCAGGTGCGACCCAGGCTGTCCGGTTGGTGCACCGGCAGCAGACCCGCCCAGGTGTCGAACACCTTCTTGACCTTGTCCGAGGTCCAGGCCTCCTTGCCGGCCATCAGGTCGACGTGGAACTGGTAACCGTTGATCCGCAGGTTGAGGATGTCGAAGGTGCCCATCGCCGGCCAGCCGTCCTTGTCGGCGAAGGCGATGGGCGTGAGGCCGTCCTTCTTCATCTGGCCGCTCAGCGAGGTGAGCTGGTCCAGAGTGGTGGGCACCTCGTAGCCGTACTGCTTCCAGACCGACTTGCGGTAGAACACGGCCCACGGATAGTAGGACGCCGGCACGAAGTACTGCTTGCCGTCGTCGCCGGTGGATGCCTTCTTGAACGCGTCGGAGAAGCCGGAGAGTTTGCCCCACACGTCGCTGACGTCGCCGGCCAGACCCTTGGCGGCGAAGAAGCGCATCCGGTAGCCGGCGAACCACATGTACACGTCGTCCGGCTTGCCCTGCAGGTAGTTGTTGATGTTCTCCTGGTACGTGTTGTGGTCGACCGTGTTGATCGCGGGCGTGATGCCGGACGAGGTCTTGAACCCGTCCATGACCTTGGCGATGACGTCCTTCGGCTTCGGGTCGGACTGGTTGGAGCCGACCGAGATGTTCTTCGAGTCGGACCCGCCGGAGCCGGAGCCGGAGTCGTCGCCGCAGCCGGCGAGCAGACCGGTGCCGAGCAGCGCGCCCGTGCCGGCCGCGCCGGCCAGCAGCGACCGTCGGTTGATGCCGGCGACGGAGGGCGGTACGAGCCGAGCCAGGTACTCGGCTTGGGATCGGGGACGGGACATCTGTGCCTCCTGCGGATGAAGAGGTGCTTCGCCCAAGGGCCGTCAGTGCGGGGGTGTGGATCGCTGCCGTCATGAACCATCGGGTTCCACCGAGAATCCACATTGGCAAACACGACCCGGCCATCGGGGCCTCAAGCTACCGCTCCTTGGCGCACTGTCAAGAGGGCAGATCGCGTCCCGACACGCAGTCGTAACCTGGCTGTTACCCGGTAAACGTTGGAAAGCAGACCGGTGTTGAAAAGTGTTGACTTCCGTCCGGTGGCAGGTGCACCCTCAGCTCTCATGCGGCGATGGCAGGGCGATGGCATCTATTTCGGTGGCGACTACAACCCGGAGCAGTGGCCCGAGCGGACCTGGTCGGAGGACGTCGAGCTGATGCGTCGGGCCGGGGTCAACCTGGTCTCCGTCGGCATCTTCTCCTGGGCACTGCTGGAGCCCACCCCCGGCCGGTTCGAGTTCGATTGGCTGGACCGCGTGCTGGACCTCCTGCACGGCGGCGGGATCCAGGTCGACCTGGCCACCGCCACCGCCAGCCCGCCACCGTGGCTGGCCCGCGCACACCCGGAGACGCTGCCCCGGCGGGCCGACGGCGCGATCCTCTGGCCGGGAGGGCGACAGGCGTACTGCCCCAGTTCCCCGGTGTTCCGCGAGCGGTCGTTGGACCTCGTCCGGGCGGTCGCCGGCCGGTACGCCGAGCACCCGGCGGTGGTGATGTGGCACGTCTCCAACGAGCTGGGCTGCCACAACGTGCACTGCTACTGCGACGTCAGCGCGGAGGCGTTCCGCGACTGGCTGCGCGAGCGCTACGGCGACCTGGACCGGCTCAACGACGCATGGGGCACCGCGTTCTGGAGCCAGCGCTACGGAGACTGGGCCGAGATCAACCCGCCGCGGACCGCGCCGACGTTCGCCAACCCCACGCAGCAGCTGGACTTCCTGCGCTTCTCCTCCGATGAGCAGCGCGCCCAGTTGCGTGCCGAGCGGAAACTGCTGAAGACGTTGGTCAGCCAGCCGGTGACGACCAACTTCATGATCGGCACCGGGATCAAGCACATGGACTACTACTCCTGGGCCGGCGACGTGGACCTCGTCTCCAACGACCACTACCTGACCGCCGCCGACCCGCAGGCGCACCTCGGGCTGGCGCTCTCCGCCGATCACACCCGCGGCGTCGCCGGCGGTGATCCGTGGCTGCTCATGGAGCACTCCACCAGCGCGGTGAACTGGCAGCCGCGCAACGTGGCCAAGCTGCCGGGGCAGCTGCGCCGCAACAGCCTCGCGCACGTCGCCCGGGGCGCCGACGGGGTGCTGTTCTTCCAGTGGCGGGCCGCGCGGGCCGGCGCCGAGAAGTTCCACTCCGCGCTGGTGCCGCATGCCGGGGCCGACACCAAGGTGTTCCGCGAGGTCTGCCAGCTCGGCGCCGACCTCAAGGCGCTCGCCGAGGTGCGCGGCAGCCGGGTGGACGCCGACGTGGCGATCCTGTTCGACTGGGAGGCGTGGTGGGGCGTCGAGCTGGACTCGCACCCGAGCGTCGACGTCCGCTACGCCGACCGGCTGACCGCCCTGTACGGCGCGCTGTGGCGGGCCGGCGTGACCGCGGACATCGTCCACCCGTCGGCCGACCTCACCGGCTACCGTCTGGTCCTGGCGCCCACGCTCTACCTGGTCCGCGACGCCGACGCCGACGCGCTGCGCAGGTTCGTCGAGGCCGGCGGCACGGCGGCGGTCACCTACTTCAGCGGCATCGTGGATTCCGACGACCACATCCGGTTGGGTGGTTACCCGGGCGCGTTCCGCGAGTTGCTCGGCATTCACACCGAGGAGTTCTTTCCGTTGCGGGAGGGCGAGCAGGTCCGGTTGGACGACGGCAGCACTGCCGACGTGTGGACCGAGTGGTTGCACACCGACGGCGCCGAGGTGCTCGCGTCGTACACCGACGGGCCCTTGCCGGGCGTGCCGGCGCTGACCCGGCATCCGGTCGGCGCGGGCACCGCCTGGTACGTCGGCACCCGGCTGGACGAGCCGGCCACCGACCGGCTGGTCGCCCGGCTGCTCGACGAGGCCGGCGTCGCCCCGGCGGCGCAGGCGCCGACCGGCGTGGAGGTGGTCCGACGGCGCGACGGCGAGCGGACCTGGCTCTTCGTGATCAACCACACCGAGGCAGAGGTACGGCTCTCGGCCACCGGCACCGACCTGTTGACCGGCGCGCGGTGTGCCGGTGTCCTGACGGTGCCGGCCGGTGAGGTGGCCGTCATCCGTGAGGACCCGGCCACCGACTCGGCCTGACCCGGCAACAGCGACGGCGCGAAGGAGGTTGTCCAGGTGCTCGCCCAGCAGCGGCAGACCGCCATTCTCGATCTGATCCGTCAGCGTGGCGGCGTACGGGTCAGCCACCTGGTCAGCCGGTTCGGCGTGTCCGACATGACGATCCGGCGTGACCTGGAGGTGCTGGCCGAACGCGGCCTGGTGGACAAGGTGCACGGCGGCGCGACACTGGCCGGGCCGGGTTCGGCGGAGGAGCCCGGCTTCGCCGCGAAGTCGATCCGCCAGCAGGCGGAGAAGCGCGCCATCGCCGAGCGGGCGGCGACCATGGTGGAGCCGGGCATGGCCATCGCGCTCTCCGCCGGGACCACCACCGCCGCGCTGGCCACGCTGCTCTCCGACGTACGGGGGCTGACCGTGGTGACCAACTCGATCCCGGTGGCCGACGCGCTCTACCAGAATCCGCGCGCCGACCAGACGGTCGTGCTCACCGGCGGCATCCGTACGCCGTCGGACGCGCTCACCGGGCCGGTGGCCGAGGCGGCGATCAGCGCGCTCAACGTCGACCTGCTGTTTCTCGGCGTACACGGGCTCAGCCCACGGACCGGCTTCACCACGCCGAACCTGCTGGAGGCCGGGGTGAACCGGTGCCTGATCGGCGCGGCGCGCAGGCTGGTGGTGCTCGCCGACCACACCAAGTGGGAGACCATCGGCATCGCCACCATCGCTCCGCTGGAGGCCGCCGACGTGCTGATCACCGACGCCGGGTTGCCGGCGGAGGCGCGTACCGCCATCGGCGAGCAGGTCGGCGAGCTTGTCATCGTCGAGGCCGGCTGACGGCCGTCCGGCGCGATCGTCAGCTCGGAAGAAGCAGGGCCTCGGTGGCCCGGTCGACAAGCCACCGTTCCGCCTCGTCGTACGACCAGCCGCCCTCGTCGACGAGCTGCGGCCAGGAATGCAGTCCGAAGTAGAACCACAGCACCTGGGTGGCCTGCTCGACGGTGAGGCCGGGGCGCAGGGCGGAGAGCTCGTCTAGGCGTACCGCGCCTACCCGTAGCGCCTGCCGGTAGGCCGCCGCCGCATCCCGTGCCACGGCTGCCGCGCTCGATGTCATGGCTGCTGCGGCCCGCACCAGCCGGATTCGCTCATTGTGGTGGTCGTGGCCGTGCCGGGTGCCGGCGCCGAGCAGGCGCAGGACCTCCCGGGGGTCGGTGGCGGCCGCGGTGACCGCCACGGTGTGCGCCGTCTCCGGGTCTTTCACACCCGCCGCAATCAGTACCCGTAGCAGGTCCTGCTTGCCGCCGACGCTGGTGTAGACGGTCGCCACGGCCACCCGGGCGCGCGCGGCGATGTCGTTGATCGTCGTGGTCGCGTAGCCCTGGGAGAGGAACAGGTCCTGGGCCGCATTCAAGATCAACTGCCGGGTTTGCTCGGCGCTCTCCTGGCGCCGGTTGGCGCGGGGTCGAGTAGCAGCCACCCGGGCACTATACGGCGCACTTCGTCAGAGGAGTATTCTGATGACCATGCGAATCCTCTTCTCAACAGTGCCCGCTTTCGGCCACTTCCTGCCCCTGTTGCCGCTGGCCCGTGCGTTTTGCCGGCAGGGCGACGACGTCGCCGTCGTCACCGCCGAGGGCATGGTCCCGCTCATCGCACCCGAGGGCATCGAGCTGCTGCCGGCCGGTCCCATGCCGGACGTGCTCTTCGCCGAGGTGGGGCGCAGGCTGGGCATCAACCCCGCGACCGAGCCCACCCCGGAGGCCGTCGCCGAGTTCTTCGCCGGGGTCCGGGTCGACCTGACCGCCGACGAGGCGTTGGCGCAGGCGAAGAGCTGGCAGCCCGACCTGGTCATCAACGAATTGGTCGACTTCGTGGGGCCGTTGGTCGCCGCCAGCCTCGGTGTACCACTGGCCACCCTCGCGTTCGGGCCATCGGTGCCGGCCGACTTCACCGGTGCGCTGACCGCGGTGGTCCGCTCCCGCTACGAGGAGCGGGGGTTGGTCGCCCCGACGGGTACGCCGTCCGGTCGGTGGCTGCTGGACACCTGCCCGCCCGGGCTCCAGTTCGAAGACTTCGCCGTACCACCGACCGTGGAGCGGATCGCGCTGCGGCCCGAACCCCACCAGGCGCTTGACGCCCCTGCCGGAATCGACGCCGCGCCGACCGGCGGACGCCCGCGCGTGCTGGTGAGCTTCGGTACGGTCTTCGCCGACCCGGCCGTGGTCGGCCCGCTGCTCGGCGCGCTCACCGCCCTCGACGTCGACGTGGTGGCCACGCTCGGCCTTGACGGCAAGCCGGAGGACTACCAGCTCGACTCCGACCGGGTGGAGTTCAGCCCCTTCGTGCCGCTGGCCCAGTTGCTGGAGAACGTCACCGCGGTCGTCTCGCACGGTGGCGCCGGCACCACCCTCGGCACGTTGGCCCGGGGCATCCCGATGGTGGTCGTGCCGCAGGGTGCCGACCAGTTCTTCCAGGCGGACCGCGTCGCGGCGTCCGGGGCGGGCCTCGCGCTGATGCCCGGGCAGGCCGGTCCGGAGGCGATCGCGGCGGCGCTGCGCCGGCTGCTGGATGAACCGGCGTTCGCCGCCGAGGCGCGCCGGATCAGCGTCGAGGTTGCCGCGATGTCGTCACCCGACGAGGTGGCCGAGCGGCTCCGCGCCGGCGTGACCGGCGAAGGCCAGGGCTGATCGACTCTGGTTCGCCGCTTCACAGCCACCTCACAGGGGTGCTGGATAGGGTGCCGTTCGAGTCGACGTCCGACGCCATCCTGGAGCGGACGCCTGTTGCACGGGAGTTCCGATGGTCTTCAAGAAGATGTTGAGCGCGTTCGGTGTCGGCGGTCCCAGCGTGGACACCGTACTGACCAACCCCAACACCCGGCCCGGCCTGACCCTCGACGGGCAGGTCAACCTCGTCGGCGGGGACGGCCCGGCGGCCATCGAGCAGGTGGTGATCGGCCTGGTCACCCGCGTCGAGGTCGAGGGACACGACACCGAGTACGCGGGCACGTTGGAGTTCCACCGGATGGCCGTCAGCGGCCCGCTCCAGCTCGCGCCCAAGCAGCAGCTCTCGATTCCGTTCCAGCTGCCGGTGCCGTGGGAGACCCCGATCACCGACGTGTACGGCCAGCGCCTGCACGGCATGACGATGGGTTTGCGCACCGAACTGGCGGTGGCCCGCGCGGTGGACAAGAGCGACCTCGACCAGGTGGCGGTGCACCCGTTGCCGGTGCACGAGCGGATCCTGGAGGCGTTCCAGCGGCTCGGCTTCCGGTTCAAGCACGCCGACCTGGAGCGCGGCCACATCCGCGGCGTCCAGCAGACGCTGCCGTTCTACCAGGAGATCGAGTTCTTCGCCGCGCCGCAGTACGCGAACACCGTCAGGGAGGTCGAGTTGACCTTCGTGACCAGCCAGCGTGCCGTCGATGTGATCCTTGAGTGCGACAAGCGGGGTGGCTTCCTCAGCGCCGGCCATGACACGGTCGGCCGCTACCAGGTGTCGCACGCCGACGTCGACCGGGTGGACTGGGCGCAGGTCGTCGACGGCTGGTTGCGCGAGACGACCTCCCGCTACGGCAGCGTTCGTTCGCAGTACGGCGCGGGCCATGGTCATGGGCACGGCCACGGCCGGGGGCACGGCATGGGCGGGATGGTCGCCGGCGCGGCTCTCGGCGTCGCTGGCGGCATGATCGCCGGCGAGATGATCGATGACGCCTTCGACGGCGACATGGGTGGGGACTTCGGCGGCTTCGACGAATAGTCGTCCACATGCCACGGTGGCCTCCGGGAGATTCTCCCGGAGGCCACCGTGCGGCGTGCGGCCGCGTACCCCGATCAGTGCCGGGCCTTGCGCTCCTCGCTGCTGCGATGGTTGCTGCCGGCCTTGGCCAGGCCTCGGCTACCGAGGTAGCCCAGCGTCAGCAGGGTGATCAGGAACCAGGCATTGTCGGCCCGGAAGATGTCCACTCCGGTGGAGTTCCTACCAACGACCTGCGACGCGCCCAGCACGGCGATGACGGCGGCGATGTAGACCCAGAACTCGGTGGTCTTGAACGCCTGCTTGGTCTCCGTACCGGGTGCCTGCATGTCGTTGCGACGCCCGTCCTGCATGACCGGCATCTGCCGGGTCGACGTGTTCTGCATCGACGCGGGGTTCTGCGCGTCCGACATCGGCCGGTTCATGGGCCTGGTGGAAGCAGCCTGCGTGCTCATCTGGTCCTCCTCAGGATGCGATGAGTCGTACCTGCACTCCCTCGCCCCGCTACCGCGTTTCGGCCACGGCAGGGTTCGCGTACGTGGCGGGGACAACCCCCGACTACCCGAGGCCCCGGAGCAGGTAACACCGAACGCCGGCCGGAAAAGCCCGGCCGGCGTCCAGGTGTTCGGCGCGTCAGCGCAGATCAGCGCAGGCCGTTGCGGACCGCGACGCTCACCAACAGCTCCGGGTCGTCGGTGATGATGCCGTCGACGCCCAGGTCGATGACCCGCTGCATCACCCGCGCGTCATCGACGGTGTACGGAATCACCTTCAGGTCGTACCGCGTCTGAAGGGTCCGCACGTCCGGTCCGTGGAAGTACGCCGGGTTCTCGCGCAGGTACCAGTCGGCCGAGGCGACCGTCCCCTGACGCGGGTCGTGCACCTGCCAGTTCGCCGACACGGTGCCGGCACCCGCGGCCCAGGTCAGCCTGCCCAGGTCCTGGTACCTCCACCAGTCCAGCCCACCGGTCCACGGGCTCTTCACCGACGGGTCGCCGTACGCCGCCTGCAACGAGCACTCGTCGGCGAGGGTGGCGCACTCGGCCGGGCCGTACTGCCACACCAGGGCGACCGTGCCGATCCGCCGGTCGAGCTGGCGGGCGTAGGTGATGGTGCGCCAGTCGAACGACTGGATGGTGGCCCGCTTGGTGAAGCCGGCCCTCTGGATCGCGCCCACCAGCTTGCGGGTGAAGCTGCGGTACGGCTCGGTGTCGTTCACCAGCGGGTTTATCTTCGTCTCGATGTTCATCCCGACGTCGCTGCGACCACTCGCCCTCACCAGGGCGAAGACCTCGTCCAGGGTAGGAATCCGGGCGCCCGGCGCGGGCACCTGCGCCGGCAGCTCGGGCAGCGTCTTCGTGCCGCAGTCCACGGTCTTGAGCTGCGCCAGGGTCAGCTCGTGCACCGGCTTGCCCACGTACGGGAACGTCGGGTCACCGGGTCGCACCGGGGCGGTGTCGACGCAGTGCGACCCGTTGACGGTGCGGTCGTGCAGCACCACGAGCTCGCCGTCGGCGGTCACACCGGTGTCCAGCTCCAGTGTGGAGATGGCCTTGTTGGCCAGCGCGTTGGAGAACGCCGGCAGGGTGTTCTCCGGTCGGGTGGCCCGACCGCCCCGGTGCGCCTGGATGTCGAACGGCGCCGCGTACGCCTTCGGCAGGCGGTAGCCACGCTGGGCCAGCAGGCCGCGCAGCCGGTCCGGGTAGTCGGTGATGATGCCGTCCACACCGTCGTCGATCAGCTTGGTCATGGTCGGCACGTCGTCGACCGTCCACGGGATCACCTTGATCCCGTACCGGTACGCCTCGGCCACCATCGTGCTGGTGACGTACGGCTTGTAGCCGGGATCGGTGACCGTGCCGTTCTGCGGGAAGCCGTGCACCGGCGAGAAGGCGCTGGCGCCGAAGCTGCGGATCGCCCGGATCGGGTCGCCGCCGAAGTCGTCGATGTCCAGCCCGCCGAGCCACGGCGAGGCGCCCGGTTGGCCGGTCTGCAGGAAGTCGTAGTTGGTCAGGGCGACCAGCGGCAGTTTCGGCTCGACCTGACGCATCCGCATCAGGGAACCCCAGTCGAAGCTCTGCACGGTGACCTGCCTGAGCAGCCCGGCGGCGCGGACCTCGGCCGCGGTGACCCGGACGAACTGCTCACGCGGCGCGGTCTCGGTCGGCGCGCCGGCCTCCACCTTGGTCTCGACGTTGAGCGTGACGCCCCTCGCCTGGTAGCGGTTCACCAACGCGAAGACCTCACGCAGCAGCGGCATCCGCGCACCCGGCACGGCTAGCTGACCGGGCTTGTCCGGCAGCGTCTTCGATCCGCAGTCGAGGGTGCGCACCTGGGCCACGGAGAGCGTGTTGACGTACTTCCCGACGTACGGGAACTCCGGGTCGCCGGCGGTCACCGGGGCGGTGTCGACGCACTTGGAGCCGGTGACCTTCCGGTCGTGGGTCACCACGGCCTGGCCGTCCTCGGTGATCTGCACGTCGAGTTCGAGGGTGCTCACCCCGAGTTGAAGGGCGTTGCCGAAGGAGGCGAGGGTGTTCTCCACCCGCAGCCCGAGGCCGCCACGGTGGGCCTGCACGTCGAATGTCCGGTCCGGCCGCGGCTTCGCCTGGGCGGGCACCGCGAGCCCGGTCGTCACCGTCGCGGCCACCAGGGCCGCGACGGCGGTACACCGTACTGTGCGCACGCTGTCATCCCCTCCTGCCGGCGGGTGTCTCCCACCGGTCGCCGACGAGCATGGACACCTCCGGCGGCGGGCAGGCGGCCAGCGGGCGGCGCGTCGGTGAACCGGGGTGGACGACCTCCCGGGGCGACGGTGGGTTTGCCGGGCGGGTGGTCGGGCACGCAGTCGGTTCCACAGCTTCTGTGAGGTGATGGACGTGCGTGAGGACGACATGCGGCAGGACGCCGCCCGCCGGGCCGAGAACCGGATCGCCGGCGGCGTGTACGGCGAGGGCGCCCTCGACGAGGTGACGCTGCCCCGCACCGATGTGGATAGCCAGATCCAGCGCGACGACCCGTTCGACCCGGCGCACGAGCGGATCGACCCGCAGGTGCTGCGCGACGGCGGTCCCGTCGGCGGGCAGGGTGCGGTGACCACCACGGGTGGCACCGCGGGCCCGGCCAGCGTGCGCCGGGTGGCCCGTCAACCGGAACGCCACCGGGGCACAGTCGCCCCGACGACAACCGGCGACGCCACCACCGGCGGCCTGAGCACGCCGACCGGCGGCGGCACCAGCGACCAGTCCACGTCCGCGACCGGGCCAGCCAAGTCCATCGACGACTGATTGCCCTGCGTGATCATGAGGTTGGCGTGGCTGTCAGAGATCACAGTCCACGCCAACCTCGTGATCGGCGGACCGAGTCTGAGAGGGTCGCCGGAGTCCTGAGGTCGGGTTTCAGAGCGGCCAGTGCTGGGAGACCAGGTCGATCGCCCTGCCGATGGTGTCCGACAACACCCCGCCCACCGTGGCCAGCGCGGCGAGCGTCTCCAACGAGGTCAGCACCGGTTGGCGGTCTTGCTGCCGCGCTGCCCGGACCGCCTCGATCGTCGCCACCTCGCGGTCGGCCCGCGCCGGGTCATCGAAGTCGCTGACGCGTTCCTTGAGGATGCGCAGCAACTCGTCGAGTCTCTGCGCGGGATCGGTCGTGCCGTTGTACTGCACGAAGCTGACGTTCTCGCTGGCCATTGCCTGCTGGCCGCCGGTGATCGTGTTGTGGATGACGGTCGAGCGCGTCGGTGGCTGCGGGTCTGCCATGGGGCTCTCCTAGTTGTGCTGTCCAAAGCTGACGTTGGAGCTGGCGAAGGCCTGCTGGCCGCCGAAGATGGTGTTGACGTTGCCGAAGATGTTCTGCACCTCGGCAGCGCGTTGGGCGAGGGCGCCGGTGTCGAGGCCGCGCTCGTTCAGGAACGCGACGACCGCCTCCAACACGGCCCGTTCCAACAGCTTGGCGTACTTCCACTCGTCCAGTAGTTGCAGGTGTTTGAACGGGGCCGGCTCCGCGACGAGTTGCCGCACACTGATCCGGGCTCCGTAGTCGTGGGTCCGGAACTGTGCGCTGGCCGCGAGCGCATCGGCCATCCGGGTCCTCATGCGCCAGTGGTGTCCGAGTCTGCGGGCCAGCCGCCAGCCGCTGAGCACCGAGTCGGTCAGCATGCTCGACACGGCGCTCCGCAGGAGCCGGGCCGTGGACTGCTCCGGGTGCAGCCGGTCGACCAGCGCGTACCGGGCCCGGATGGGAGGCATCACGGTGGTGACGAACTCGACGTAGAGCAGCCCGCCCTCGACGGCGACGTGGACGAAGGCGGAGATGTCGATGCCCAGGTTCTGCTCCGGCAGCACCAGCCGTCCGTCGGGCGTGTGCAACGGCTTGCCGGCGTCGCCGACCACGATCCGGTCGTAGTAGCGCAACCCTCCCTGTGGATGCCGGATGATCGCCTCGATCACCTCGTCGGACGCCCGGCTACGGGGAATGCCTGTCGTCGGGTCGAGCAACGGATCACCCTGTTGCCGCACCCCGTCAGCCACGATGTGGGGCACCAGGTAGAGGCCGGGTATCCGGACGGCGTGCGGCAGCGGTTCCTCACGCATCCGCTTGATCGCCGCCCGCACGTGCGCGGTCAGGGCCGGCCCCAACTCCTCCTGGTTCGTCGTGTCGGCGCTGGTGGCGTCGTCAGCGACGGTGGTCCGCTTGCCGGCTGGACGCACCGCGATGGCGTACGCCCAGCCCAGCTCGGCCTTGCCGCAACCCAGGAAGGCGTCCCGCTCCTGCACGGTGATGTTGCCGTACTGGGCACGAGCCACCGTGGCGAGCCGACGGGCCACCCTCTCGTCGGGCACGGGCGGCAGCACCGGCGGCACGCCGGGCCGCAGCTCGTCGGTCAGGATCTGGTGGGTGGTGCGCTCGAAATGGATCAGCACGACCAGGGTGGCGACGCCGAGCAGGATGGGCATCCAGGCCAGGAGCCCGAAGGCCCCGACCGCGACCTGACTCTGTAGCGCGGCGACCAGCGAGCTGACGGAGATGTCGGCGTCACCGCCGAGTTGGCTCGCGTCGGACATCATCGTTGGCAGGAACAGCAGCGGCAACAGGAGTGTTCCGCCGCCGCAGAGAACCACGACGAAGAGTGACCCGAACAGCAGCACGCGGACCCGCAACGGGAGTAGGCGTACCTCCCGCGACCGGGCGGCCAGCACGGCCACCCCGAGCAGTACCCAGGCGATGGTGGGGATCGTCGAGGTGACCAGGCCGATGGCGAGCAGGCCCAACAGGAGGCCGTCGCGGGTCAGATAGCGACGTCGCGCCCGGAAGCAGTGCCGCACGACCGCGTTGAGGTCGAAACCGAACGAGAGGGCGACGGCCCGGCGTTCGTCCTCGACCACCTCCCTGATCACCGTGTCGGCGAGTTCTTCGTCGATGTAGGCCGCCCCGCAGATCTGCCGGGTCGTGTCGGACAACCGGAGCGGCACCTGGTAGGGCGGGAAGTCGAAATGGTCGGCCTGCGGCCGGTCGGTCACCGTCACGTCGCCGTCTCCCCGTCCCACTAGATGTCCTTCGTCGTGCGGACGGGTAGTCCACACGAGCTGGCGATCGGGTTCCATCGACGCAGGAACTCGCCCTTGGCCGTCTGCGACCGCTCGGAGAGCTGGTTGCCGCGGCGCCAGTTGGCGTCGAGCGAGCAGCCGGAGCTGATGGAGTGTCGCGCCCAGGCGGCGTACGCGGCGTCGGCGTCACCCGAGTAGGCGAAGGCGGACACCAGATAACCGCGCATTGCCGGTCCGTCCGCGAAGGCGTCAATCGTCAATGCCTGGGCCTGATCGCGTTGGGCCAGCCGCTGCCGTGTGACCCCCTCCAGCAGCGCGACCGCCCGGCTCAGGTCACGGCACTCGCCGACCGCCGCGATGGCGGTGGCCAGGTCGCCGCGTGAGGCGACCGACTCCTCCAGCAGGGTGTTCACCACCTCGGCCTGCGCGCGCCGCGCGGTGTCCGGATCGTCGCCTGGTGTCGGCGTCAGGACCTCCGTCGCCGTCGGTCGTTCGACCTCGGACGGCGTCGATGCCGCCTCGGTCGTCGGTGCCGTTCGCGCCGGGGGCACTTCGTCGCCGCGCGGCGCCGCCGACGTGGCCGCCGATGGCGGGAGCGGCACGGTCACCCCCGCGATGAGCGCTACCACGACGGTTACCACCAGGGTCGGGACCAGAAGCTGGACCACCCGTGACAGGTCCCCGTGACGGTGCCCGACCCGGGTGGCGCGGGCCCAGATGTGCCCCGGAGTCTCGGGTACGCCCAGGACGGCGGTCACCACGTAGACGGCGACGGCGAGCGTGGCGAGCAGGTAGTGCCACGGCGCCAGCCGACCCGGCACCAGGGAAACGTCCCGCGCGCCCCGGGCGAGAGCGATGAGGAGCACGACCAGCAACCACCCGGCGAGCAGGGCCGCGCACAGCATCACGTCCCACACCCGTACCGACATCGCCCCGGCCGCGCCCGAGGGGGACGCCACCGCCGATTGCTCTGCCGGGGCGGACGCTGAGACCGCGGGCTCTGGCACGGCGGACGCTGCGACCGCGGGCTCTGGCACGGCGGACGCTGAGACCGCGGGCTCTGGCACGGCGGACGCTGCGACCGCGGGCTCTGGCACGGCGGACGCTGCGACCGCGGGCTCTGCCGGGGCCGACGCTGCGACCGCCGGCTTCGGTGGCCGGGCGGTTGCGGCTGTCGCGCTGGTCGTCGGAGCCCGCGGTACGGCCGTTGCGCCGGGCAGGGCCGACCCGCAACGCTGGCAGGTGGGCAGCGCCGCGTCAGTGTCGGCCCCGCAGATGACGCATCGCATCGCTCACCGCCCTCCCCCGACAGACGCCGCTCGGGGTGGACGATATCGACGACGGCAACCCGAAACATCCTCCGTCCGGAGGGTGCACCCGCGGACGCGGCTATCCGACAGTCCCCAGTAGAGCCACGCCCGGAGAGCGGCGGCTACGAGGCGGTGGTTCGGGATCGGCGCAGGATGCCCAGGCGTTGGGTGGCGCGGGTGAGGGCTACGTACAGGTCGCTGCGTCCGCGCGGTGACTCGGCGACCATCAGCTCCGGGTCGACCACCAGCACCGAGTCGAACTCCAGCCCCTTGGCCTGTGCGACGGTCAGCACCACCACGCGGCTCTCCAGCTCCGGATGCTCGCCCACGGCGGCCTCCGGCAGCGCGGCGGTCACCGAGGCGCCCAACGCGTCCACCCGGCTGGCCGGCACGATCACGCCGAGTCGGCCCTCGGCCAGCCCGGCCGCCTCCCGGGTGGCCGCCGTCACCAGCTCGGCCGCCAACTGCTCCTCGGGCACCGCCCGGTCCCACGGGGGTACGCCGCTCTCCCGTACCGAGCGCGGCGGCCGCAGCGCGGGGTCGATCTCGGCGAGCACGTCGGCGGCGACCGCCATGATCTCGGCGGGGGTGCGGTAGCTGACCGTCAGCTCGGTCAACCGCCACCGCCGCGCGACGTAGGGGGCGAGGGCGTTGCCCCAGGAGGGCGTGCCGGTGAGCGCACCGGTCTGCGCCACGTCCCCGACGATCGTCATCGACCGGCTCGGGCACCGGCGCATGAGCAGCCGCCACGCCATCGGCGAGAGCTCCTGCGCCTCGTCCACGATGACGTGACCGAACGCCCAGGTCCGGTCGGCGGCCGCGCGCTGGGCGGTGGTGAGCCGATCGGTCTCCTCCTGCCGCTCCAGCAGCCGGTCGGCGTCGATCAGGTCGGTCACGCCGAGGATCTCACCGCCCTCGGCCTCGTCCTCGACGTCGATCGAACGGGAACCCCGGGCGATCTCCAGTACGCCCTCGGCGTACTCCCGTTCCATCAGGCGGATGCGGTCCCGGCGGGCGGCGGCGGCTCGCTCGTCCTCGCCGAGCAGTTCGGCGGCCTCGTCCAGCAGCGGCACGTCGGCCGGCGTCCAGCCACCCGGCTCGCGGTGCAGCAGGGCCCGCTCCTCGTCGTCGAGCATCGGCGCGGCGGTGGCGATGCGCTCCGGATCGGCGTAGAGGTCGGCGAGCAGGCGCTGCGGGGTGAGCACCGGCCAGAGCCGGTCGAGGACGGCCGTGATCTCCGGTTCGTCCCGCAGTTCCCGGCGGATCTCGGCGCGGTCGGCCTCGTCGAGCAGGTTGTCCCCGCCCAGCGGGTCGGCGCCGATCCGCTCGGCCACCTGCTCGGCGAGCGCGTGGATGACCTCCACGTCGAACAGCGCCCGGGCCAGGTTGTGTGGGCGGCCGACCCGGCGCACCCGGTCCCGCGCGGTGCGCACGGTCCCCGGGTCGAGGGTCAGCGCCTCGCGCTCCACCTCGATCTCCAGCGGCTCGTCCGGCACCCACTGCCGGTCCCGCACGGCCAGCGCCAGCACCTCGGTCAGGACCGCCCGACCCTTGAGCGCGGCGGCCTCGGCCGGCTCGGTCCGCTGCGCGCTGACCCCGGGAAACAGGTCGCCCTGGGTACGCAGCAGCACGCCGGTCTCGGCCAGCGTCGGCAGCACCTGGGAGATGTAGCGCAGGAAGGTCGCGTTCGGGCCGACCAGCAGCACGCCCCGGCTGGACAGCTCCCGCCGGTGTGTGTAGAGCAGGTACGCCGCCCGGTGCAGCGCCACCGCGGTCTTGCCGGTGCCCGGGCCGCCCTGGACCACCATTACCCCGGGCAGCTCGGCGCGGATGATCCGGTCCTGTTCGGCCTGGATGGTCTCCACGATGTCGCGCATCCGACCGGTGCGGCCGGCGTTGAGCGCGGCGAACAGCGACGCCTCGCCGGTCAGCTCCTCGTGGGCGTCGGGAGCGGCGCTGTCGATGTCGAGGACCTCGTCGTTGAGCCCGGTCACCTTGCGCTGCCGGGTACGCAGGTGCCGGCGGCGGCGTACCCCCTGCGGGTTGGCGGCGGTCGCGAGATAGAACGGGCGGGCGGCGGGTGCCCGCCAGTCCATCAGCAGGGGGTCGTAGTCGCCCGTGGTGTCGAAGATGCCGATCCGGCCGATGTAGTGGCGGGTGTCGTCATCGCCGTCGAGGCGGCCGAAGCAGAGCCCGTTCTCCACGGCGGAGAACTGCTCGACCTGGTCGGCGTACATCGCCACGGAGCTGTCTCGCTGGGAGCGGTCCTGCAGGGTGCCGCCGGTGCTGCGCAGCTCGTCGGTGAGCCGGTGGGCGGCCTGCTCACGCAGACCGTCCAGCCGGTCGTAGAGCATCGAGACGTACTCCTGCTCGCGACCGATCTCGTCGTCGAGCGGCAATTCGCCGGAACCGCCGGAGTGCCTTGACAAGCCGTCTCCCCATAGATTAGAATCGCTTGCAGGAACGGCTATCAGCCGTTCTTTTTTGTGTCCTCGAACTGTTGAAGATAGCGCGTCTGAGCGGCTCGGACCAAGCCGGACGGGCCGACGCGCCCGGTGATCGCGAGGTGGCGGCGGATGATCCTGCGGACCGGGCAACGGGTGGTCTTCATCGGCGACAGCATCACCGACTGCGGGCGGCGGGACGTGGCCGCGCCGTACGGCGACGGCTACGTCAGCCTGGTCCGCGCCCTGGTCGACGCCCGCCACCCCGAGGCGGAGCTGCAGTGGGTCAACCGGGGTGTCAGCGGGGACACCGTCCGGCGCCTGGCCGCCCGCTGGGCGGACGACGCGATCGGCCAGCACCCGGACTGGCTCTCCGTGATGGTCGGCATCAACGACATCTGGCGACGTTACGACGGCTGGCCGGACGACGCGGTCGGCATCGACGAGTACGAGCGCACCCTGCGCGACCTGCTCCGACAGGCGGTGGACGCCACAGGCTGCCGGCTGATCCTCGGCGACCCGTTCTTCATCGAGCCCGACCGCGGCGACCCGCAACGCGCCGACACCGACCGGTACGCCGCCGTGGTGGCCGCGCTGGCCGCCGAGTTCGACGCGGTGCACGTGCCCACCCAGGCGGCGTTCGACCGGGTGCTGGCCGTCAGCCCGGCGAAGCGCTGGGCCGACGACCGCGTGCATCCCCACCTGCCCGGTCACGCGGTGCTCGCCGACGCGTTCCTCACCGCCCTCGGAGTGACCGCCGCTCCCTGAGCGCGACGACCGCGCCGGCCCGACCCGTGGGGTCGAGCCGGCGCGACGGCCGTAGGTCAGCTGCGGGCGGCCTGGTAGAGCCGCTCCGGCGTCACCGCGCCGGCGAGGATCCGGCCGTCGTCGGTGAGCAGCACGCTGAAGAGCTTGCCGGTCAACAGACGGCCGCTGCCCCAGTTCCCGCTGACCGCCGGCAGCCCGCCGAGCAGCTTCGACACGGCCGCGTCCGGCGCCTCGGCCGGGGCGCCGGCCGGCTTGCCGGCGGTGGCGCCGCCGACGCGGGCGACCAGCACGGTGGTCCAGCCGGCGCCGACGGCGCGTACCTGCGGATCACCGGCCGGCGCGGAGTGGCGCGGCCCGGCCGCCCCTGGCCGCTCGGCGGTCTCCTCGCTGACGGTCACCCCGGGCGGCGGGTTGAAGGTGAACTGGTCGGCGTCGGGACGCCGGTAGTCGACCTGGGTGAAGGCCACCTCGAACGCCGGCTGGTCACTGCCCTCGGCGAGCACCTCGAAACGCAACGGCACGTGCTGCTTGGCGTCGATCGCGATGCGCAGCTGGTGCACCAGCGAGTCCTTGTCGCGCGGCTGGAGCACCAGCTCGTACGCGTCCCGGCCGGCGACGGTGGCCGAACGGCCGACGGTGACCTGGGTGCTCGGGTCGATCGCGCCGAGAGCCAGGTCGGCGGCCTCCTGCGGGGTGGCCGGCAAATGCGGCTGGGCCTCCGGTGCCGGCTTGCCCGCCTCGGCGTCGCCGAGCGTGCGATGGCTGGCGGTGTTGGTGCGGCTCTCCCACGTCCAGAGATCGCGGCCGTTGCGGATCAGGTCCCGCTCGCCGAGGGTGTCCAGCAGCGCGACCCGCTGCCGCTCCGGCCCGGAGTACCAGACCCGCAGGGTGTGCGTACCGGTCAGCAGGGTGGTCAGGTCGTTGCCGCCGACCAGCCCGACCACCGGCGGCAGACCGAGGTCGGCTCGCTGCACGACGGTGCCGGACAGCCCCTCCAGGCGGGAGGTCTGCAGGTCGACCAGGAGCTGTGCGGCGGTACGCGGTGGCAGGCTCGGCTCTGCCTCGGCGGCGAACGTGCCGATGGCCGCGCCCCCACCGATCACGGCTACGGCGGCGGTCGCCGGGACCAGCCAGCGCAGGATGGGACGGCTTCTCAGAACGGACATGGTGGCACCTCCTGCGACCATCCTGCCCGGTCATCGCTGTGAACGTGCTGAGGACACCGGGTTGCCTCGATTGACCCAGGTGGCACCCTTGGATCGTGCGGTTGCTGGTGGTGGAGGACGAGGCGCGGTTGGCGGCTGCCCTGCAACGCGGTCTGCAGGCGGAGGGGTTCGTGGTGGATGTCGCCGCGACCGGCCCGGCCGGCCTGGACGCCGCCCGGCACGGCGGGTACGACGCCATGATCCTCGACGTGATGCTGCCCGGCCTGTCCGGCTACGAACTGGTCCGGCGGCTGCGCGCCGAGCAGCACTGGCTGCCGGTGCTGATGCTCTCCGCCAAGGACGGCGAGTACGACCAGGCGGACGGCCTCGACTGTGGCGCCGACGACTACCTCACCAAGCCCTTCTCGTACGTCGTGCTGCTGGCTCGCCTGCGGGCGTTGCTGCGCCGGGGGGCGCCGGAACGCCCGGCGGTGCTCGCGGTCGGTGACCTGCGGCTGGACCCGGCCCGGCGGCGGGTCACCCGGGCCGACGCGGAGGTTGCCCTGACGGCGCGGGAGTTCGCGCTGCTGGACTATCTGATGCGCAGGCCCGGTCAGGTCGTCTCCAAGATCGAGCTGTTGGACCACGTCTGGGACGCGAGCCTCGAGACCGCTCCGAACGCGGTCGAGGTGTACGTCGGCTACCTGCGCCGCAAGCTCGGCCGGGACCGGTTGGAGACCGTGCGGGGCGCCGGCTACCGGTTGGCGACGTGAGCACCGACGCGCCGGCCGGACCGACCACCGGTGGGCCTGCCGCCGTGGAGCCTGCCGCCGCCGAGCCGGCCGCGCCGGACGACTCTGCCGCCGCCGTCACAGTTCCGAGGTCGGCTGCGGCGGACGCCGCTGGTCCGGTGCGCCCCCGCCGTCTGTGGCGCGGCCGGCCGCGGGTGCTCGGGCTGCGCGGCCGGCCGCCGGTGCTCGGGCTGCGCGGCCGTCTCATGGCGATCGGGGTGGTCGGCCTGGCGGTCGGGCTGGCCCTCGGGGGAGTGGTGCTGCTCGGCGCGCTGAGCTTCGTGCTGCAACGCACCGTGGACACCGAGGCGTTCCGTACCGCCGACGCGGTCGCCCTGCTCGCCGCCGAGGACGCGCTGCCCGATCCGCTGCCGGTGGCCGGCGGACAGGTACGCGTCCAGGTGATCGACGCCGACGGGCGGATCCGGGCCGCCTCGATCGACGCGGATCGGCTGGTGTCGATGGTCCGCCCAGAACGGCTGACCCGTGACGGCCGACAGCGGCTGGAGGTGCCGGCGGAGCGGGTCGGGCTCGCCGGCCCGGTCCGGGTCGTCGCCGTACCCGCCGGCACCCCGGCTGACCCGCTGACGGTGCTGGTCGCCCGCTCGATGGCCGACGTGCGCCACAGCACGCACGTGGTCCGGGCCATCCTGCTGGTGGCGTTCCCGCTGCTGGTGGCCGTGCTGGCCGGGGTGGCCTGGCGGGTGGTCGGTGCGACCCTGCGTCCGGTGGAGGCGCTGCGGCAGGGTGCCGAGGAGATCACCGGGCGGGCCGGAAGCGGCCGCCTGCCGGTGCCCGCCTCGGCCGACGAGATCCATCGGTTGGCGGTCACCCTCAACGGCATGCTGGACCGCTTGGAGTCCGCCCGGGTCCGGCAGCGGGCGTTCGTCTCCGATGCGGCGCACGAGCTGCGCAGCCCGTTGACCAACATCCGCACCGAGCTGGAGGTGGCTCAGCGCCTCGCCGGGCGGACGGACTGGTCGGCCGTGACCACCAACCTGCTTGCCGACACCGAACGGCTGAGCCGGCTGGTCGACGACCTGCTGCTGCTGGCCCGGCTGGACGAGACGCCACCGGGCCGGGGGACCGGGTCGGTGGAGGTGGGCGCCCTGCTGACCGAGGTGGCCGCCCGGTACCCGTCGCCGCCGGTGCGGGTGGTGCCGCCGTCCGGCCCGCTGTGGACCGTCGGGAACGCCGATGAGCTGCGCCGGGTGCTGGCCAACCTGGTCGACAACGCGCTCCGGCACGCGACCGGCAGCGTCCTGCTGGCGGCCGAGGCGACGCCCGCGAGACCCCACGAGGCGGCGTACCACCTGGTGACGGTGACCGACGACGGCCCGGGGATTCCGGTCGCCGACCGGGACCGGGTCTTCGGCCGGTTCACCCGTCTGGACGACGGGCGGGCCCGCAACGACGGTGGTGCCGGCCTGGGCCTGGCCATCGTCTGGGAGCTGGTGCGCCGCGCCGGTGGCAGCATCACCCTCACCGACGGCAACGACCAGCGAGGGCTGCGGGTGCGGCTGTTGCTGCCGGTCCTGCCAACCGACGGAGGCCACGAGCCGACCGCTGACGCGCGGTGACGAGTGGCCGCGACGAGTCGGCTCGCACGCTCAGCGGCGGCGGGTGCAGACCTCGTTGGCGCTGGCGACGGTGTCGGTGGACCAGACGACGGCCACCGTGAAGCAGTAGTCGTTGGTGCGGCCCAGCCCGTACACGACGTAGCTGGTGGTGCCGGCGGGCAGGGTGGCGAAGGCGCTCTTGCCCTGACCGGCCCGACCGCCGGAGACGACCACCGGTCCCTCACCGCCGGCCGGGTAGGCCCAGCGCAGGGTGATGTTGTCCCGGTTGTCGCTCAGGGTCACCGTGCCCGGCGGGGTGCCGGGTGTCGCGGCCGGCGGCGCGGCGACGGGCGACGCCGCACCGGGCCGGGCAGCGCTGCTGGTGGCGGGCGCGCCCGTGGCGGTCGGGCCGACGGCGGGGGAATTTGTGGCCGGCGGGGGTGCCTGGTTGTCGCGGTCGCCGACCCGCGCCACCCCGGCGATCACCGCCGCGGCACCCAACAGGACCACGATCACGCCGCCCACCAGCACCGGCACCAGCCGCCTACGCTGCGCCGGCGGCGCCCGGTGTACCGGCACCGGCAACAACCGGGACGGCGTGTACGGCTCGACCGACGTGTACGACTCACCTGGCGTGTACGACTCACCTCGCGTGTACGGCTCGGCGGAGCTGTACGGCTCGGCGGAGCTGTACGGCTCGCCCGGCGTGTACGGCTCGCCCGGCGCGTCGGGCTCGGTCGGCGCACCGGGTGGGTGTAGCCGGTACACCCCCGACGCCTCCTCGGTGCCGCCGCCGGCGAGGCCGAACACGGACGGGGGCACGGGCGGCTCGTCGGGGTGGGGCGACGGCTCGTCGCTCGGATCGGGTGGCCACCACGAGTTCGCCGATTCGCCTGGCTCGTCGGCCGGCACCCGCGGATTCGGTACGGCGCCGCCGCCGGCGAAAGGCCCGCCACCGGCCAGAACTCCACCCGCGCCCGCCGCCGAGCCGCCGTGCGCTGGGGGCTCCGACGGGTGGTAGCCGGACTCAACGCGCCCACCGCTGTGCGGCGGGGTGCGGGCGGCCGGCACCGTCGGAGTGTCCCGGGCGGTGGGCGCGTTGTCGGCGCAGGCGTGGTCGGGGTTGGCTGCCGCCCGTGCCAGCGCCGCCACCTGCGCGGCCAGCGGGTCGTCGGCGGGCAGGTGCTGCCGGCACAGCTCACGGGCCAGCGCCAGGTTGTCGTGCGCCTCCGCGAACTGCCCACAGTCGCGCTGCATCGCGCCGAGCCGGGCCAGCATCTTGATGCCGCTGGGGTGCCCGTCGCCGTACACCTCGCGGTGCAGCTCCCAGGCGTCCTGGAGCCGGTCGCGGGCCACCGTGCACTGGCCGCGGGCGTACTCGACGGTGGCCAGGTCGGCGTGGGCGGCGAGCACCCGCAGCGACTCGGGGCCGTCCTGTGCGGTCAGCTCGATGATGACTTCCTGATAGAGCCGGGCGGCGCGGGAGTGGCTGCCGACCCGGTGCAGCACCGCGGCCAGGGTCGCGGCGGCGGCCACCGTGCGCGGGTCGGAGCGGCCGTGCAGCCGGTTGGTGGCCGCGTACGCGAAGGCGGCCCAGCCTCGGGCGGAGTGGGGCTCGCCGAGGGCCACCAGCACCCGCGCCTGGAGGCTGGCCGCCTCGGCCAGCTCTCCGGTGGCGTTGGCCGGGCGAGGGTCGGCGTCGGTGAGCGCGTCGGAGAGCAGTCGCTGCGCGCCGGGCAGATCGCCGGCGGACACGAGCTGGTGCGCCTGATCAGTCAGTTCACCGAAGCCGGAGGACACGCCCCATCGTGCTCATCTGACGACGGTAAGTACAAGACCCGCGCCGGTGTCGATCGGTCAGGATCTCGTCAGGTGCTCGGCCAGGGTCTCGCTGATCCGGCGTAACTGGTCGACCTGAGCCGGGCTCAACGCGTCGAACAGGTGCCGGCGTACCCCCTCGACGTGGCCGGGTGCGGCGGCCGCGAGGGTGGCAAAGCCGGCGTCGGTGAGGAGCGCGACCTGCCCACGCCGGTCGGTGGGGCACTCCTCGCGGCGCACCCAGCCGGCGGACTCCAGCCGGGCCACCGCGTGCGAGAGCCTGCTGCGCGACGACCCGGTCGCCTCGGCCAGGTCGCTCATCCGCAGTTGACGATCGGGGGTCTCGGAGAGCCGGACCAGGATCTCGTAGTAGGCGTGCGGCATGCCCGCGTCGCGTTGCAGCTCGCGGTCGAGCGTGTCCATCAGCCCGCGGGAGGCGGTGAGGAACGCGCGCCAGGTGCATTGCTCGTCGGAGTCCAGCCAGCGGGTCATGACCGCCATCATAGCCCGAATGGTTGAGAGCTCAACTAATTCGCGCTAGCCTGGCGTCATGGGTATCCACCGGCTCAACCACGCGGTCCTGTACGTCAGTGACCTCGCCCGCAGCGTCGCCTTCTACCGCGACGTGCTGGGCTTCCGCCCGGTGGCGATGACCCCGGACGGCTTCCGGGGCGCCACCTTCCTCCAGGCCCCCGACTCCACCAACGACCACGACCTCGGCCTGTTCGAGATCGGCGCCGGCGCCGGGCGGTCGACCGCCGGCCGGGCCACCGTCGGGCTCTACCACCTCGCCTGGGAGGTGGACACCCTCGACGAGCTGGCCGCCACCGCCGAGCGGCTCGTCGCCGCCGGCGCGCTGGTCGGCACCTCCGACCACGGCACGACCAAGAGCCTCTACGGGCAGGACCCGGACGGTCTGGAGTTCGAGATCGTCTGGCTGGTTCCGGCCGACCTGCTCGACGGTGCGACGCTGGCCGCCCGCAAGCAGATCGGCCGGCTCGATCTGGCCGCCGAGCGGCAGCGCTACGGCGGGCAGACCCGGGGTGGGGTGGGGATCTCCGTCCCGGCCTGAGGAGGCCATACGGTAGAACGGAACGATGCCGACCGACCGGACCACCGACCTTCTCCGTGAGCTGCTGGTCCGCCAGTTGACGACCTGGCTGCCCGCGGCCCTGCAACGTTCCCGGCGGGCCACCCTCGCGCTGTGTTGGGCCGGTGCCGATGGCGGCGGTGCGGAGGCCGCGCTGCGCGCGGTTGCCGGCCACGCCGACCAGTTGCGCGGCCGGCGGGTGACCGTGCTGGTGCTGGCCGACGGTGCGGCCGACCTGCCGGCCCGGCTCGGCGGGGTCGAGGCGGAGTTGCCCGCCGAGGTCACCGTCCACCTGCTGCCCGGCACTCCGGACCGGCTGCCGGTCGCGCTGAAGGCGGCCGGCGCGGCCGGCGCCCCGCTGTTCTGCTTCCTGGACCTGCCCGACCCCGTGACCCCGGAGCTGCTCACCGCCGCGAGCAACGGCCGCACGGGGGAGGTGCTGCTGCACGCCGGCAGCGGCGCCCGCGACGCCCTCGACGCTGCCGGGTTCCCGCTGGTCGCGGAGGTCGTGCCGGTATTCCCGGGCGACCGGGCAGCCGGTGTGATCTCCTTCGGCAGCCGCTCGGACCGGAGCCTGGAGGCGGTCCGCGACGCGCTCTGGGCGGTCGGCGCCGACCTCGACGTGCGCTACCGCGACCCGGCGGGCGCGACGGTCGACGTGGCCGGGCACCCGGACCTGGAACCGCTGGCCCGCGAGTTGCTTGCCGAACTGCGCCGGGGTGGGCCACGACCGGTCACCGAGCTGCGTCGGCACACACTCACCGGGACCGTCTACCGTGCCGCCGACGCCAATCTGGCGCTGGCCGACCTGCTCGACGCGGGTGACGTGCGCCGCGAACGCGAGTCCGGCAGGTTGGCCGGCGACGAGATCATCACTCCGTTGCGCTGACCGATGGGTTACGAGAGCCGCCCACCCGTCCGGGCGGGGTCGACGGCTCGTACGCCCTCGGACGCCGAGCGGGGTGCCGGTGTATACACCGGCACCCCGCTCGACTCCCGGATCGCTAGGACCGGGACTTGTTCTGCTTCCAGGACAGCGGACCCGGCAGGTCGACCCGGTGCGCCCGCGCCTTGGAGTTCCAGGACCAGCGCCCGATCTTGATGCTCCACGAGGAGAAGCCGTTCTCGGTGAAGTTCAGGATGATCGGACCGATCTTCTTGCGCTTGCGAAACATGAGGCCCATCGGAGGACTCCCCTCGTCACCGTTCCCTGCCGTGTCGAGATCGAACATGCCCGAACCGGCGAATTCCGAAACCCCCTCGCGGTCCCGGGTGGACGGTGGCTCGCCGCGGCGCGGCAATCCCTACCAGGCAGGTAGGTGTTGCGCGGCGGTTAACAGTGCTGGAGGCGGCTCTCAACATAATCAGCGACATAGATCTCACTTTCTGGAAGTCCGTTGACCGGCCGATCCCAGCGCCGGCAGCATGGGGTACATGTCGCAGCGGGATGAGCTTTTCCTTACCGCTCGCGTGCACGTCGACCTGGTCCGGCACGCGAGCGCCCTCTGTTGAGCTGACCGGTCCGTCCGGCTCGGCTCCACCGCCGCACTCTCACCGCCCGCGCTCAACGCGGAGCAGCGTGCCCCCCGCCCCGCACCCGGGCGTTCTGCACCTCTCTCGTGCACAGACCAGGAGACCTCCATGTCCCCACCCCGTCGTGCCGTCCTGCGTACCCTCGCCACCGCCGCGTACGGCGGCCGCACCCTGCGCGAGCACTGCGGGCTGCCCCGACCGGCAAGCGCGTACGCCGCGCCGGCCCCGGTGTCGGCATGAGCGTGTCCGCCACACCCGATCTGCTCGCGTTGGACCGGGCCGCCCAGGATCTGCTGTTCCGGGCGGCCCGCACGGCCAACACGTTCACCGACGAGCCGGTCACCGACGCTCAGGTCGAGGCCATCCACGACCTGATCCGGTACGGGCCGACCGCGTTCAACGGCCAGCCGCTGCGGGTGCTGCTGCTGCGCTCGGCCCCGGCCCGGGAACGGCTGCTGCCGTACCTCTCGTCGGGTAACCGGGCGAAGACGGCCAGCGCGCCGCTGGTCGCGGTGCTCGCCGCCGACGTCGACTTCCACGATCGGCTGCCCGAGCTGTATCCGCACCGCCCCCAGGCCCGGGACTGGTTGACCGACCGGGAGGCGCGAGCCGAGCAGGCCCGGTTCAACGCGACCCTCCAGATCGGCTACCTGCTGGTGGGCGTACGCGCGGCCGGGCTCGCCGCCGGCCCGATGGCCGGGTTCGACGCCGCCGGCGTGACCCGGGAGTTCTTTCCCGACGGCCGGTACGAGACGCTGCTGCTGATGAACGTCGGCCACCCCGGCCCCGACGCCTGGCGCGACCGCCTGCCCCGGCTCAGCACCTCGGAGGTGGTGCGGACGCTGTGACGCGGCACCGGGTCAGCGTGGCTCCCAGGCGTCGGGCAGGGCGGTGAGCTTGCGGACGTGGGCGGGCAGTCGGCCACTGAGGATCTCGGCGAGGCTCACCTCGTCGACCACTCGCCGCACGGCGGCGCGCACCGCCACCCACAGGCCGGGCAGGTTCTCCGCCGAGCCCTCGTACCGGGTCTCCTCCGGGCGCAGGCCCCGCACCCCGGCCAGTGGGCCCTCCACGGCGCGCAGCACCGCGCCGACGGTCACCTCCCTCGGCGGACGGGCGAGCGCGTAGCCACCCTCGGCGCCGCGCTGGGCGCGGACGATGCCGGCCCGACGCAGATCGGCCAGGACCGCCTCGAGGAACTTGCGGGGCAGGTCCTGCTCCGCGGCGATGGCCTGGGTGGACAACAGCGAGGGGTACGCGGTGGCGAGGCTGAGCGCCGCCCGTACCGCGTAGTCGCCGCGCGCGGAGATCTGCACACTGCCATCATGCCCGGCTGCCGCCGCTCCCTTGGCCGGTGGGCTACCAGGGTCGGGCGGCGTGACCACCGTTGGCGGGCTCGCCGGGAACACCGGCTCGGAATCTGCCGCCGTTGGCGCTCGTCGCCTCCCTGGGCGCTCGGGGCCGGACGACCCGACCGGGCGGCTGGTCCCGGGCGGCCCGGAACGCTCCGGGGCTGACCCCCACCTCCCGGGTGAAGAAGCGGCCGAAGTTCGTGGGCTCGGAGAAGCCGAGGTTCCGGCCGATCCGGGCGATCGGCTCGTCGGTGGCGGCGAGTAGCCGACCGGCCTGCAGGGCGACCCGCTCGTCGATGACCTGTTTGGCGCTGCGCCCGGTGACGGCCAGGCAGGCCCGGGTCAGGGTCCGCACCGAGCAGCCGAGGTCGGCCGCGTAGTCCTCCACCCGCCGGGTGTGCTGATAGCCGTGCTCCACCTCCCGGCAGAACCGCTGGAACGTCTCCACCTCGGGCCGCGACGCGGGTTGGTCCTCGTCGGGCAGGGCCAGGCGCAGTAGCAGCACGGCGAGCTGGTGACGGAGCAGGGTGCGGGCGGAGGGGCGGTGGCCGTGCCGCTGGCAGTCCACCGAGAGTTGACTCACCTCGCTGATCACGGCGTCCTCGTCCTCACCGGCCAGCTGCCGCCAGGTCGGCGCGTCCGGGTCGACGTCGAAGCCGCGGAGTGCCTCGGGATCCCAGCCGACCACCGTCGCGTCGAACTGGGGGCCGGCGCAGCGCAGCACCTGGCCGGCGCGGACCCGCAGCAGCGTGCCCGGCCGGCACGACAGCGGGTGGAAGTCCAGCTCGGCGTCGCCGTGGCCACGCGTGGTGAGGATCAGCAACTCCCGTTCGACGAGCACCGGTCGGCGCCAGCCCGGGTCATTGGCCAGGTCAGCCAGCGCGAAGGTGGCGATCTCGTCGGGTGCGGGTGGCGCTGTTCCGATCGGTGGCGCGGGGGAGGGATCGGTGAAGGCCATCGCCTGCGACGGTAGCCCGAACCGCAGGTCACCGCATCCTGGCCGCCGCTGCGGTCGCAGCCGACCCGGCGCGCCCTCGCGGGCTTGTCGCGATCCCGAGAACCGGGCTACGTTACCCGGCGGTAGCGCCGCCCGGGTTCGATCCGTCCGGTGCCCCGCCGCCCGCCGGACCGGCGGACCCGCCGACTCGCGATGGGATGGACATGACGCAGCTGTTCTCGGTCGAAGGCAAGACGGTCCTGGTCACCGGCGGATCACGGGGCATCGGTCTGATGATCGCCCAGGGCTTCGTCCGGGCCGGCGCGCGAGTGATCATCTCGTCCCGGAAGGCGGATGTCTGCGAGGCCGTCGCCAAGGAGCTCTCCGCCGAGGGTCGCTGCGAGGCCATCCCGGCCGACCTCGGCGACGACGCCGGCGCCGAGGGGCTCGCCGCCGCCGTGCGGGAGCGGGTCGGTCGCCTCGACGTGCTTGTCAACAACGCCGGTGCGACCTGGGGCGCGCCGCTGGAGAACTACCCGGAGGCCGCGTTCGACAAGCTCTGGGCGGTCAACGTCAAGGCCGTCTTCCGGCTGACGACCGCGCTGCTGCCGGCCCTGCGCGCCGCCGCCAGCGCCGACGACCCGGCCCGCGTGATCAACATCGGTTCGATCGACGGCGTACGGGTGCCGTGGATGGAGGTGTACGCGTACTCGGCCACCAAGGCCGCCGTGCACATGCTCACCCGCAGCCTGGCCCACCAGCTGGCCGGCGAGCAGATCACCGTCAACGCCATCGCGCCCGGCCCGTTCGAGAGCAAGATGATGGCGTTCGCGCTGGACGACCCGACGAGCCGGGCCACCATCGAGCAGCAGGTGCCGCTGGGCCGCATCGGGCGCCCCGACGACATGGCCGGCACGGCCATCTACCTGTCCTCGCGGGCCGGCGCGTACCTCACCGGCGCGGTCATCCCCGTCGACGGCGGCATCACCACGCACGGCTGAGCACCGCCCCGGGCGCGACGCTGTCCGCGTACCCCCCGGGTGTGCCGGAGCCGCGCGGACTCGGCAGGTCCGCGCGGCACCGGTCGTGGCCGGTGTTTCAGCGACCGGCGAGCAGCCGGTTCACCGCCGTGTCGACGTCCAGGTGTTCGGCCTCGCGGCCGCGCGGGACGACGACGTAGGTCCGTCGAAGGAAACGCACCAGGACGCTGCGCGGCACCTCGAAGAGGGCGTTGCCGTCCGGTGACGAGAGGGCCAGCGCGACGAAGTCGCCGCGCGGGGTGGCCCAGGGCCAGACCCGCACATCCCCGATACCGGCTGGCTCGTCCAGGCCGGTGACCAGCAGTTCGCGAGCGAAGGACCAGCTCACCGCCTCGCCACCCGCCGATTCGGCGTGGAACAGGACATGGACCGCATACGGGTCAGCAGGGTCGTAACGCAGACTGGCACGCACCGGCAATGCGGTGGCGTCAGGCGCGACGAGCCTTAGCGACGTCTCGACCTCTACGGTCGTCGGTCGAATGACACTCATGGACGTTCTCCCCCCGGCACCGCTGCGGAACGCGCGTGTCCCGCTTTTCCCATACTCAGGTGCTACCTCTGGCTACGCTCCGCCATACGCTGACTTCACCCAGTGGTGGGAAGGGGAACGGAAAGGCCACGTGAATGTGAGGATTCATGTAGGATTTCCGGTTCTGCCCAGTGCGTGATCCCGCCCGGCATCGGGTGGTTCAGTCGTCGACTTACTCCGGTAACGTCCAGTCGACCGTTGCAGTGACGGGCCCGGGCGACACTGGGGGGTGAAATGGTCACGGAACGATCCTCATTGGATCTGGCGGCGGCGTCCGGCCCACCGAAAGTCGCGGTCGGAGCAGCCGAAAAGCGGGGGTACGAAGTGCCGATGGAGCAGCCCGAGCGGCCTGGTCGACCGTCGCCGGACGCCGGACGTTCCGGCCGTGGCGGCGCCGACCGGGCCGGCGGAGGTAACGGTGCCGACCGGTCCGGCAGTGGTGCCGGTGGCCTCATCGTCGTGGCCGACCCCCCACGACGCCCCCGCTGGCGGGAACGGATCGCCACCACCCTCGACCTGATCCGCGCCAACCCCACCGGCCGGATCGCCCTCAAGATCTTCATCGCGATCGCCGGCGCGGTGGTGGTGACCATCGGCATCGCCCTCATCCCGCTGCCCGGGCCGGGTTGGCTGCTGGTCATCGCCGGTCTGGGCATCTGGGCCGTCGAATACCACTGGGCCCGACAGTTGCTCGAATTCACCCGCCGTCATGTGCACGGTTGGACGCAGTGGGTGACGCGGCAGTCGCTACCGGTGCGAATCGTGCTCGGCTCCGTCGGCCTGGTCTTCGTGGCCGCGGTGGTGTGGCTCTCACTCAAGTACAGCTTCGGCATCGACCTGGTCGCCATCGTCAAGCAGCGGCTGGCGCCGCAGTGACCCCGGGTTTCCGTTCTGGTTCCACGATCGGGTAGAGTCATCGTCGCTGAGGGCGATTAGCTCAGTGGGAGAGCGCTTCGTTCACACCGAAGAGGTCGCTGGTTCGATACCAGCATCGCCCACCCTTAGTTTCTGCAGGTCAGAAGCCCGTTGCCGAGATGGTCGGTAACGGGCTTTGCCGCATGTGCGGCTTACAATTGGGAGCAGATTGGGAGCAGGCCGGGTGGGTCTGGCTCAGCCCGCCATGACCGACCGGCTGTGTGGCCTGATTTGCGGTCCCCAGTGGGGCCTGCTGGATAGGCAAGGAGCTGGTACTACCGGTGCCCGTGTCACAAGAGGGTGCTCCGGGTCATGGCTCAAGGGCTGACTGGTGGCCGACGGTCCGGTGGTCCGCCCACTCGCCGGTCCACATTGCGCCACGTATGACCTCGACGGCCGGTTCGTCACCGACATTGAAGGGTTCTACTGCGCGATCGGCGAGGCGATCAACGGCCCCGGCGGATACTTCGGTTGGAACCTCGACGCCCTCGACGACTGCCTTGGCGGAGGGTTCGGCGCACGGACACCGTTTCTGCTGGTGTGGCACAACTCGGCCGTCGCCCGCGAGCACCTCGTCGCTGGCTACGACCGCCGTCGGCTGCATCCGGCCACCACCCTTGAGTATCTGCTGGACCTGCTCGCGGAGCACCAGGTCGAGATCGACTTACGCTGAACCGAGAGCCAACGCCGATAACGGCTACCTCACCCGGTCGAACCCGGCGAAGGGCTCACCGGATCGTCACCCGGCGACTCTGTTGCCCTGGCATCGCCGGCCGGTCCGCCGACGCTGGACCTACCCGAACCAGCAGATACGGCTACGGATCAGCGATGAGATCCCTGACCTGGTGCTGCGCTTGGCCCAGGAGAACCCCGTACTCGCCGATCCGGAACTCGCCTTCCAGGACTTCCGCGTGTCCGAATACCTTGTCGGCACGAGCAGATGGAACACCTGGCCCGAGGTGCAGCTGGTGCTGCTGCCTACGACGTCGCAGTGGCTGGCCCCCGGCTGGGTGCCTACTTCGGAGCGACCCGCGTCAACGGTATTCCGACGTTGGCAGCGGCCATGTGGCAGTGGGAGCAGGGGTGGGGCGCCGCCCTCATCGCGGCTTGGGGCACCATGCTGCAGTTCACCGCCCAACGCCGGCCGCGCCCGGGCACACAGGCGTGGGAACTCGCCGGGCAGCAGATGGCCATCGGTGGCAGCTTCCAGTGCGAACAATGGCAACTTGCTATCGCGCTTACCCAGGGCGATGCATGGTTCCTGCATGACCGCCCCTGACCGGTGCCGCACCATCATTCACCGTTGGCCGGGCTTGATCCGTTCACTGCCGGCGGTCGTCGCCGAGACGGCGCGCTAGGTGGTGGTGGCGTGCGCCTGCGGCATGATTCTCTCGCTCAGATATGTTGCCGCCGTGGAGATCCAGGTGCTGGAAGGTGCGCTCGTTGAAGCGCCGACGGCCGACGCAAGAGGCATGGACCGGCGGGCTTTCGGCGAGTTCGTGGGGCCGCGCGGTGAGCTGGCTTCATACGCGTTCGGCTGGACCACCGGCTCGGACCCGCACGTCGCCCGTCTGTCCGTGGGAATTGGTGCCGGCAATCCCGGGGGTGGCACCTTCCACGCCGTCATCTTCGCGAATGAAGGTGCTCACGCGTTCTCGCTCGTCGACGAGCCGTTCGAGCGGGTCCCGGAGGGTGGTCCGGACCTGACCGCGGTGCAGTCGCGTGCCCACGAGGATCTGCCGTTCGTTTGGTGGGTCACCGACCACGTCATGCAGCACGATCGGCGAGCCTGGTGGATGCGGCACTGGCTGCTTGGCACCGTCTGTATCCAGACCCCCGAGGTGTTCGAACGCCATGAGCCTGTTCTTTTCGTCAGTCACGACGCGGACGACGGAGTCTGGCAGTTGATCGGGGCCTCCGACGCGAGCGGCAGCAACGGCAAAGTCGGGCACCTGCACCATGCCGCCAACGAGGATCCCAGTCTGATCGATGTTCTTGACCTGCCGTGTGGGCGCAGCGTGGTGCGCACGGGCGTGGGGCAACCCTGGACCGGCCACGTCTAACCCAATCGGGGATTCTCTCACCGTCTTTCGGTCACAGCGCTGGGAAGCGGTGTACCGGCAGCCGGATCTGCCGCTGTTCAAAACCGCTGTCTGGCCGATGCGCAGCAAACAGCATTCGCTTCGTGAACAGCACAATCGGGGTCCCGCAGGCCGAGACCGTCGCGGCTTCGACTGGCCGGTACGAACCGTTGGTCGGGGGAGCAGGTCGGGAGCAGCGGGGTGCCCTGAACGGCTCTGAACTGCGCCCAACGTGCGTCAACTGCACCCACCTCTGCCTGCGGCTCCACGTTTCCGTAGGTCAGAGCAGGTGCGGCGTCCTGTTTCACCGCGGAGTGCTCCGCGGTTCTGCACAGCAGTCGATAACTACCTATGTCACCTGGCAGGGGAGTGCGCGCAGGTCAAGGAGGTAAGGAGCCGCTGGTTGGCCCGGCCTTGCAACTGGGAGCAGATTGGGTGCAGGTTGGCGAAGTGGTCTCCGCGTCCGAAGTGCTCGCCGACGCCGGGCATAGACGAGGGCTCTGACCTGCGGTGATGCGCTTATGCGGTGCGGTGTGACCTCCCAGTGGATACCGGAGAGGTCAAGCCTCCAGCCTCCCGACTGGCTGGTGCCGGCTGTTGGACTGAGGCCTGCCGGCGCGGATCACGAGGTCAGCCCGCATCGATGTACGGCTCTGGCTGTCGTCGCGGTGGCGTCGGTACGAATCCCGCGAGCTGAGACCCAGATCCCCCGCTACGTGGACGCGCAACTCATCTACTTCAAAGCATGCAGGCCGCATGAGCGCGCCGACGTCCACATCGATAATCAAGACCTCGGCGCACCCCGCATCATCCGACCATGACCCACTCACATGCCGCGACGTGCGCGTACTGGCTCGGGCTACCCGCCTGCGGAGTCCCCGGCATCTTCGAAGGTGGTTCGCGTGATGACGAAACAGGCTCCATTCCTCGTCAGGATCATCTACGCTCGCCACCGCACTGGGTCTGCCTCGTGTCCGGGCTGCGAGGCTCGCAGCCTTTGTCGATGTAATACACCCGGCTAACGCAGATGTAAACGCCCTCTCAGATCCGCAAGCTGCCGGACGCATTCGCATTGGTGGGGTGGGCACGTGCGATGGGCATGTACGTAGGGACGGCGTCCGTGGTCAGGAACGTCAGGACCATGGTGCGCACCGTCTCGGCGTGTTCCAGCAGCAGCAAATGGCTGGCATTCGGCAGCACGGCCAGCTCGGCAGTCGGTAGCGTCCGGTAGAGCGTCACCGTGTGATCGAGCGTGACCAGGTCGTCGTCCCCGGCTAGGACGAGGGTCCGGGCCGTAACGGCGTGCAGGTCGTCAGGGTCCGGGCTCGGCTCGGTAGCAACGGCATGGACGATTTTGTCGATGACAACCGGGAAGTGGTCACGGCCGTCTGGCGACACCTCGGCGTAGGCGTCAACGATTTCGGTGGGCATCGCACCACCCGCCTGTGGCTTGAAGATCAGTCCATCGAGGTCGTACGCGGTGCTGATCAGGACGAGGCGCTCGACAAGGTCAGCGCGGCGCATCGCCACCCGCAGCGCTACTGTGCCGCCGGCGCTGTAACCCACCAGCCGGGCTGGACCGCCGACCGTTCTTTCCAGGAACGCGATTGTGTCCTGCGCCATCAGCTCGATGGTGAGCGGGCCAGGCGCATCCGGCGTGCGGCCATGGCCGCGCCGGTCGGGCAGATAAGTCTTGAACGTGTCGGCAAGCCCGTCGAGGTTGCCGGTGAAGCAGCGGCTGTCGGTCATCCCGCCGTGCAACAGCACTACCGGGTCACCCGCGCCACGCTCGTCATGCCACATGTCAACGATGTCGTTCATGCACTACATACGGGACGACGGCTCCAGACTCATCGGCAGGCCGAACACCGGGAACAGGGACGGGTCGAGGTACGTCGTCACGCCCGCGATCAGTCCGTCGCGACAATCCAGGATGACCAGGCCCAACGCCTCCCCATCGCGGTACTGAGCAACCGTTGGTGACCCGTTGGCCGCAGAACGGACCAGCCGGTCATCGCCACACACACCGGCCGCGCCCAGCAGGGCAGCACGGATCGCGGCGCGTCCTTCGAGCCACCACGCGAACGGCGGCATCGACATCGTCGCGTCCTCGCGGAGCAGTGCCACCAGGCCGTCGACGTCGGAAGTGGTGAACGCCTGGACGTAACGCTTGAGCAAGTTCTCGTCGATCTCTCCACTCCCCCCGGGTGGTCGCCGCGTGGATATGGTGGCCCGCGCACGTTGCAGGGCGCTGTTAATCGCAGACGGGCTGCTGTCGAGCAGTCCGGCTACCTCTTCTGCCGACCAGCAGAGCACCTCGCGCAGAATGAGCACCGCCCGCTGGCGTGGCGGCAGGTACTGCAGGGCAGCGACGAACGCCAGCCGGATCGTCTCGCGCTGCACGGCCAGCTCGGCCGGGTCGCTGCCGACGGACAGCACAAGCCGGTCAGGAATTGGTTGTACGAAGGTGGCGGCACCCAACGGCGCACCGAGGTTGCCCCCGGCGGGCGAGGACGGGCCGAGGTCTATCGCGAGCGCGCGCCGTTGGACGCTACGGGTCATGTCGAGGCAGACGTTGGTAGCGATCCGGTGCAGCCAGGTGCGCAGACCAGCTTTGCGCTCGTCGAATCGGTGGGCGTTTTTCCAAGCGCGGTACAGGGTCTCCTGGACGGCGTCCTCGGCCTCGGCGGCGCAGCCGAGCATGCGGTAGCAGTAGCCGGTCAATTCGACCCGGTGCGCTTCCAAGCGATCCTCGAACACCACAGGTCCACGCTAATTGCCGCTTTCGGAGCCCCTCGACGAGGGGCTGCCAACGGCATTGCCACTGGTACGGCCCGGCCCGTGCGCGGCAAGGACGGCAAGGTCGCCCTCGTTCCGCTGGGAACTGCGGTCACCCGAGCTATCCCGTACGGTGCCACCGCCGGCGCAAGCACCTCGTCCACTTGAAGAAGGACCCCCGGGGCGCGGAGGAGGCCCGTCGAGGGATCGCTGGGATCCTTCGACGGGCCCGGTCGCCGGGGCTCAGCCCCAGGTCTGGCCGGCTGGTTCCTTGATGGTGCGGTTGATCCGGTTGAAGAAGTTGGTCAGTGCGATCTCCAGGTTGATCGCGCTGATCTGCTCCTCAGTGAAATGGGTGTTTACCTCTTCCCAGATCTCGTCGGTGACTCCCTGCGCGCCGTCCTGCAGCCGGGTGGCGGCCTCGGTCAGCGCCAGTGCCGCTCGCTCCGCATCGGTGTAGAACGGCGCCTCACGCCACGCTGCTACGTTGTGTAGCCGCTCGTTGGTATCACCGGCCTTCTTCCCACCGGCGACGCTGGCGTAGACGCACGCCGAGCAGCTGTTGATCTGGCTGGCGCGCAGATGGACCAGCGCGAGCAGCTTCGGGTCGACGCCCCCGGCGGCGATCGCCTTCTGCAGGTGCCCGACCGCCTTCCACACGTCGGGGTTGTCGGTGTTCTTGTTCTTCAGTCGGTTCTGCATGGCAGGATGCTCTCCTTGGTCGGGGTTACCTCGCGGGGCTGGTGCCCGTCACCCGTATGACGGAGCAGTTTCCAGGGAGGTAACACCATGTCCGGCAACCATTCCGCCGACCCGATCGCCGAGGCCTTCGAGGCGCACCGCGGCCGGCTCACAGCCGTCGCCTACCGCGTGCTCGGCTCGCACGCCGACGCCGACGACGCGGTCCAGGAGGCGTGGCTGCGTCTCTCCCGCCAAGACACCGAAACCATCCACAACCTCGGCGGCTGGCTGACCACCGTGGTCGGCCGCATCAGCCTTGATTTCCTACGCTCGGGCCGCACGCGCCCGACAGTCCCACTCGACGACCATCTGCCCGAATTCGCCGTGACGCTCGACGATGGTCCGGCTGCGGAAGAGCTTGTGGCGCTGGGTGACTCGGTGGGCCTGGCGCTGATGACGGTCCTGGACTCGCTGCGCCCCGACGAGCGCCTGGCGTTCGTGCTGCACGACGTGTTCGCCGTCCCCCACGGGGAGATCGGCAGCATCCTCGGCAGGTCCACCGACGCGACCAAGATGCTCACCAGCCGCGCCCGCCAGAAGGTGCAGGCCGCCCGGCAGTCCGCGAGCGACCGACAGCAGCAACGTGAGGTGGTCGAGGCGTTCTTGGCCGCGGCCCGCGAGGGCCAGTTCGAGCGGCTGCTGGAAGTTCTCCACCCCGACGTGAAGTTCACCGTCCACACCCAGGACGGCCAGTTCGTCACGCTCGGAGCCACCAATGTCGCCACCCGCGCCCAAGTAGGGGGCGGTGCTGCAGGAGGATACGCAGCGACCGTCAACGGCCGCCCCGGCGTTATCTCCTGGAACGAGAACGGTACCCCGCTGTCCCTGCTCGCCTTCACCGTCGCCGATGGCCACATCACCGAGATCACCGCTGTGATCGACCCAGCCAAGCTCGCGCTCATCGACCTGCCAGACCCAGTGTGAGCCGCCATTGCCCCGCGTCGGGCCAACACCTTGACTGTGAAGAGCCCGATTAGGTTTCCGCGCCGCGGGTCGGGTCGATCCAGTGAGGTGCCTGGTGGTCGAGCTGCGCCAACGACGGCGCCGGCTGGTCTTTGCTGCCTGAGCCGGGTCTGTCGTAGCGGGCTAGCGCCGCCCTTACCCGATCTACCGTGCTGCCGGTGTCGGTCGTAGCTTGCCGCGGGGCCCTGCCGGCGAGCAGCACGGCTGGGGCGACGCCGAGCGCTCCGGCGACCGTCTCGATCGTCGAGAGCCGATCGAGGGTGCGGACTCCCCGCTCGGCCTTGTCCACGCAGCTCTTCGTCCGACCAGCTCTACGACCTCGCTCCCTCGCCAAACTGGACGATCATGAAATACTACGCGGGCCTGGACTGGGGCGAGTACCACCACGACATCGATGTGATCGACGAGGCTGGTCAACTCGTTAGCCAGCTACGCCTGACGGACGACGCGAACGGCCTGGCCCAACTTCTGGCCGCCCTTGCTGCAGTGCGCCGCAACCGGCGTTCGATCCCGATCGGAATCGAACCCGGCCGCGGTCTGATGGTCACAGGCCTACTCAAAATCCCCGCCCTGCCGCGATCCAGCGGGCGCCGGCCCACAGGATCGGCGGGCCCGGGGCGTCAGCAGCGGCGGCGCCAGGCCCGGTCGGGTGTCAGCAGGAGCCCCAGTTCTCGCGGCAGATGCAGTTGCTCGTACCGCCGGAGCTGTTGGTGTATTTGTAGTCGCAGCAGTTAAAGCTCACCAGCGTCGAGCCCTCGTAGGCACAGGTGCGCCAGCAGTGGGCGCCGCCGCAGATGGTGAGGCCCTTGCAGTTCTTCGCGCAGCAGCCGGAGCCGGTGCAGCACGGGCAGCCGTCGAGGCCGCGGCAGCCGTTGGGGACGGCCGCCTCGGCCCGGCCCGGGAACCAGGCCCCCACGGCGGCGGCGACCATCGAGGTGCCGGCGAAGGCCAGGAAGCGGTTGCGGGTCAGCTGGGTGGTGCGGATGCGCTCCTGGATCATGTGTGTGCCTCCTTGGTTGCGTGGACGGCCTGCCGCCACAGGTGGTCGAGGTTCGCGGCCGCGTCCGCGCCGCTGCCCTGGCCGGTCGCGACGATGTAGCCGTCGCGCTGCGCGATCGCCGTCGGGAAGGTGTGGAGGTTGAGGTCGGTGCGGATCTGCCGGGCCACGTCGCCGGCGATGACCGGCACCCCGGCCGGTACCGACGCGCGGACGTCGTCGGCCGTCGGGCCCGGCTCGCCGATGACGCAGGCGACCAGTGGCGCCTGCACCCGACCGAGCTCGCCGGCCAGCCGCAGGCACGAGCCGCACGTGGTCGAGAGCAGCACGACCAGCGACCGCGGCCCGAGCTCGCCCAGGCCAGCCAGCGCCTCGACGACGGAGTCCGGCAGCCGCCGCCCGATGACCAGTTTGGGTGGCCCCGCCGCGCCGTCGTCCTGGGCTAGGCGCAGGCGCAGCTCGGCGACGCCGCGGAGGGCGGCGAGAAACGCGACGGTGAGCACGACGCACATCGCGACGAGCGCGATGGCGACCACGTGCACCATCAGGCCCGGGCCAGGAGGCGCATAAAGTGCACGGTGAGGGTGCCGTCGCGCCGGTTGTCCAGGCACTGCAGGGCGACCGAGTCGCCGGCCCGGAGGTGGTGGGCGGTAAAGCCGACGAGCGGCTCCACGGCTTCGCCGACGTAGAGCAGCGTCCGCGGGTCGAGCCGGATCTGCTGGCCGTCGACGGTGATCGCGTCCGCGGCGACCTTGGCGACCCGGCCGTTGACCTCGCGGTGCAGTGGGACGGCGACGGCGGTACCGGTGGAATCCTCGACGAGCACGAGGTCGCCACCGCGCAGGGCCCAGCCGTAGGGGAGGGCCTGCGCCTCGAGGGTCCGCAGCGCGCCATCGAACTGGCGGGGCCGGTCGGACGGGGCCGTGCGGGCCCGGACGGACACCTGCCGGCCCGTGACCGCTTCGACGACGTTGATGCCGGGGGCCGGTGGTGGCGCCGCGTCGGCTGGGGAGGTCACGGCGACCGCCGCCACCCCGCCGGTCGCGGCGGCCGAGCCGGTGATGAGCAGTTTGCGCCTGGACCATGGAACGCCCACGATCCGCTCCTTTCTGTCATGGCCCCGAGTCGCCTCAGGGCAGCTGATCCCGTAGGGGAATGACCAAGGTGATGATGAGCAGGCCGCCAAGCGCGACGAACGCGGCCGCGTCGGTGACGGCGCGCAGCGGTGTGATCAGGCCGCGCCCGGCGATCTGCAGCCCGGCCCGCCAGACCAGCAGCGAGCCGCCGACCCGGCTGGCCGCGTAGGCCGCCCAGCCCAGCGCCGACAGCCGCGGGTCGCCGATCGCGAACGCGGCGAGCGGCAAGAGGTAGAACAGCCAGTACCCGATGCGCGTGGTGAAGCCGAGCCCGAGCGCGAAGCCGTTGTATGCGGCCGTACGCCAGTCCTCATGCGCCAGCCAGCGCCGGTCGGTCTCCCGGTCGAGCTGCCACGGCAGCCGCCGCCGGGCGGCTCCCAGCAGGACGGTCACCGCCGCCAGCCCGGCCAGCAGCAGCCGGGTCACCGGGTCGAGCAGGGCCCCGGCGAGGCCGATCACGCCGCCGGCGAGCAGGCCGGCGGTGATCGCCGCGCCCAGCAGGACGACACCGGCAACCGTCAGTGAGCCGAAGCACCCGGACACGCGGGCGCGTGTGATCATCACGACCACGTTGGGTCCTCAAGGCAGGGCCTGCTGGGCCAGGCCGACGGCGACCGCTGCGATGAGCAGCAGCCAGATCGGGTTCGCGCCGGCCCACACCGCGAGGCCGGCGCCGAGGGCCGCGCCGGCGGCTGCGGTCAGCAGTCTCACTGCGCGGGCTCGTGCTCATGGTCGTGCCGGTGGCCGGCGTCGGGGGCGTCGATGAGCGGCAGCTGCCGGCGCTGGTTCACGATCTTGGCCAGCCGGTCCAGCTCGCCGGTCTCGTGCAGGGTGCCCTTGGCCGCGACGATCCCGTCGACGAGCGCGACCCCGAACGGCGCCGAGTGCACCTGAAACCGTTCCAGCGCACCGCGGGCGTCGGCTCCGGTGACTCGGCGGACGCCGGCCGGCAGGCTCGCCACGACGCTGTCGCCGGACCCGGGCACGGTACCGTCATTGACGACGCACAGGAACAGTTCGGGCAGCAGGCTATGCCGGACCGCGTCGACGACCTCATGGCACGACGAGCAGTCGCCGAACAGGAACAGCACGACGTCGTCGCGGCCGAGGCCCGGCACGCGGGGCGCGAACGAGCCAACCGCCAGCCCGTCCATCGGCGTGTGGCCGATGCTGTCGACCCGATCGGTGAGCAGCTCCATCTCCCGGCGTACGACGAGCGCACCGAACCCCAGCAGCACGAGCCAGACCGCGGCGACGGCCAGCAGCGTCACCTCACCCATCGGCCGCTCCGTTTCCGTCGAGGGTGGTGGCGAACGGCCGCAGGGTCGCCATGGTGCTCAACACCAGGTAGCCGCACACGATGAGCACCCCGGCGAGCAGCCCGAGCAGTCGGTCGGCCGGGGGTTGGCTCGCGGCGGCGACACCGGCGGCCGCCGCGATGTACACCACGTTGCGCGCGACTGTGGACCATGAGATCCGTTCACCGGTACCGAAACACGCGCACTCGAACGACCGCCCGCGGGCCAGGGCCACCGCGACCAGCGTGGTGAACACGGCGAGCAGGGCGACCCCGGCGAGGGCCGGCCAGCGCGGGCTCGGGCTCGCCACGAGGGCGACACCGAGCAGGACCTCGGCTCCGCCGAGCGCTCGCCCGGCGACCGGCCGAATCCGCTTGAGCACGCCGAAGCGAACCATGGCGAGGGCGCTGTCGAAGGGCCGGCGCAGTTTCGGGACCCCGCTGGCGACGAACATCGCGGCGAGGACGCCGACAGCCACAGCAAGCAGGGGCCCCGTCACCGTCATGCCGTGGACGGTAACGATGCGGCATCAAGAGCATCAATATTGAGAACCGTAATTTCTGCGGTGGTGAAAAGCTCGCAATTGCCGCACCGGGTCCAACACATCCGGTTCGTGAGACGCTGACCGCATGCCGTCCGCCGCCGTGATCGACCTGGACGCCACCGCCGACCCTGCCCCGCCCGGGACGAGGCGCTGGCTCCCGGCCCTGGTGGCCATCGGCGTGCTGGCGTTCGCGGGCGGGGCCGAAGCTGCGGCACCGTTGAAGCCTTCGCTGGTCCTGCCGCCCGACGGTACCGTCGACGTCCGCTCCGACGGCCACACCGTCTTCGTGCTGGCCCCGTCCGTCGTCGCTGCCTACGAGGTGCCCGGCGGCCGGCAGCGGTGGGCCGTACCGGTCACCGGCGCCGCGCAGCTCGTCGCCGCCGAACGGGGCCGGGTGGTGATCGCCGAGGCCGAGCCGGCCACGCTCACCGCGCTGGACGCCGGCACCGGCGCGCCGGTGTGGCAGGTCGGCGGCTACGCACCGGTCCTGCACGGCACGGCCGGCGCCGACGGTGTCGTCGTCGCGGACCTCCGCGGCACCCGGGCCGACCGGCCCGACCTGGCCGGCATCGACATCCGCACCGGTACGGTGCGCTGGACCCTGCCGGCGGCGCCCGGCACCACCCGGGCCATCGACCCGGTCGGCTCCGACGCGGCCGACCTGCGCGTCACGATCGCCGAGCTCGACGCCGAAGGGGTACTGCGGGTGCATCGCGCCGACACCGGCGCGCTCGTGCGGACCGTCACGCTTGAGCGGCCCGGGAAGGTCGACGGCTTCGACGTTGCCGCGGATCGGGTGCTCGCGTACCGGGCCGACCAGGGGGAGCTGGTGGGCAGCGCCGTGTTCGACCTGACGACCGGCCGGCAGCTGTGGCAGCACCCGGCCGAGCCGGACGGTGTTCAGCTCCAGTGGTGCGGCGGCATGGTGTGCCGCACCGGCGCCGACGGCGTCACCGCGCTGGACCCGGACACCGGCGGCGTGCGGTGGCGGCTGGCCGGCTGGACCGCGCTGGGCCCGCTCGGCGACGGCCGCATGCTCGCCACCCGGTCCACGCCGGGCGGCCTGGTTCTCGACGCCGCGACTGGGCGGGTCGACGTGCGCTTCGACGACTGGTCGGTGCTCGGCAGTACCGCCGCCGGTGACCTCCTGGTCACCGCCGCCCGGACGCCGCTGATCGGCGCGCTCGACCCCGCGACCGGAGCGGTGCACGTGCTGGGCCGGGCCGCCTCCCCGCCGACGCAATGCATCACGACCGCGACGCTCATGGCCTGTTGGAGCGGCCGGGTCTCGATCTGGACCCCAGCCGCCTGAGGAGAGAGGCAACGCTGTGCGAGCAATCCCGCTGTTCGTCGTGGCACTGGTGCTCTGCGGGTGTACTGCACCAGCCCCGCCCGCCGCCGGCCCGGCCTCGCCGGCCGGGTCGGCGCCGGTGCCATCGTCGCCGGCCGCGTCGCCGCCGGTGCCGGCCTTCCAGCAGAGCCTGCCCGGCAGCGCCCGGCGCGAGTGCGTCGCGGTGCCCGGCGACGCCACGCTGGTCCGCTCGGGCGACTTCATCGCCGGGGACTTTGTGGAGTACCGCCGGCAATGGCATCCTGACCTCGGCCCCGACCTGGGCAAGCTGTTCTGGCTGCCGGCCCGCCCCCAGCTCAACGCCGCGCTCACCGTGACCGCGACCTCCGGCGGCCGCACCGAGACCTACAGCGCCGGCTCGCTGGCGACCAACGACGCCGGGCAGGCGATGTACCCCAGCGGCATCCCGTTGCCGGCCGCCGGAACGTGGAAGCTCGTCGCGCAGGCCGGCGACGGGTGGGGGTGCTTCGAGCTCACACTGCTCTGACCGGCGTTCGGCGCGCGCCCGGGCCCAGCTCAGCGGACAACACCAACGCCAGCCAGCTCCGATCCCAAATGAACGGCTACGTCAAAGACGGGGCGCTCAACAGCTACCACATGCAGCACTGGGCCGGCAGCTCACGAGCGGTCGGCGGCCCGGTGCGAGCCCGGTCTAGGGGGAGCAGGCTGGGAGCAGCGGGGTGCCCTGAACAGCCTTGAACTGCGTCTAACGGCATCGAACGGCGCTCAACTGCACCCACCCCTGCCTGCGGCTCCACGTTCTACCAGGTCAGAGCGGGTGCGGCGTCCTGTTTCCCGCAGAGTGCTCCCCGGTTTTGGGCAGCAGTCGACGGCGCTCTATGTCGCCTGATGGGGCAGTGTGCGCAGGTCGAGGCGGTAAGGAGCCGTTGGTCGGGCCTGGCCTTGCAACTGGGAGCAGATTGGGTGCAGGTTGGCGAAGAGGTCAGCGCGCCCGAAGTGCTCACCGGCGCCGGACAGAGACGAGGGCTTTGACCTGCGGTGATGCGGTCAAGCGGTGCGGCGTGACCTCCCAGTGGATACCGAAGAGGTCAACCCTCCAGCCCTCCGACTGGCTGGTGTTGGCTGTTGAACTGAGGGCTGCCGACGCCAATCACGAGGCCGGCCCGCATCGATGCACGGCTCTGGCTGTCGTCGCGTTGGCGTCGGTAGGGATCCCGCGAGCTGAGACCCAGATCCCACTGGCGAACCTCTGGGCAGCGCTTCCTGAACGGTGACCTCTTCGGCGGATCCGAAGGCGTCAACGTTGGCGTCCCCGCAGAGGCGGTAGGGCGGCGTCCGCTCACGCCGATGAGCGGATGTCAGCGAGGACGGCATGAGCACCGTCGATGGCGCTATCACCAATCAACGGGCAGTTTCTCGAACAGTTCCTTTGTGGTGTCGTAGTACCTGGTCGTTTGACCAAGGTGCGCCATGCCGAGTCGTCGGCAGACTGCCTGTGAGGTTTCGTTGCCCACGTTGGTCACGGCGACGATCCTCGTGAGGCCCTGAGCAAAAGCGTCGTCCATCACGGTGCGCGCTGCTTCGGTGGCGTAGCCGGTTCCCCACGCGTGCGGGTGCAGGTGCCAGCCAATCTCCACCTCGGGCTGCGTGATCGGCGGCTGTCCGGCCGACAAGGGGATCGGCACGAGCGCGAGATTGCCGACCAAGGAACCTTCCCGGGTGGTGACAGCCCAGATCCCGTAAATCGGGTGATCGACCTCGCGCCGGTGTTTGATCGAGGCCAGCGCCTCCTCGCGCGTTCTGAGCGTCCTCGGGTTCGGGCCGAGGAAGCGTACGACCTCCCAGCGCGATTCCATGTCGAAGAGAAAATCGGCGTCGTCCGCATGCCACGGGCGCAGCAGTAGACGATCGCTCGTGATGACGCGCATACGACCGACACTAGCGAAGGTCCATCACCCCGCCAGACATCCGCTCATGCCGCGAGTCGCGCGTGAAGGAACGTCAGGGTGCTCGGTCGGGTCGGTGTTCGGCCGGTGGGTGCGGTCGGTGGTCAGCTGGCTGCGCTTTCCATGGCCGATCGATCCACTGATTGGCGTCGAGGTAGGCCGTGAGGATGGGGAATCGTTGCCTCGTAAGGGGCTTCGTTGGTTAGGTCTGCTGGGGTTCCGAGGGGTGTGTCGGATCCGGAGGGCCCATCGATGGCGGAGGGAGCCCCGGTTGCGGCGATGTGCGCCGCGATCGGCAGGCCGCAGAACCAATCGCCGCGCGTTGTGCCGATCGTGGGCCAACTCGATAAGGCTGTCCGGGTTGGCCTGGACGCGGCGCATGACTTGCCGCCCGTGCGACACGATCCAGTCCTGTACCGCGAGGAAGCCATCGTCGTCGAAGGCGCCGAGCAACAGCGTGGCGGCGTCCCGGATTGGCCAGGAGTAGAGCTCGTCCTATTCTTGGAACCAGAGTTCCTCGAACTGTTCAATCTCGTGTGGAGTCAACGCGCGAAGACGATGGAGGAGTACCTGCGCGACGCGTTCGGTATCGCTGCCCGCTTCGGCGCGGGCCCCTTCGACGATGCGCCAGAAGACCGCCTGCTCCACCCCGGGAGGGTACCAAGTTGCTCCTGTGCGGTCGGATGTCCCCGAGCGCCTGGAGATCGCCGTCGACGCCGACCTCAACCGGGTGCTGCGCAGCTCCTGGCGGCCGGAGGTGCAGATCGTCGTCGGCCCGCAGGCGTGGGCGGTGTTCGTCGCCGCCATCCGCGCCGGTCAGGACTTCTGACGCCATGGCGGAGCTGACCCTTCGTAGCGTCCGGCAAGCCCTCCGAATCGTCGATGGCACCGACCGCGCTGGCCGTCTTCCCGCAGGACAACTTCATTCCACTACGACACGTCGCGGACCGTACGAACAACATCGTGCAATGGACGGAGCACGATCGCGGCGGACACTTCGCAGCGGAGCTGGTCGAGAATCGGCGGGCTTGACGGGCTTCGCGTCGGGGGTCCAGTCGGTCGGTGAAGTAGTCGCGCCGAGGTCGTGGTACGGCTGGCTGCGGGTGAGCATGGTCTGCACGGCAGTCAGGATCGAGCGTCCGACCGCGACCAGGGCGCGCATCTTTTCGCGGCCCGACGATGCGCCGACAACAGCGCCGGCCGCATCCGCGCAGGCCGGTGAGCCTGGAGCCGCGCACGCCGGGCGGGCATCCGGCCGCTACGGCGTTGCGGTGGTGCTCGGGCTGAGCGACCGGCTCCCGGTCGGCGAGGCGCTGGGAGGACGCCTTCCCCGAACTCGCCGCAACCCGCAGCAATGCGGCGTAGTGGTGGACCGCCTAGCGAGACGACGGCCTGACCGTCGAGACCGAGCGGGTGTACGACACGTTTGCGCGGCTGGCTGTCACCGACGGTGTCCGGGTTTCCAAAGTCGAGCTTGGCGTGGACTGGAGTGCCAACGAACCGATCCTCATGGCGTCGGGCCGGTACTGCACCCTGACGACGCGGTCGCCCCTGCTCGACCCTGACGATCGCCCCGTACGGCGTCACCAGCCGAGCGCTGGCCAATCTATCCCCTGAGCCACGACGGCGGACGTCCTCAGGTGCCCGCCTGCAGTCCGTAGCCGTCGACAGGGAGCGGTAGACGTCGTTGGCCGTCGGTACGCGTCGCAACCCAGTTGCGGCAGGTGCTGGGGGTTCTCGATCCTGTTGTGGTTACCGGTCGTACCAGCCGCCGTCCATGCGAATCGTGGCGCCGGTGATGTAGTCCGAGACAGGACTTGCGAGGTAGGCGACGAGGTCGGCGTAGTCGCGGGGGTATCCGATGCGGCCGACGTCGGTGGCGTCGCGGATCGGGGGGGCGTTGCGCTCGACCTCCTCCCAGGTCTCGCCCCATCCGTTGGCGCGTCCGAGTCCCATGAGGTATTCGCGGGTGGTGGGGACGAGGATGCTGCCGGCTGCGATGGCGTTGGAGGTCACGCCAGTGTGTTTGAGATCGCGGGCCAGCGAGCGTGTGAGGTTGAGTCGGGCGGCGTTGCTGGCGCCATAGTGCGGCTGCGTAGCCGACGGGATCTCACCGTTCACGCTGCTGATCTGAATGACCCGACCCCAGCCTTTGGCCCGCATGACCGGTACCAGATGGTGGATCAGCCGCACGGAGCTGAGCACGTTGATGTTGTACATGGCGGCCCACGCGTCAGCGTCCGTGTCGGCCCACCCTGCAGCAGGATCGTAGATGCCAGCGTTGTTGACCAGAATGTCCACCTCCCCGGCCTCGGCGGCCACGGTCTCGGCGCCGGCGTCGGTGGCGAGGTCGCCGATGACGGCCTGACCGCCGACCTCCTGGGCGGTCTGTTCGGTGCGGACCCGGTCGCGGCCGTGTACCACCACGACCGCTCCCGCCACGGCCAGGACCGCGGCGATCTCCGCGCCGAGGCCGCTGCTCGCACCCGTAACGAGAGCGCGCTTGCCGGTGAGCTGCAGATCCATCATTCTTCCCATCCTTGCCGGGACGGTCGGGCCAATGCCCCATACCGCCTCGAATTGTTGCCCCTAGAAATTGGACCCGCAAGTCCAAAATACCAACCGCCAACACGGATGGTCCGACTACTTCAACTCCGGTGTGATCTGCGTCGACGTCCCGGCGTGGCGGGCGGCCGACATCGGGGCCACCGCGCTGTCCCTCGTGACGAAACACGGACTGAGCGACCAACACGCGCTGAACACCGTGGTGGCCGGTCGGTGGACGGCGCTCGATCCGCGGTGGAACGTCTTGACCCACTATGACGCTCCGAGCGCGCGCTGGGAGTACGAGGCATGGGAGATCCTCAAGCAGGCTGCTGCCCGACAGCGGAGCCTCCGCAGTCATCTACCGCCTGGTGGACCACGGCGGTCCTCGTTCCGGAGAGGGCCACCGCGGAGCAGGGCGCGTCGTGACCGACGGCCGGCCCTCACCGTCGACACCAACGACCCGACCAGGCCGTACGAGCAGCTGCGCCGGCAGCTCGCCGACCTGATCGAGTACGGGGTGCTCGCGGCGGACGACCGCCTCGCGCTACGGGACGTCAGGGCGCTCGGTCGGGTCGGTGTCCGGCCGGTGGGTGCGGTTGGTGGTCAGCTGGCCGCGCTTTCCCATGGCCGCGCGATCCACCGATTGGCGTCGAGGTAGGCCGTGAGGTTGGGAAATCGTTGCCTCGTAAGGGCTTCGTCGGTGAGGTCTGCTGGTGTTCCGAGGGGCGTGTCGAGTCCGGAGGGCCCATCGATTGTGGTGGGAGCCCCGGTTGCGGCGATGTGCGCTTCGATCGGAAGACCGCAGAACCAGTCGACCCGAGCGTTGTGCCGGTCGGGTGCCAATTCGACAAGGCTGTCCGGGTCGGCTTGGACGCGCCGCATGACTTGCCGTCCGTGCGACACGATCCAGTCCTGTACGGCGAGGAAGTCATCGTCGTCGAAAGGGCCGAGTAACAGCGTGGCAGCGTCCCGAAGCGGCCAGCAGTAGAGCTCTTCCTGCTTTTGGAGCCAGAGTTCCTCGAACTGCTCAATCTCCTGCGGAGTCAATGCGCGAAGGCAACGAAGGAGTACCTGGGCGACGCGTTCGGTGTCACTACCCGCCTCGGCACGGGCACCTTCGACGATGCGCCAGAAGGACGATGCGCCAGAAGACAGTCTGCTCCACCGTTAGACGGTACCAAGTTGCTCCTGTGTGGTCGGATGTCGCTGCGACGAGCCTCTTACGCTGCCTTACCGGTAAATTTCAACCGGAGCGGTGCCAACCAAGGCACTGGGCCGGCAGGTCACACACGATCGGTCGGCGGCCGGGCGCGAGCCCGGTCGGGGGAGCAGGTTGGGAGCAGCGGGGTGCCCTGAACAGCCTTGAACTGCGTCCAACGGCATCGAACGGCGCTCAACTGCGCCCGCCCCTGCCTGCGGCTCCACATTTGCACAGGTCAGAGGGGGTGCGGCGTCCTGTTTCCCGCGGAGTGCTCTTCGGTTCTGCGCAGCGGTCGACAAGGTTCTATGTGGCTTGGCAGGAGAGTGTGCGCAGGTCAAGGCGGTAAGGAGCTGTTGGTGGGCACGGCCTTGCAACTGGGAGCAGATTGGGTGCAGGTTGGCGAAGCGGTCTCCGCGCCCGAAGTGCTCACCGACGCCGGAGAGAGACGAGGGCTGTGACCTGTGGTGATGCGGCGGAGCGGTGCGGCGTGACCTCCCAGTAGAGGTCGAAGTGGTCAGGCCTGTTGTTAAGGCATGGCTGGCGCCGGCCGGTGTCTCGGGTCGCCTAACGCCACGCCTGTAGGTCTGCTGTAGATCGATGTGAAGCATTGCGGGTGAGCCTGCTGGAGTCCGTCACGGTTCCGTCATCTGAGACGCTGATCCCATGGGCAGCGCCGTGACCAGGCCCTTCAGTCTGGAGACCTCTTCGGCGGACCCGACGGCGTCCGCGTCGGTGCCCGGCGGAGGATGTATGGCGGCGTCCGCACATGCCGATGAGAGGGCGTTATCCCGTTACCCGAGTCGCGCGTTTCGTTGGGATCTACGTGGCATTCTTATTGTCGGGATACTCTGCGTGAAGATCGCCGTCGAATAAGCGCCAGCAGAAGTCGTTCATTCGGGCAGCAGCGAGTGCGTGCCTGGCGATGATCTCTGCCAGGGGGAGCGGCACCTCCGGTGGGATGTCACCGGTCGCGCACCTGCGTACCAACTGGTTACGGGCGACGAAACCGCTGCCGGCTAGCGTCGGCAGCCGGCACGTTGAGGTGACCAGCCAGTTCACCAGCCGCATCGAAGCGTAGTCGGCATCATGACCGTCGTTGGCCGCCGCAAAGGCGCGCTCGGCCTCCGACAGATCGAAGCGCGGTGAGGTAGCAAGCCCGAAGTCGACAAGATAGAGCTGGTCGTCATCGGCTCGGATGTTGCCGAAATGTCCATCCAGGTGCAGAACCTTGCGGTTGCGCAGGAATGTCACCATCTCGAACAGTTGCCGCTCGACCGTTGCGGCTCTTTGGACCGGATCGCTCAGCCAGCGAGGCAAACCATCTGGGAGATATTCGAGAAATAGCACGAGACTTGTGGTGGCGCCCACCAGCGCTTCCAACCGGGCCCGAACGGCTTTGTTGCCACCGAACTGGGTGACGACGGTATCGATGTCGCGGTGCTCCGCCGCCACTGGTGGGCGGCCAGGCAGCACCCGCCAGTGGTGCAGCAGTGAGAACGACTGCGCTTCGCCCGCGAGGAGGCCTTCAGTGACGATCTGGTTCGCGGCCAGCTCGCGCCAAGCCCCGAAACTCGGACCGGCCAGGCGATACATGCCGTATTGCCAACGGGCCGGTAGGTCGAACAGGTTCGCCGTGCTGTGCGGATGAGCCAGCTCCCGGTCGGTGAGCGGGATTCGCTTGACGAACACGGGCACCCCGTCGATGTCGATGCTCGAGACGCCGCCACCCACACCCACGCCCTTGAGCGGCCCTGCCTGCACCAACGCCGCGAGTTCGCCATCATCGCGGGCGGCAAGCCAGGCTGCAACACGGTCATGTCGGGAACGCCGCGTAAGGAGCACCTCAGCATCATGCCTCTTGGGGCACTCCTTGAAGGATGGCGAACAGCTTCGGCCGACGGGTTTACTCTCATGCCGCTGACAAGGCGCGGCGATCGTGGACGTGCTTCCTTATCGACCGATGCGGCTGCGGGAGCCAGCGCTGGCGCCAAGCATGGGTACTGGGCCGGCATTTCACGGTCGGTCGGCGGTCGGCGGCCCGGCGCGGGCCCGGTTTGGGGGAGCAGGTTGGGAGCAGCGGGGTGCCCTGAACGGCCTTGAACTGCGCCCAACGGCGTCGAACGGCGCTCAACTGCACCCACCCCTGCCTGCGGCTCTACGTTCCCGCAGGTCAGAGTCGGTGCGGCGTCCTGTTTCACACCGAAGAGGTCGCTGGTTCGATACCAGCATCGCCCACTCTCAGTTCGTGCAGGTCAGAAGCCCGTTGCCGGAATTGCCGGTAACGGGCTTCGCCGTTTGTGCGGCTTACATTGGGAGCAGCGCGGCTGGTTCGCGGCTCGGACGGCCATGGACCCGCCCGGCTGAATGACCTGATTCGCGGGTCCGAACGGGCCTGCTGGCTGGTTGAGGAGCTAGTCCTACCGCTACCGGCGCCCACCTCACGAGGGTGCCCCCGCGCTATGGCTCGCAGGCCGACTGATGGCCGTCGGTCCGGTGATCCGCCCACTCGCCGGTCCACATTGCGAGGTCGCGTACCCAGCGCTCGGCTTCCTGCCGGGACTTGGCCGCCCACTTCGTCGCGTTCTTTGACGCGAAGTCGTCCAAGACCTGACGGTCAGTCGCAGTCCATGCGGGAAGCTGCGCTATCCACTCTTCTGCCTGTTCGGCGCTGTGGCCGCTACCGATCAGCCATGGGACGAGCAACGCGAGTTCGACCCACGCGGCGGCCTTGGTTGCCCACGCCCAGTCCACGATGCGAAGGCCGAGTGGTGTCACGATCAGGTTCGCCGGATTGAGGTCCGAATGGATAAGTGTCCCGCCGTCCATCGCCGGGTGCGCGAACCCGAGCCGGGCTGCCGGGGTGAACCGCGTCTCGCCGGGCGCCGGCGTCTCCTGAAGTGCTGTCAGTGCGGCTAGGAGCAGATTGAGGTCCGTGCTGCCGGGAGACAGGTCGGGGTGGGGACCGGCAAGATGCTCGGTCCCCACCACCAGCCAGCCATCGGATTCGAACTGCCACAGGACCGCGGGTGGGTGCCGGTTGATGGCCCGGGTTACCGCCAGTTCGTAGCGCAGCGACCGAACGCTCAACTCGCCGGAGGCGGCCTTGACGAAGATCTGTCCGGCTGGCCCGGTGACTGTCGAGGCGATCTCAGCGTGGTCGCCACTGGGAGCATGGGCAACGTCATAGGGTCCGCCGACCCGTTCGGCGATCCCGGCCGTGACACTCTCCGGCAGAGCGGTCCAATCGCTACGCATCGGTTCTCTTCTCTGCTGTTTGCCCGGCTGAGGCGGGATTGGCGGACAGCAGGACTCAGTCCCGCCACTCCAAAGTCGATGTCGACCCGGTAGCCAGTCTCGTGTCTCGTCCTCGCGAGTGGCGGATGGGTCATGGTCGCAGACGTGGATGACTGGTTTGGCCCTCGGCCGCGGCCGTCCTGGTTGGGTGGATGTCGCCATGAAGTGGGCTGCGACGCATGGAACAGATGATCGGGCCTTCGGGCAATTGAATCGCCGATCCTGGGATGTAGCCATGCCGGACATGCAGGCTCTGGGCATCGGGGGTGGTGCTCGTCCAGGACAGTAGGTTCACATGGTCGAGTCGGCTGCGATGGTGGCTGAGCAGGGACGTGCCGTGTCCTGACCGCCTGGCGCTGGGCGACACGGCGAGGAACGCGAGGTGGTAGTGGGCCTCACTGGGTCGATCTCTGGCGAGTAGCTGATCGAGTAGGTCGAAGCGATCGCCCCGTCCAGCGACGCGGCCGGTACGTGCCGGAATCGGTCAATCATCCCGCCCGGATGCTGCCCGCGATCGCCGCCCACGCGATCGCCGCCTACACCCAGCCCGGCGATCTGGTCCTGGACCCGATGTGCGGCATCGGCACCACCCTGGTCGAGGCCGTCCACGCCGGCCGCGACGCCTTCGGCGTCGAATACGAGCCGCAATGGTCGAACATCGCCGACGCCAACATCCGCCACGCCCACGACCAGGGTGCCAGCGGACGCGCATCCGTCATCCGCGGCGACGCGACCCGACTGATGTCGCTGGTGCCGAAGGCCCTCACCGGACAGGTGGCGCTCGTGGTCAACCCACCGCCGTACGGGCCCACCGTCCATGGCCTCGTCCGCCCAGGTGAGCACGGCGTCGTCAAGTACGACGACCGGTACAACGACGGCGAGGACAAGGGCAACCTCGCCTACCGCGACCTGACCGGCCTCGCCGACGGGTTCGCCCAGATCCTGGCCGGCTGCGCCACCCTGCTACGCCCCGGCGGCGCCGTCGTGGTCACCGCCCGCCCGTGGCGCAAACGCGGCGAACTGGTCGACCTGCCCAGCGCCGTCATCGCCGCCGGCCTGCGCGCCGGACTCGTGCCGACCGAGCGGTGCGTCGCACTCCTCGCCGCCATCCGTCACGGGCAGCTCGTCGCTCGCCCGCCGTTCTTCCAACTCCAACAGGTCCGCAAGGCCCGCTCCTCCGGGGTGCCGATGCACCTCATCGCACACGAAGACGTTCTGATCTTCACCAAGACGCGGATCTCGGCGGAGGACGGATCCGGGGTGGTCGCGTGAGCCCACCCACCCGCCGCTACCTGTCCCTGGGCGCCGGTCTGTACCGAAATCGCGCTGTTGCATTGGCGCTCGTAGGGCGGTCGCTGCTTAGGTGACGCGTGATCATTGGGCAGCGAGGTGGTAGTGGCTCGGCGGTGTGGCGGCTGCATGCTTGCCGGTCGGACCGGGGCGCTGGCTGGTACGGCCTGGATCCGGTGCTGGCCGGGTTGCCGACGCTGCGGGAGTTCGCCGAGGCGCATGGGACGCGGCCGGGTCAGGAGTTCTTGATCTGCTCGGACGGCCGGGTGGTGTCGGCGGTGAACGCGTTTCTGGCCTCGCCGCGGATGACGAGCCGGTCGGCGGGCACGCGGGACAAGTTCGGCCGCGGGTTGTGCGTCTGGTTGGGCTACCTCGACGCGGTTGGGCAGTCCTGGTCGCAGGCCGGTGAGGCCGAGGTCGACGGGTTCAAGTATTGGCGGATGACGGACGCGGCGAACCCGTCGCGGGTGGCCGGTTCGAGCGTGTTGGACAACCTCAGCGCGGTCAACGCGTTCTACGAGTGGGCGCAGCCACGCTATGCGGTGGCCAATCCGGTGGCCCGCAGGCATCTGCGCGGCCGGCGAGCAGGTGCACGGTTGGAGTCGTTCGCGGCGTCGCCGCACGTGGTTCGCCGCCGGGACGTGAAGTGGTTGGATCCGGGCGGGTATGCCTGCTGGCGCGACATCGGATTGCGCGGTTTGGACCGGCATGGCCGGGAGGTCGAACGGTGGCGAGGCCGTAACAGCCAACGCGATTGCGCGTTCGCCGACGGCTTGTACGGCACAGGGTTGCGGCTTTCTGAGTGGGCCAGCGTGCTGCTGGTGGAGCTGCCTGCGGACGACCCGACTCGCGGGTACGTGACCTGCTGGCTGGCGTCGGAGTGCGGAAAGGGTAAACGGGGTCGGCAGTACTGGATGCCGCGGGCGGTGTCGGCCGGTGTGCTGGCCTATTGCGAGGGCGAGCGGGCCGCTGCAGTACGCCGCGCGCAGCGGGCCGGGCGCTACGACCAGGTCGGCGACTTATTGGTTCTCACGCGGGTGCTGGGCCGGCGGCGGGTCGAGCTCACCGACCGGGCCGGAGGCCGAAACACGGTTTCGCTGGACGCGTTGGACCCGGCGGTCCGCTGCCGGATCTTCACCGACACCGCGAGCGGTCTGGCGCCGGCCGTCGTCTGGGTCAACGAGGACGGCCTGCCGCGGCAGGTGCATGGCTGGCAGCACACGTTCGACACCGCGAATCAGCGTGTCGCGCGGGCCGGCCTTGACGCGGTGTAGGCGACCGCTCATATGCTGCGTCACTCGTTCGCCCTGCGCTGGTTCTCCGTCGGCCGGTTACTTTACGAGAAGCGGTTCGCGCATCTGGACGCCGAGGAACTGCGCGACTTCCGGGCCCAGTTCGGTGACACCTGGTACCTGGTCAAGACGCTGTTGGGGCACTCCGACGTGACCACCACGATGGACGTTTACCTGGAGCCGTTCCGGGAGCTCGACGTGTCGCTGCTGATCGAGCACGCGCACGGAGCGGGGATGGCGGCGCTGATGGCGGAGATGTTCGCCGCGCATCCGCAGGTCATCACCGCCCCGTCCGAGGCTGCCCGGTGAGCGCCGGCCGGCCCGCCGCACTGCCCGCGGCCGGGTACGCGCTGCCGCAGCGGTTGTTCGTGGGCGAGCATGAATGCCGGGTGCGGGTGTTGCCCGAGGACGGCGGGCCACCGGCCGACATCGACTTGATGGCGCTGCCGGTGAGCCGGGAACTGCGGGAGTGGCTGGCGGTCGCGGTGCTTGGCGCCACTGGGCCGAGCGGGCCACGGCGCAGCGTCAGATCGGCGCTGGATATCCAGAGCATCCTCAAACGGTTCACCCGCTACCTGGCCACGCTGCAGCGGCCTCCGACGCGCCCCGACCAGCTGCGCAGGGCGCACCTGGACGGATTCATCCTGGCCGGCGGCAAGTGGCTGCACCGCGACCTGGGCAGTCTGCGCTCGACCTTGCGGTTCGCGCCCGATCTGCCCACGGAGTTCTGGGCTCGGCTGACTCAGGCCTCCGTCCCGAAGTCCGACAGCACGGTACGCAGCTACAGCGAGGCGGAGTTCGGCAGGATCACCCAGGCTGCCCGCGAGCAGCTGCGCGCCGCCGCCCACCGCATCCGCCACGCTCGAGGCGTGCTGGAGTTGTGGCGCGGCGGGGGCATCGAGCGCAGCGACCACACCCGGTGGGAGCAGGGATGGCTGCTGGACCACCTCGACCGGCACGGCGATGTGCCACGGGGCGCCGACGTCCGCGACCGGGCCGTGCCGACCGCGATCGTGGTGCGCCATGGCGGGCCGAACACCGTGATCGGCGGTCTGCACTTGACCTACGCCGACGTCGCCGCCGCGGCGGTCCTGCTGTTGTGTCTGACCGGGCAGAACCTCGGAGCGGTAGACAACGCGACGACGAAGCATCACCGGCCGGACGCGGATGCCGGCGGTCCGGCAACCGCGGTGATCGAGCTGGTCAAACCCCGGCGCGGCAGCCGGCACGCCGCGATGACCGTCGCGCTGCAAGACGTCGGCGCCGGCGGTGAGCAGATCGACGGGCTGGGGTCGGGCCGCGACGACCTGGTGACCCCGTTCGGGGTCTACACCCTGCTGATCGAGCTGGCCCGTGAGACCCGACGTTGGTTGGGCACCGACCGGCTGTTCGCCTTCTACAACGCCAAGGGCAAAACCGGGCGTGGCTTCCGGGTCGGGGTGCCGAAACAGTCGTTGCAGTACTGGGGCGCCACCACGGGCCTGAACTGTGATCCGCCCAGGGCGGCCGACGAGCAGGACGCTGATAATCCGGCCCCGCCAGGGCCGTTAGTGATCGATGCCCGACGGTTGCGGCTGACCTGGTTGGAGATTCACCAGCGTCCGGTCGCGCAGACCGAGCACACCCTCGCGAACGAGTACCTCGCTCGCAACCGCGGCAACATCGCCGAGTACCAGCAGATCGTCGCGAGCGTGCTGCAACAACAGGTCGACGGCGCCCGCGCGCACCGGCCGATGCCTGTGCTCACCAGCGAGGACGTCGAGCGGGCGGCCGTTGATCCGCAGGCGGTCGCCACCGCTCACGGCTTGACCGTGGCCCGGCTGCAGGACCTGATCGCCGGACGGCTCGACACCGTGATGGCCGGCTGCACCGACAACCTCGACAGCCCGCACACTGCCCCCGGCCGGCCGTGCACCGCGTCATTCCTGCTTTGCCTGTCCTGTCCCTGCGCCCGCGCCACCCCGGCGCATCTGCCGGTGCAGGTTCTGGTCCGTGATGCTCTGTTGGCCCGCCGCCAGCAGATGACCCCGCTGGGCTGGGGCCGCCGGTTCGGCCAGGCCGTCACCCAGCTCACCGATCTCCTCAAACCCTACGGCCCGACCGCTGTCGACGACGCCCGGCAGGCGGCCACCCCGGCCGACCACGACCTCGTCGACCGATTCCTGAGCACCGGACTGGACCACAAATGACCACTGCATCGACCACCGCCGCGACGTCCGCGTCTGGCATCGCGGCGCTGCCAGGCCCGGACACCCTCGTGCTAGCCAACCGCACCCTGCGTCCCGGCGCCGACCCGCAGAGGCTGTCGCGATTCGCCGACGACCGGTGGATCCTCACCCATGCCCTGCACGAGGACCATTCCAAGGCGACCTGCCTGGATCATTCCTGCGTCCCGGAGGCGTTCCGGCAGCCCCTTAAGCTGATCGCCTGGCTCATGATCAACGGTGACGCCGGCGATGTGGTCGCCTTCCACGCCCGCTCGACGCGGCCCGCGATCCGCACCATCGTGGCGATCTTCCGTTACCTGCGCGCGTTCACCGAGTGGCTCACCGACCGCGGCATCCGCCGCTTCAGCGAGGTCACCCTCGCCCACCTCGACACCTACGTCGCCGACGTGCGCGCCAGCGACGTCTCCTACGACCTGCGCGAGGACCTGCTCGCCGCGGTCGCCCGGGCCTGGACGATGCGTCACCTGCTACCCGCATCCGACCGGCTGCCCGAGGCACCCCCGTGGGGCGGTGAACGGGTCCGCGACGTCCTCGAGGGCGGGCGCTACCGCGGCGAGAACCGCACCCCGCGCATCCACCCCGACACGATGACCGCGCTGCTGTCGTGGAGCCTGCGGTTCGTCGACGACTTCGCCGAGGACATCATCGCCGCGTTCGACGAGCACAAGTCTCTGGTCAATCACACGCCAGGTCGCCGCCACACCCGGCCGCCGCGAGTGGGACCCCGACGTCCGCGCAACGCCCTCACCGACGACGTCGCCCGGGTGCTGGAACGCTACCGGGCACATGGAATGGGCGTTCCCGGCCAACGGCTTCCGGACGGCACCATAAAGGTCAACTACTACCACCTCGGCAGGCTCATCGATGGTCAGCCGGCCGCTCGTGCCCACGGCGCTGTCGTCGCCGCGTCCGGACTGCACATCGACGACGACTGCTACCTGTTCACGCCCGTGCGAGGGCTCATCGACGGGCGGCCGTGGCGGGACCGGTCGATCACGTTCGACCAGGCGCCGACGCTCGCGCGGCACCTGAGCACCGCCTGTTTCGTGATCATCGCTTACCTGTCGGGTCAGCGTCCCGGGGAGACTCTGAATCTGCGCCGCGGCTGCATCGAACACGACACCGCGACCGGGCTGATCTCCTGCGCGGGCGGCACTGGAAAGGGGTGCGGGACTCCACCGGCGCCACCCAGGCCGAAGGTGCGCAACGCGTCGACCCGTGGGTCGTCGTCGCTCCGGTCGCGGCAGCCGTTGCGGTGCTGGAGCGGCTGCACACCGGGCCGCTGCTGTTCCCCAATACCTTGCTCATCAACGGGCGGGCCGAAGGCTGCCTGCAAACCCGCGTGGGTCTGGGCCGTAGCGACCAGCTGGCCACCAAGGACATCGCCGCGCTGATCGCTTGGATCGACACCTACTGCCACGACCACGGCCGCGACGACCGCGTGCCCGCCGACCCGGTCGACGCGCCGATCACCACCACCCGGCTGCGGCGAACCCTGGCCTGGTTCATCGCCCGGCGCCCCCGCGGCCTGGTCGCCGCCGCGATCCAGTACGGGCACGTCAGCGTCAGGATGACCCTCGGCTACAGCGGTAACTACGCCTCCGGATTCCCCGACGACCTGGCCTTCGAGGAGTGGCTCGCCCGCCTGGAAACCATGGCCGAGGCCCACCACCGACTCGCCGACGGCGAACACGTCAGCGGCCCCGCCGCCGACACCTACCGCACCCGCGTGAACGCGGCCACCCGATTCGCCGGCCGGACCCTGCGCACCAACCGGGAAGCAGCCACCCTACTCGCGAACCCCGACCTGCAGATCTTCACCGGCAAGGGCATGACCTGCGTCCTCGACCCAGCCCGCGCCGCCTGTCGCGTCGCCACCGACGAACGCGGCACCCGCCGCACCCCCGACATCGACGACTGCCGCCCCAGTTGCGCCAACATCGCCCGCACCGACCGCGACATTTACGTGCTACGCCAGCAGGCCGCGCGCCTCCGCGCCCTCGTCAACGATCCCGCGGCACCGCCAGTACGTCACGACCGAGAACGACACGAACTCGCCCGCCTCGAACACCTCATCGCCCGACACCACCCCGGACGCCGCCGGTGACCGCCGACCGGCAAGCCGAACGCGACGCCATCCAAGCCGCCGCACGCCGGCTGCTGGCCGGCACACCGACGCAGTCCACCGGTGCGCTGACCGTGCTGCAGCTGGCCGCCGAAGCCGGCGTCAAACGCTGGGTCCTCACCCACAAACACCCCGACCTGCGCCAAGCCTTCGAAGACCAGCGGCGGGCCGCCGACGGCGTCCCCGCCGCCTACCAACACCTCGAAAACAAAATCGCGGACCTGGAAGCAGCCAACCGGCGACTGCGAGCCGACAACACCGAACTCACCGAGCGCGTCGACACCTACGCTCAGGTCATCCGCGAACTGGTCACCGAACTCGACCGACAGCCCCGCAACGTCGCGGCCCTGCCCGACAACGTCACGCGCCTACCGAATCCTCGATGAAAGGTCTCGGACGACCGTGCTACAGCCCATCCGGGTGCGCGGACAACCAGTCACGGTGCCGGTCCCTCAGCACGTCCCGTTCGATGCGCGACGACATGATCACATCCATTCCGCCGTCGTACGGGTGATACAGCCATCCCAGACCGGTGTCAGCCAGCAGCACATTGGCGATCACGTCATCAGCGACCTTGCACAGCAACGGATCCACGCATCCAGGCGACCACCTGACCTGGCTGGCATACAGGTGCAGATAGCTCTCGAACCCCGGATCGTCGTCGATACAGGCACTCGTCCAGTACGACGCGTCCCGATGCACGGCGACGGTCTCCGCCGATCGACCGGGAACCCGCGGCTCGGGCCGATCAGAGTAACCAGCCGTCACTACGAGTAACGCGGAGCCCCTCACCAACTCCGTCAATACCGTGTTGTGGCGGCCCAGGATGGTCTCGTATTCGGATTTGGTTTCCGGATACCGCTTCGAGGCGGGGAGCGTATGGAACCGTACCCACCGATCCTGAACACCTCGAAGCTCGTACGGCACTTTCGAGCACCCCGGCCACCGCTGGTCCCACAACTTCGTCAGCGCATCGGTGTCCACCAACCGACCGGTCATCAGCCCCACCCCGCTGCACCGCAGGTCGATCGCGTGCTCACCGATCGCCCTCGTCCATCCACTCCAGGGTGGCGAACAGGTTGTCCCGCTTCGGGATGAAGGCCGCCTCCAGCAGTGCGGACTCCCGCGCGGCCTCAACCACGGCCGACCAAGGCGCATCTCGATCGAGCGCTTGATCGAGCGTCTCGTGACCATGCCAGAACGCGCCGTCGTCGATCACCGACCACAGCATGAAGTACAACACGGCCTGCCGATGATCAGCGAGCTCGTTGATGATCTCCTCCAGTCGACCGGACGGCCAGGCGTGATCCAAGCTGCCGGCCGGCGCTCGTAACGACGCTGTCAACGGCGGCATCACCTCATCACGCGCCCCCAGCATGGTCAGCACGCGACGCATCGCCACTGCCTCACTGTCATCCCAACGGCCTTCAGCTATTCGCAGTCGCCGGTAAGCCGCCCGCAGCGCCGGGACAGCCTCGCGGACACCGAGCTGCGCGATCGCCCACGCCGACCACTCACGCACCGTGTCGTGCTCACTGCTGAGCAGATCGATCAACACCGGGCCGGCTCCGGGATCACCGAAGTACTCGAAAACCTCGATCGCGGATAGCTGCCCGAATCGCTCCAACGACGGCACGGCAGCCGACAGCGGCTCGACGACCTCAACGCCTACCGAGATCAGCTCGGCCTTCGCGTCCTCAGCGACCTCCGTCGAGTCGTCGTCCAGCAGCCCGATCAGCCGCGCGATCTCCCCATCCACGACCGCGAAGTCTGCCGCAACACGACCGGTCCAGACCAGCGATATCCGCCATCCCCGCCCGCCAGAGAGATCCCCTCACCATGCCCAAGTCCACCCATCCACCCTCATCAACGACCCCGTTACAACAGTCCCGAATAGGCGACAGAAGCGCCGGCGTGCAGAGCTCCACGTTCCTGCTGCTCGCCGCCCAGGGCACGATCCCCGGGTTCGACGCGGCGATCTGACCGAGATAACCAGCGGGTTCGCGATCTGCGCGGTCCGGGACTGCAGCGTCGCTGACCTGCTCAAGCCGGAGCCCGTGGCACCCCAGGCAGTGCAGCACGACACGTCCGGTCAGGCCAAGGCCGCCGGGAAGGCCGCCGGTGTGAGCCTGCGGCCGCGTTCGGCCGGGTCTTCCGCGACCCGACCAGCAACCTCAAGGCTGGTAACGTCGGCTACACGTTGACCGCTCACGTTGAGAGTGGTGTCGCCTCAACGCCGACCGCGAGGAGGCCGGCATCATGCCCGATGACAATGGTATCTCCGACCACTGTCACACAGCGTGGATGCACGTCGAGCGGGACAAGCGTCGCCGAACCCGATACCAGATCCCATATCCGTAGGGTGCGGTCGGTGCGACTGACCGTGACGACAGCGATGCTCCGGTCGAACGGCACCGCGGCAATACCAATCACGTCGCGGTGTTGGGGATCAGGTGGCAGGGGATCGTTGAGGCGGACCCCGAACGTCTCCCACATCGAGACCGTGCCATTGCGGTCGGCCAGCAGGACCGGCGCCCGGTGACCGAGGCGCCGTGGAGCGACGACGGCGCCGATGATGTGCTCGTGACCGATCGCCGCCAGGCTGGCCGAGCCGGGCGCCATAGTGGAGCGGTCGCCGTGTACCGCTGCTGACCCCCACACGTCGACGACAGTGTCGCCGTACAGCACGATCAGGTCGCTGCCCTTCCACGGCCACTGGTCGACGAAATCAAGGGCGGTTAGGTCGACCACGGACCGGTTCCCATGCCGGAACAACTCGACATGCGGCCGCCCGGCGAGCGGCTCCCACAATTCGACCCCGCCGCCGGCGTCACCGACTGCAAGCACTCGGCGCCCTCGCAGCTGGGAAAGCCATGACACGGCGCGCTGGTCCAGGTCGTCGGGCACGACTACCGCCGCCAACGACCGCACCGGCGTTCCACCGCGTCGTACGAGATGGCCGATGGGCTTCGCCGTCGATGCTTCCCACCTGCGCAGGGTGCCGTCCGGGGTCGCGGTGACGATGACGGCATCGTCGGGTACGCACACGCTGACCGCGGGGCCGGGCATGGCCGGCAGCGCCGGGCCGCCGGACACGATTTCCCAGGCAGTAGTCCCAGCCGGACCTGCCGCAAGCACCGCCCGATCTCCCAGCGCAGCGAGTGCGTCGACCGGGCCGCTGGCGACCCGCCACCGCACTCGGGCCCCGAGGGTGGCTGAAGTCGGAACCCGGCCCGGCGCAGGTCGAAATCCAGTCACACCGTCGGCGAGTGTCTCTGCCGGCACAGATGCCGGATCGATCGGACCAGCGTCGCCCCGTTCATCGATCAGGTCCGCGATCGAATACACGAGACCGCAATCGACGCAGCGTGTGTGCCCGGCCAGGCGGGCGAGCGTACGTGCCCACGGCACCGCGTCGCCGCCGGTGGTCGCCACCATCGCGGCTACCAGGCACCACACGGCATCAGCCGGGACGTGCGCAGGCACACCAGCAGCGGCCACGTGCCGAGCCGAATCAAGGAAACCCGACCACCCCTGCCCCAGATCCACGTCGTCAATGGCCCGGGCGACGTTCTGCCACGGCTCGAGGCCGATCGGCGGCAGGTCTACGACCGGCGGCAGACACGGCCGCTGGAGCGGGTCGGCAAAGCCACCGACGTCGTACTCCGCGTCACACCCGGCGCACACCATCCGCACGTAGCCGGCACCCGGTGACAAGAATTCCCACAGCGCTCGACCGACCGAATGCCCAGTGAACGCCACGCACGCCAACGCGAAATACCCAGCCTCATCCGGTGAGACCGTCGCATCAGCGAGGAAGTCCTCCACCGCTAGAACATCCGCCTTTCGCAGCGCCGCGGTGAGGCCTTCCTGCAGCCCAGGCGCTGGCGGGGACTCGAAATGACCGGCGCCAGCCGTGACCATGAACCCGATCTGGATCCACAGCTCCCGCCGAGCATCCGCCGACAGGTCCAGCGCCAGATCAACCAGATGCGGAATGGCCGCCGACGTCACGCCGTACACCGATCCCTGATGCAGCAGCTCATCGCACAACTCTCGCCACGGCTCGCCCAACCGGCGCGCAGAAACCACCTCACGCAACCGGGCGATGGCGTTGGCGGTCGAGTAGCAGGCCGACAGCCCGTCCCACAATTGGCTGTCCAGCGGCAGCTTGACGATCACCCAGGCACCCTAGTCCACCCCAACGAACGCACACCCTCGATGGGGTCAGCTCAAAGCGCTCTCACCGGCACAACCGAACGCCGACGATCAGCTACATGCCCTTCGGCGGCTTATGCAGTGAGCTTGCGGCCGATGGCACACCTGCGCTCGCTGGCCCACCCTGACCACTCGAACCACACCAAGCCCGGCCGGCCAACGACCCCGGGCGCAGCGAGCAAGCATTCCCTACTACAACGCGAAACCCAGCGCCCCTGCCTCCGGCAGGGGCGCTTTTTCATGCACCGAAACTCCAAGGAGCACAATGCAGACCCGCCGGACCACAACCAGACCAACTCGCCTGCGCCGCCGGCACGCCGACCAGAACGCGGACCGCATTGGCACACAGGTCCGAGATCCCGCGAACCCGACGTCCTACCGCCTACCTACAGCCGACCGCACCCGTCGGTTCGCGCCGACAGACCTTCAGAATTCTCGAACTCACGGGAAACTCGCCGACACCTCCCGGGAGCCGGCAGCGGTCTACCGGCACCTGAACCGCCTGACCGGCATCGCCGAACAGGCCAAGATCGAGGTGGTGCGTGCGCGTCAGCGCCGGTGACATCCGAGCTGATGCGCTCGACCCATGCCACCGATTCGCCTCCATGGGGGCTGTCTCGCTAACGGTGTTTCCGGCGATCTTGGTTAGTAGGTTTCAGCGGCCGGGAAGCGGTCGCTGAAGGTGGTGGCGAAGGCGTTCAATGCGGGTTTCCAGCGCATCGTCCATCGGGTTCTGCCTGCTCCGGTGGGGTCCAGGGATCGGGTCACCAGGTACAGACACTTCAACGCCGCCAGCTCGTTGGGGAGGTGGCCGCGGGCCTTCACGGCCCGCCGGTAGCGGGCAATGGCAAGGCGTGCCGCCTGGTCCTGGGCGGCGGCTGAGCGGTAGAAGCGGCAGAGGTCGGCGAAGGCCGGGGCGAGGAAGCTATCGAAGTCGTCGGCGCCGCGAACCCACCCGCCCGGGTAGATGTCTGCGGCCGCCAGGGCGTCTGGGTCGAAGCGGGCGCGCAACGTGCCGATGTCTAGCATGTCGAGCGCGGTGGCGACGGGGCGGACCGTTTCCACACCGAGGAGGCGTGCGGGCCCGTAGCCGCCCTCATCGCCGATGTCCTCGCCGCCGAGGACGGCCGCAGCGGCTGGGTCGTCCGACCTCCCGGCGGCTCCGGCCAGCAGGTAATACAGGGCCTGCCACGCCTTGTGCAGATCCAGTTCGGGATCGGGCATCTCTGCGTCTTCATCGTCGAGGTCGCCGAAGAGCAGCAGACTGACCGTCTTCGGATCATCCAACACCCGCAGTTCCTCGGCCGAAAGCCGGCGCCCGATCAGCTCCATGCCACGAAGTCCTCCCGACAAGTCTGTTCCCCTCCCGTCGCGGGAGCGTCTTGTTGTTGGCGGGGCACGATACCGCTGTCTGCTTCGGCGGTGAGACACCAACCTGGGCGACACGTGCTTCACACGTGGGGCCAGAGCATCGCGGATCCGCGGGATGGCGCGATCTGCAAATGAGGGAGCAGGTGGGGAGCAACAGCATGCTCTGAACGGCCTCGAACTGCACCCAACGGCGTCGAACGGCGCTCAACTGCACCCATCCCTGCCTGCGGCTCCACGTTTCCACAGGTGAGAGTCGGTGCGGCGTCCTGTTTCACCGCGGAGTGCTCAGACCCATGTGTCGGTGTAACTGCATCACGGCAACGGAAGCGGCTGCTGGCTCGTCTCGGGGTCCCACCAGCGCGAGTCGGGACCGTAGTAGATCAACGCGGCCCAGGATTCCGCTTCCTCGTGATAGACGATGTCCAAGCCGACGATCCAGACACGGGGGACCCGTCCCGGCGGATCGGCATGCGACCAGTGCTTGTTGAGGCGTGCGACCGCTTCGTTGCGAGAGATGCCATAGCCAGTCGTCATCGCGTTGATGATGTTCTCGCAGAAGGCCAGAGCCTCGGTGTCGCCGGCGCAGGCAAAGTCACCGTGCGAGCGGAGCAGGGATGCGTCCACCAGGTACTCCTGCGTGGGTATCTCATTAGGCAGCCACCGCGGGGGTGTTCGAACTCTGATCTGGTCGCCGAGTTCCTGCTCGTCGAGTTGGTATTCCGTCAACAGTCGGTCGAGGTACTCCCTCGGTCCCACCGTTTCGAAGGCTTCGTCGCGTTTGGCTGCTCCTGGCATACACAGAGAATGCAGCACGCCCGACAGAGCGCACTTTGGCGAGGCGCCCTGCATCCGCTCATGCCGCGAGATGCGCGACGCTCATCCCTGCCGATGTCCGCTATCCTCGAGGTGGAACTCGAATGTGCCCGCCTCGATGCGGTCGATAAGTTGGCTGACGTCGTCGGCTTGCCGATTTGCGCTTTTCCAGCCGCTGCTGGTGATGTCGACCAGTAGCACCGGCGCAGGGTCGCTGCGCAGGTCCAGTACAAGCTGTTCACGTGAGCCGTCCCCGCCGATGATCGCGATGCCGGGAAACTCTTCGGTGGCTTGGTGCCAGGCGTGATGCAGCTCGAGCATCTCGTGTGGCGAGTTGAGCCGAACGTAGGCTTCGCGGGACATCCAGCCCTGCCGGAACCATGACTCACCTTGGAGGTAGGTTCGCCACGCGGCCGGCAGAGGCCGGCCCAGGGTCTCGTCGGCGTTGATGAACTCTTGGTCGTTCACTGGGCTGCGGTACTCGGCTTCCTGCATGATGGCGCCGACGATGTGGGCGTTGAGGTCGGTGAGCTCTTCGGCGGGGATCCAGTACTCCAGCACGTCGCGGCCACCGGCCTGGTGTACCTCGTAACGGTCCAGGTACGACCGTGCGGCGTCGAACCGGGTGACGTGGCCGACATCCTCGGCGGGGACCTCCACGGCCAGGCCTCGTCGCCGGGCCGATTCAGCAAGCAGTTCGGCGGTGCTGTCGAGGCGCGGCGGCAGCACCAGGAAGTCAGCGACCGGGACGGCGATGGTCATGACTAATGATTCTGAGGATTCGTCACGTTGCCGTCGATTGCTTATCCTCGCCGCACCCGAGAGTCGCGTTGTCACCCTCGCACCGCCCGCCGGGTGAGGGTTCTGTGGCGTCGCGGCACACGACGGCTCCGGACACCAGTTGCATCCGCATTTGCCGCACGGCGAGCGCGGAGGGGCAGCTCAGTCGAACCAGTTGAACAGCAGGTCACCGAGCCGGCTCGGCTGGTGGTAGGCGACATCCCGGCGTTCTTCGTCGGTAAGAAGATGCAGGTGTCGGTCGTTGAGCGGCTGATTCAGCTCTGCCGTGGTGGCGACCCGCAGCCCTGCCCGGCGGTAGATGTCCGCGCCGGGGACGTCAACGAACATCGCGTTGATCATGTGGGGATCTTGCTGTTCGGCGCCAGCGACCAATAAGGCCGCAGCGTTGAAGAGGATGCTCAACGGCTTGCCATCACGGAGCCGCACACCGACCCTGTAGTGATTTCGGCCGACCATCGGCTCCTCGACCGAGGTCGTGACCACACCGCCGACTGCCCTGGTGCTGTCGTACACCATGGCCAGCCAGGTTGCACTGGCCGTCCGATCTGGGTGCGGCTTGCTCACTCCCGCCTGCAGCAGTCGGATGATCTCCACGCAGGGATCATCCGGCATCGCGGCGCAGACGGCGAACCTCGGAAGCAGACGCCTCCCTTGTTGAAGGCCAGCCCCTCGTATCCGCATCTGCCGCGAACAGGGCGCGCCGCCCTTCGGGCAGCAGGATGATCCGCCAGGTTCGATAACTGGCGTGTGTCCAGGTAGCTTTCCGTAAGTTCGATCAAAGCGGGAACACGAACGAGTCTTCACGCTGGTGTGACGCGCTCCTGCAGCGGCGGGTCAGGAATCGGCTGGAACGCGACGTCGGTCACGTCAGCGATCAGCTCGGTGAAGTCGGTGCCGTAAGCGGCCGGTTCGACGATCCGCAGCACGAACGCGAACGGCCGGCCGGCGCCGAACGTGCGGTGGAGTTCAGGGTGGCGGGCGGCCAGGTAACGGGCGCCGGCGAGATTGCTGCCCGCGCTCAGGCCGCCGATAAAGAACACCGGATGCCCACCTGCTGGACCCCAGAACCGGGCAAGCAGGACATAGCTGCTCTCAAGGCTGTGGACGTACTCAGTGCCATCGACCGTGAACGACATCCGGTGCCTTTCCTCGTCGAAGACCTCGTACGTCACGCCGCGCAGGATCGTGCGTACGTGCGTGGCGCTGCGCGGGCTGGCGCCGCCGGGGCCCCCGACACAGAACTCGGTCAACCGGCCGATCTCCCCGGTCGGCTGGTTCTCGCCGACCCGGTCGGCGTGCGCGCCGCACTCTCGGGCGACGGTTGCCAGCTCCACCAGCGCGGCAACGTCACGGCGATGAACGCTGAACTCCCGCGGCGACGACGCGTGCCGGGATACCACCAGCAGGCAGCTCGCTCCCGCAGTGAGGCTGAAGAAGGCCCGTTCTCGACTCAGCTTGCGCCTTCGCACCAGGAACCCTGTGAGCCAGACGGCCGTACCGGCGATGACGCTCGCCAGTAGATTGATTACAAGGTCGCCCACGCCTCCATGATGTCCAATGCCGTCGAGCCGCGGCCTTCGGGGCCGCCCGGGTTAGCTCTGGGTGCAGTCCAGCCAACCGCCGATGTCAGTAGCAGGAGACGAATCCGTGGCGGCCATCACGTCCTCATTTGCCGCGAATCGCGCGGCTCCAGGCCGTGTTTCACAAGTGATTACTGAGCTACTGCGCGTTGCGTTCTGCTGCGGCATGCCACCAGCCAGGCGGGGTGGGCCCGGGGACCGTAGCGGTGGACTGATCGGGATGTAGGCCGAGGCGGTGAAGTGCGGCGGCGTCGATCCGGATGTCGAGCCAGCCGTGCCAGTGGCCGTCGGGACCGACGCCGCAGGACAGACCCCAATAGACCTCGTACGACTCGAATGGCATCCAGTCGATGCCTCGGTCGCGCAGTCAAGCGCGGACGGCTGCCAGCGGCTGCAGACAGCCTGGTGTGTTCTCGTAGGCCGTGATGGTGACCCAATCGGCGTTCATAGAGACCATGATGCCTGGCAGGACGTTCTACGGCAGGTGGCAATGCCCGTCGCATGGCGGTGTGCAGACGTGGGATCGTCGAATCCGACGTCGGCGTGTCGGTAATCGATAGACAGTGAGGTCTCCGGTAGGTGGTTCAACGACGAAGAAGAACCCATCACCGCAGACCTCGTGGTCACCTTAGCGGTGGCGAGGCGACACGACCTGACCGACGCTCAGTGGGCGGCGCTGGAGCCGTTGCTGCCCAGACCGCGTAAGTCGGGACGTCCGCCGAGATTGAGCAGACGGCAGTTGATCGACGGGATTCGGTGGCGGACACGGGTCGGCTCACCGTGACGGGACGTTCCGGCACTGCATGGGCCCTGGCAGTCGCGGCGACAGCCCCGCAATTCATTCTCTGCTGGCGCCGACTCCATCACTCGAAGAGTTAGGAGGAGTTCTTAGTGCGTGGTCGGGTCACTGCATAGCGGTGGCCGGGGGATGATCGAATGACTTGAGACAGCGGAAGGTGTACAGCGAGTAGCCGCGCCCAATCTGCACGCCGACGATGTCTGGGGATGCGGTCGGGTTCTCATCGGACGGGCGCCAGCTGCAATGCATGCCGTTCCAGTCGCCTGAGTCGACGGTGAGAATCAAGGTCATCGTGGTGCCGCAGGCAGCACAGTCCATCGGGTACGGATCTGTCAGTGACCAGTTCGCGTACCCGCCGACCTTCCATCCCGGCGCGAGCGACAAGTCGGTCTGATAGTGGGGACGGCTCTCGTCTTCGTCGTCATCCCACTCGTCGAGCCGATCGCGTAGGTCATCGGGGAGCAGGTCGGCGTATTGGTACTCGCGGACCTGCTCGGGGTGCACCACGCACGGAAGCGGCAGGTACATGTCGCTGATCACCGGCGGTTCGGGAGGCGCTTCGAGTAGCGGGCCGACGGCGGAACTGTTGCGCCAGTAAAGGAAGACGCGAGGGCTGTAGTGCCGGTCCGAGTGGTCCACCGGACACCACAGCACTTGGAGCAGGTCGGTGCCGTCCGGACCGGCGTAGTCCGGAATATCTTGTCGGTACAGCTGCGCGACCGGGACCAACGGGATGGGATTCTCGATCAGGTCGTCCAGGTCCAGAACGTCGGCAGCATCGAGCTCGGCCCGCTCCTCCGCAGTCAAGAAGTCCCCGCCCGGCAGCGACTCCCGGGCTTCTGCGGTCGTGAGGATCTCCCGCCTGCGGTGCAGGGCGGCCGGGGTCGTCAGGTTCCATGGCTCGTGCGCTCCGGCGTCGTCGCAGACCGGCCATACCTCGTCGGCCGGCCACAGCAGCGGTCCGCCGACCGAACTGTCCGTAACGGTCGGAGCGCCGGGTCGGGGATGCAGGCGGGTAGCGGTGATGGAATGTTCCCGCAGTTCCGGGAAGAGTTCGGTGATGTCTAGGGGACGCGGAGGTGTGGTGCGGACCATAGAAGTGGATCCTATGGCCCGTATGTTGGTGCGAGTTGGTGCGAGCCCCGTCTAGGGGAGCAGATTGGGTGCAGCGGCACGTAGCGCGGTTGTGCGGCGGTCGCCGCGATGATCGGCAGGCGGGTGTGGCGCTTGCCTTGGGCTGGCTGGGTCAGATCGGCGGCTTCAGAGGTTTCCCGCGGCGGGCCATTTTGGGGTGGGCGGGTGGTGGCGCTGGAACGTTGCTGCTGGTTCCCTGACGGGCCGCAACGGCGTTCAGGGCCCGATCGAGCGGAGCCTCCCGAGTTTGGCCAGCCGTCCGCCTATGGAGGGGAAGAGCCGACAGCTTCTTGCGCGTGTTCTTCCCAGTGTCCCGAGCTTCGCCGCTCCGCCGCTTGTTGTGTCCGTCGTCGCCGTCGGCGCTCTGTGACTCTCGAGGCCGCCGATTTGTGGGGTGTCGTCGCTTGCCCGCCTGGAGTTGACGCGGTTTGGCCTGTCCGCTGCTGCGGGAGGTCGGGGAGCCGTCGTCCCTTCTGTCGACGGTTGGCCTGCGGATCGCATGCCCAGAGAACTGGATAGAACGGCGCGGGTTCGTTGGCTTGTGGTGGGACTGGCTTTGGTTGGCCAGGCGTTTGATGGTGCGGGTTTCGGTGCATGGTGCTCAGGGTCGGGCCTTCGGGCAGGTTGATGGTCGGTTGTGGTGTGTAGCCGTGACGGATGTGCATGTTCTGGGCGTCGGCAGTGGTGCTGGTCCAGGACAGGAGGTTCACGTGGTCGGGTCGGCTGCGGTGGTGGTTGAGCAAGGCCGTGGCGCTTCCGGAGCGTCTGGCTGTGGGTTGTACGGCAAGGAACGCGAGGTGGTAGCGGCAGTGGTGCACCGATCAGGGGTAGACGGTCAGCGTAGGAGCCACGGCGATGCTGACGAGCTGCTGCTCGGTGAGCCCGCCGCGGGCCAGCGCCGACACCATCGTCCCGTCGGCGTGCAGGGCGACCACCTCCACGGTGCCGGTCGCGGTGCGGATCAGCACCGGCTGACCCTCGTGCTGCTCGACCCGGCAGGTCACCTGCAGGCACCGACTCGCCCGCCAGGTGTCGAGGCCGGCCGCGGTCGTCTCGGACCCGCGCACCCGCACCTCGAGGTCGCCGCCGGCGATTCGGAACGCGGTGAAGTAGCCGTCCCCCGCGACGAGCTTCGCGATCTCGGCCGGCAGCGGTGGCGTGATCGTGGCGTCCGGGAGCTGGTCGGTCAGGACCATGGTCAGCGCGTCGCCGAGGCGGCCGGCCCCGACGAGGCACGACTCGGTGACCGGTCGCAGCGGCGGGTTGCCAGTGAGCAGGCCGTCGTCCATCTGCGTGCTGATCCCGCAGGACGGCGGTTCCTCCGACGCGACCGGGGCGACGGCCGGTGGGGGTGCCGCACCGGGCGCTTCGGTGTGCCTGGTTGGCTGCTGCGCCAGCACGACGCCGCCGATCAGCACCGCGGCGAGGGCGGCGCTGGCGACGGCGTACAGGCGGTGGGTGCGTCGGCGTTCGCCGGTGATCAGCCGGTTGACGTCGATGCTCGTGGGTGGCGGGTTGTCGGTGGCGGCCAGCATGGCCTGGGTCAGATCCACAGTGGGTCTCCCTCGTTGAGGCCGGCCCGCAGCGACTCCAACGCCCGGGCGGTGTGACTTTTGATGGTGCCCTCGCTGCAGCCGAGCGCCTGCGCGGTCTCCTCGACGGAAAGGTCGCAGAAGTAGCGCAGGACGAGCACGGCACGGCGGCGCGGGGGCAGCCTGGCGAGGAGGGAGAGCACGTCGAGCCGCTGGTCGGTATCCGCGCCGGCGGCCGGGCGGTCCGGCAGCAGGTCGGTGGACGACTCGCGGCGCCACGGGCGGCGGCGTTCGTCGAGCCACGCCGACATCAGCATGCGCCGCGCATACGCGTCGAGATGTTCCATCTGCGACGCGCGCTTCCAGTGCCGCAGCAGCTTGACCAGTACGGTCGATGTCAGGTCATCGGCCAGGTGCCAATCACCGCACAGCAGGTACGCGGTGCGGCGCAGACGGTTCAGGTTGGCCGCAACGTATTCGCGGTAGGCCTGCTCGGTCGCCATCCGTGCTCCCTCCCCGTTTCGGGTTCACTGGGTGAACGGAAGCCGGACCGCGCCGGGTTGCCTTCGAGATCGCGATTCTTTTCCCGCTCAGCGGCGAGGCCGATGCCGTCGAGGGGTCCTTGACGGTGTCGTGATCAGCAGAGGAGGGACACGTCGCGATGCTACCGACGGTTCGGTGCACTCATCTGCCGCATCGAGCGTGCAGTCGGCTCCTCGACCGACGGCAGCGGCCAGCCAGGTGGTCCTGGCCGCCCGATCTACGTGTGATTCGGGCACTCCCGCCAGCAGCAAGGCGATGATCTCCATGCCCAAGTCGTCACAGATGTCGGCGCGGTGTCATCCGCCAGGGAATCGCCGGACGCCGGTCCGATGATCGTCGAGGCGGTGGCACGTGAGTGGCGGTGGCGTGCGACTGCGGGACGTTGTAGGCGTGCGCGACTCGGCGCTCGACGATCGTCACAACACGTAGCACCGCAGCCTGAAGGTTTCGGGCGGGAGCTCTCGTGTCTGGTGAGTCGTCGGGTCGTGCAGACGCGGCGCCGGTCGCATCATGTAAAGCCGGTCGCATCATCTAAAGATTGCCTCGTACTTGACCTTGACGCGCCCGTGGTAGCTGTCGACCACCAGGTGTCAATCGTCGTCGTACGGGACCTCGAGGACTATCGGGCTGACGTCGAAGAAGCCCCCGTGATACTCGTACTCGTCACCGTCGAGGTACGCCTGGTACTCGTCGGCGTCCATGAGGCATGCCCGCGCGGACGAGCCGCGCAGCTGTACCGCGAGCTGGGTGCCGCCTGCGCAGCCACCGAGGTTGAACCACAGGTGCTCCATAGGCGATTACTAGCGGAGCGCGCGGCGGTCGTAAAGGTCGCCACCCGTCTGCAAGCAGGTCACCCCGCTTCCGGACTCGAGGTCAGTGCTGGGTCGAAGGCACATCCGCATGCCGCGGACGGCTCACCACACTCCGTGATGTACACCTCGCTCCATCCTGCGGTCCGGATGTCCGGTCGTGCCGGTGAGCGCGCGTCATGGCCCCGGTGTCTGACGTCTCGGCAGCGGCGATTCCTTTGGAGGTTCACTGCGGTCTACATGTTGTGGGCACGCCCACCGTTGGGGTCGCGCACGACTTACCACGTCCAGGCCGAAAGGTTGTTCGCTGATGAATATTCCCACGACAATGCGCGCGCTGCAGCAGATGTCTCTGAACGGCCCGCAGGACATGCGCCTGGTCGAAGACGCCGCCGTGCCGAGCCCCAGCCCGGATGAGGTCCTGGTCCGGATCGTCGCTGCCGGCGTCAATTTCGCCGACATCTCGAAATCGCGGGGCACGTTCCGGGACGGACCAACGCCCCCGTACTTGGCGGGTTTCGAGGCTGCCGGTGAAGTTGTTGCGGTGGGCGCCGCTGTGGCCGGGGAGCTGTTGGGAACCCGAGTCGTCGGTGTCGGCGAGGGCACCTTCGCCGAGTATGCGGTGTTTCCCGCGGCCGGGGTGGTGCCGGTGCCCTCGGGCTGGACCGGGGTCGAGGCGCTAGGACTGCTCGTGAATGTGGTCACCGCGCTTGCTGTTCTCAAGCCCGTGGGCGCTCTGGTGGCGACGCAGACGGTACTGATCCATGCCGCAGCGGGTGCGACCGGGCAGGCGGCGGTCACGGTGGCGAAGCACTACGGGGCGACGGTCATCGCCACCGCTTCGCCGGGCAAGCACGAGGTGGTGCGCGCATTGGGTGCTGATCACGTGCTGGACTCCGTCGACGGCGACATCGTTGCCGAGGTGCTGCGGTTGACCGGCGGCGTCGGTGCCGATCTGGTGTTGGAGTCGGCCGGCGGCGTCACCTTCGAGGCCAGTCTGGCGGCGGCCAAGCGGGTCACAGGTCGGGTGGTCGTCTACGGCTTGGCAGGCGGCGAAGCTTCGGTGACCAACTGGGAGCTGGTGTACAAGCATCAGGTCCACCTGGCCGGGTTCAATCTCGGAATGCTGATTCAGGCGACGCCACAGGTCTTCGGCTCTCTGATGGGCGAGCTGTCCTCCCTCATCGCGGCCGGAATCCTGACCCCCGGCCGGCCCACAACGTACGAGTTGACCGACGGACCGAAGGCGCTCGCGGAACTGGAGGACAGGGCCACGACCGGCAAATTGGCGCTGCTCCCGTGAGGAGATCATCTTCCGCCGCCATCAGGTGCCCGCTTCGGCAAAGAGCGTCGCCCTCACATGGATCATGCAGCCGCCTGCTGGTCACTAGGCTCGTCGGGTGACCTCGCACCTGCGCCAGCCACGGGACCAGGACCGGTTCATATCCGAGACCGAGCGGTTCCGCCGGGAACTCTTGGCGCACTGCTACCGCATGGTCGGGTCGGTGCACGACGCCGAGGACCTGGTGCAAGAGACATTTCTACGAGCCTGGCGATCTTACTCCCGGTTCGAAGGCCGGGCGTCGATCCGGTCCTGGCTCTACACGATCGCCACCAATGTGTGCCTGACGGCATTGAAGCCGCGGAGGATCCGCGTCTTACCCTCGGGGCTGGCACGACCCAACGAGGGCGCCGATCGTCCGCCTCGGTCCCTGGCTGCTGACGAGGTCTCGTGGTTGGAACCCATTCCGGAGGCGTGGATCGCACCACCCGAGCACGACCCAGCCGCGGTGGTGATCGCTCGCGAATCCATCCGACTCGCCCTCATCGCCAGTTTGCAGCACCTATCTTCCCGGCAACGCGCGATTCTCGTCCTGCGCGAAGTGCTGGGCTTCTCAGCACCCGAGACCGCGGACATCCTCGGCACCACCGCTGCCGCGGTGAAGAGCGGACTACAACGTGCCCGGGCACGGCTGGACGAGATGGATCCCGGTCCCGCAGAACTGCTCAAGCCGACCGACGAACGAGCTCGCGCGCTGCTGGCCGGCTACATCGCGGCCTTCGAGCGCTCTGACGCTGGCCTCCTGCAGCAAGTGCTGCGCACCGACGCGACCCTGGAGGCGACGCCTTTCCGGGACTGGCAGTCTGGCCGAGCGATGTGCATCCAGATGCTCGACACCTATGTCCTGGGGTCACCCGGCGACTGGCGGATGATGGCGACCACCGCCAACGGTCAGCCGGCCGCGGTGGTCTACCACCTCGACACCAACGGCACGCACACAGCCGACGGGGTCGTGGTACTGACGCCGACCTCCGCCGGCATCTCGCGTGTGACCAAGTTCCATGATCCCGTACTCGCAGCGACGTTCGGCTTCCCGCTTACCTTGGAGCAGTAACCGCACGCGCGGGATCCGCAGGCATATTCGACCGTCTGTGCGATCGGCGACGCTCACTTCGGCCATCCGGATCTGGCGCGAATCGCGCGGCTCTAGGACCGCGTGTCGCCCTCTCGGCGATCGTCAGTCACCTCGTACCCGCAGGCCCCTTGGAGATAGCCGACCTCCGTTGAGCCGATCGCGGGAGGACCCGGTAGCTCGGCAACACCTACACCGACGAACGAGGGTGGCTGCGACTTCTCGCTCGTTGACGAGTCGTTCGCGCGGCCCCCTGCCGGCACCGCGGCAGTCACCTCGTGTACTCCGATTCGACCTGACCGCCGAATTTGTGCCGCGAGGGCTCCAGCTTGCGAACCTTGAAGCCAGCGCTCGGTCTAACCGTGGTGGCGGCCCTCCGCGGTCGAGTGGACGTTGACGGGCCCGCCGGGTGATGTCGCAATTCGCGGGAGTCGTACGCGACCATCGGCGTGTGCCGACCCTGCCCAGCACCGAGTCCGTACTTTCTCGACAGGCCGCCACCCCCCAGCGGGGTGACGGCCCATCGAGCTCAGTGGGCGCTTACCTGTTGCCGTTGACGACCGGAGGCGTCCGGCCTATGTACGCCGTCGCAGCCCGGTCTCCGACCACCGCGACGTCCAGCGTGCAGGCGTCGAGCCAGGCCTGCACGACTTTGGCCTGGAGGCAGATGTTCTCCGACCGCTTGCGGACATCGTCCTTGAGGTCGCGGGCGAAGAACGGTGCCGACGGGTTGCCCGAGGACACCGTGGCGCAGGACGCGAGCAGGGTCCTGACCGGGGTGACCCGCCAGCTGGCACCGAACTTCTGGTAGAGGTCGTCGAAGGAGAGGGGGACGGCGTACTGGGTCCCGTCCTTGGCGGCGAGCAGCTTGGGGTCGTTGTTGGGGTTGCCCAACAGGCCGAGTACGGCTGCCGGCGAGGTGCCAATGCCGACCGTGACGTCGATGTACCCGCTGTTGACCGTGACCCGGATGCTGTTGCCCGTCTGGTCGGTCACCACGTAGACGTTGCCGACGTGGTGGACGTCCACCCCGGATGACAGGTGCAGCGCGCCGCCGGAGGGCACGTCCTGGATCCTCCCGTCCACTACCAGGCTCTTCCCGTCGCACAGCGACACCTTGGTGCTGCCCATCCGAGTCGCGACCGACTGGTCCACCGAGGCGTTGGGCCAGGTGGGCGCGCCGGACACCTTCCGGGTCTGCACCTCGAAGGTGCTGCCGACCTGCGCCTCGACGAAGTCTCCCGAGGCTTGGAAGTCGTACAGCAGGCCGGCGACCGTGTGCTGATGGGTGTCGCCGATGACGGAGGCCGCGGCGCAGTTGGTCGCCGCGCCGCCCGTCGTGTTCTCCACGAAGATGACGGCCGGGCCGGGCGGAGTCGCCGGCGGCGTGGGTGATCCGAAGTTGAGACTGTTGGTCTCACCGGTGAAGCCCTCAGCCGCGCAGATGGGTGCGGCGGTGCCTCCGTAGGTGATCCTCGTCCGGACGTTGAGGGACGCGCCGCCATTGAAGGTGGCCGCACCTCCGCCATCGCTGTTGCCGCCGTAGCCGAACACGTTGAACTCGGACTTGGTCCAGCCCGCCGCCGCGTTGACGGAGTTGGAACCCGTGGCGTTGTACGCCGTCGACCCCACGAACAGGGTGACGCTGTCACTGCTCGCGCTGACCGTACCCGTTAGCCGAAGGGCGCCGAGGTTGGTGATCGGCTGGTTGGGCACCGCCACGGCGGACGGGCTGTTGCGGTAGCAGTAGATGTCGGGGTCTCCGGTGAACGAGAACTGGGTCCAGCCGCCGGCCGGGCATGCCGCGTTGTACTGGAGGAGCCAGTACTGGATGTACGCCAGGCCGCTGGAGCCGTTGTTGGCGTGCACGAACTGCTCCCAGCCCCGGCATCCGGCGTTGGGTGACCCGGCGCAGGCCGTACTCGAGAAGAAGTTGGTGTTGATCTGAAGGGTGTAGGCATTTGCGACGGGCGGCCCCGCGTTGGCGATGGGTGAGCTCTCACTTGTCACGTTCACGATATTTTCGAACGTGCCGGACGAGGAGGAGATGAATCCGCTCGGTGCCTGCGCGGAGATGTCGTTGCCGTTGCCTACCACCAACGGGCGGATGCTGCGCTTGGGCGTCATCGGAATCGACGGAGTTGATCCGCATTTGCTCTGCTGCCACGCCAGCCGGGGGTAGTCGGCGGTGAAGCACCCCTTCGCTGACGGTTGCGCGACCTTCGTAATCTCCGCCTGCCAAGACTTCAGATTCGTCGACGAAGGCTCTGCGTTCGCCGCTCCGGCGGGCGCACCCACCGCGAGCAGCAACGCCAGCACCGTGAGAACGGTGAACCCGCGGGTCGTTCCGCGGGTTCGATCAATTAGCCTCATCCCGATTCCATTCGCTCGCCGGCAGTACGGTCGCCGGATAGTGAAGAGAGAAGCAACCGGTGTATCGGGGCGCGATCGTTGTGACGGTGTTGTGACACGGACTGGTATCTGTCATCGACCCCGCCATCGGTGGAGTTCAATATGGTGGGCCGCACCCACATTCCGTGGGCGCTCGCGCGGCAGTTAGTACTCCAGCCGGGGATTTTGACCTTCGCTGAGCTGGGGCCTGATGCGGAGCAGCTCGGTGATGCCGACGCGGTGCTGGTCATCGACGAGACCGGCGATCTGAAGAAGGGCGGGCACACTGTCGGAGTTCAGCGGCAGTACTCCGGCACGGCCGGGAGATCGAGAACAGCCGCAACATGCGGGCGTCATCCGCTGGTGCTCGGTGCTCATTGTGGGTGTAGTAGCGCTCCGGCATGTGGTCGAACACCGGATCCGCGACCAGATGCTGCGAGCATGCTGGCCGGCCCGCCCGGCTAAGAATCAGATGGACTACCGACGTGGGTTGACGCCCTGAAGCGCCCTGCCGGTGCGGCAGAACCCATCCCTGATCCCGCGGCAGAGGTCAGATCAGAGCTGGACGCGGTATCGCGTGGTGACGTCGGTGTCGACGAGGTCGCCGAGACCGCTGACCCAGGCCCGCCCGACCGGGTCACCGAGCTGCGCCCGTAGCCAGAGCGCGCTCCACCGGGCGACCTTCGCGACGGCCACCGACTGGTGGAGCGCTTCGGGGGAGGGATCGGGGATGGCGCCCGCCGGCTGCTGGGTGTCCGTGATGCCGTAGTGGTTGGCGCCTTTCAGCTCGGCGTAGAGCTTCGGCGGCGCAGTGATCGCCTCGTACGTGGCGAGGCCGTCGGCCGGCTCGGCGATGCCGTCGGTGCTGCCCTGGATCAGGGCGATCGGTACGGTGTTAGCGATTGGCGTTACCCCTGAGCCGCCAGGCGCCGCGTTGTTGGTGCCGTAGCAGGCGATCGCCCGCAGCTGCCGTGGTGCTGGCAGTGGCGCGTCGGAGAACGGCGGAGTGCACAGCCCGGTGCTGAGACTGAGCGCGGTGGCGCCGCCGAACGAGTGCCCGATCAGCAGCAGCGAGTCCGCGTCCACCCGCCCGCGCAGCGGTGAGCCGGGGCTGGAGTTGATGCCGGCGGCCCAGTCGACCGTCCAACCCGCCTGCTCGCCGACGACGAACAGGCCGGCACGGCCGGCGATCACTCGCTGGTGGTTCGGGACCACGACGACGAAGCCGTACGCCGCGACTCGGCGGGCGACGGCCCGATAGTTGGCCTTGTCGACGTTGGCGCCCTGCAGGAGCAGCACCACCGGCCACGGAGTGTGACGACGGGAGGTGACGGGATGGTAGACGTCCGCCGGGTCGCCGCCGACGCTACTGGGAAAGGTGCTGACGACGGAGAAGAGGACGGCGGCGGCGGCATGGTCGGCTGTGGCCGGAGCGGGTCGGCCGAGCGCGCCGACCCCGGCAGCCACCGTCGCGGCACCGAGGCCGGTGAGCAGGCGACGACGGCTGACCGCGCGCGCGGGGGCCGCGCCAGTGGTCCAAGGAGGGTTCATGTCCACGCTCGCTACTATCGTCACGATATGAATCAGCGTCAATCGGTGTGGTGACCCCCGGCCCCGCGCGTCGACCGACCGGTGATCGGACGATTCGATGTCCAGCACTTCTTGACGAGTGTGATTCATTGACATGACACTATGGATGCGAGGCTTGAGAGCGCTCTCACACTGACGTGGCTGCGCCGGGCAGACCAACCAGTGGGAGCAGGGAAGCGATGAAAGCTACACCAGTGAGGTCTCGGCGCGCAGGGAGCCTGCTGGCGCTGATCGTGCTCGGCGCCCTCGGGTTCGTCGCGCCGGCCGGTCCGGCCGGCGCCGCCGTCGTGGGAAATCCGATCATCGGCCCGGGCGGTCGCTGTGTCGATGTCAGCGGTGACGACACCGGCGGCAACGGCTCGGCGGTGCAGCTCTGGGATTGCCAGAGTGGTGCCGCCGACCAGCACTGGACCTGGAGCGGCACCGCGTTGACCACGATCGGCCGCTGTCTCGACGTGCAGAGCGGTGGCACCACCAACGGCACCAAGCTGCAGCTGTGGGAGTGCAACGGCACCGGCGCCCAGCAGTGGACCGCGCAGGCCGACGGCTCGCTGCGCAACCCCCAGTCCGGCCGCTGCATGGACTCGCCGAGCGGCGCCAGTGCCAACGGCACCCGCCTGCAGATCTGGGACTGCAACGGCACCGGGGCGCAGAAATTCTCGCTCACGGTCGGCGGCGGCAGCTGCCCAGCCTATTCGGACACCCCCGATTTCGGCCCCAATGTGCACGTCTACGACCACGGCATGAGCGATGCTGCCATCCAGTCCTCACTCGACACCATCTTCGAGGCGCAGAAGAGCACCACGAGCGCCCAGTTCGCCACCCGGCGCGATGCGATGCTGTTCAAGCCGAGCGCCACGCCGTACAACGTCTATGCCAACATCGGCTTCAACTCCTCGATCCTCGGCCTCGGGCAGAACCCCGACGACGTACGGATCAACGGCGCGGTGACGGTCGACGCCTTCAACGCCAGCGACGCCGGCAACGCCACTCAGAACTTCTGGCGCTCCGCGGAGAACATGTCGATCAACACGAACGGCGGAGCCAACCGCTGGGCTGTCGCCCAGGCCGCGCCGTTCCGCCGGATGCACGTTCTCGGAAACCTCAATCTTTTTCCCGCAAGCTACGGCTGGGCCAGCGGCGGGTACATCGCCGACTCGAAGGTCGACGGCAACACGGAGTCGGCCTCCCAGCAGCAGTGGTACACGCGGGACAGCTCGCTCGGCTCGTGGAGCGGGTCGAACTGGAACATGGTCTTCTCGGGCGTCAACGGCGCGCCGCCGAACAACTTCAACACCGCGCCCGCCGGTCCGCGCTTCACCACGCTCGGCAGCACGCCTCTCTCACGCGACGTGCCGTACCTCTACCTCGACGGCGCCGGACGGTACCGGGTGTTCCTCCCCGCACTGCGGACGAACGCCGCAGGCCCGAGCTGGGCAGGCGGATCGACGCCCGGCAGTTCACTGCCGATGAGCACCTTCTACGTCGCCCGCCCCAGCGACTCCGCGGCCACAATCAACACGGCCCTGGCCAACGGCTGCAACGTCTTCTTCACACCCGGCATCTACCACGTCAACCAAACGCTGCGGGTGACGAAGGCGAACACCGTCGTGCTCGGCATCGGCTATCCGACGATCATTCCCGACGGCGGTGTCAACGCCATGGACGTCGCCGACGTCGACGGCGTACGCCTGAAGGGCCTGCTCTTTGACGCCGGAACCACGAACAGCGACACCCTGCTCCGTGTCGGCTCGGCGAAGTCGGTGGTGTCCCACGCCGGCAACCCGACCACCGTGCAGGATGTGTTCTTCCGCATCGGCGGCATGGTCGCCGGGAAGGCGACGAACAGCCTGGTGGTCAACGCCAACAACACGATCATCGACCACACCTGGGCGTGGCGTGCCGATCACGGTAGCGGCGTCGGTTGGACGGTCAACACGGCGGACGTCGGCCTGTCCGTCAACGGCGACAACGTGCTCGCCACCGGCCTCTTCGTCGAGCACTACCAGAAGACCGAGGTGGTCTGGAACGGCGCCAACGGTCGGATCATCTTCTTCCAGAACGAGATGCCGTACGACCCACCGAACCAGGCCGCCTGGACAAACGGCTCGCAGAACGGCTATCCGGCGATCAAGGTGAACCCCGGGGTCACCACGTTCGAAGCGTGGGGTCTGGGCAGCTACTGCTACTTCAACGTCAATCCCGCGGTGGCCTCGGCACGGGCGTTCGAGGCGCCCACCACTGCCGGGGTGCGATTCCACAACATGGCCGTGGTCTCTCTCGGCGGGGTCGGCACCATCTCCCGCGTGATCAACGACGTGGGAGCGGCGGCGAATTCCAGCAACACCAACGTGTACCTGGTGAACTTTCCGTGACCGGAACCCGATGAGAGTCGGGAACGCGGTAGGAGTCCGCTGCGCGGCCACGTCGTGCCACGCCCCGTCGACTCACGTCATCGGGTGACGCTTGGCGAACTCCCAGACGATCTCGCTGGCGTCGGGACCCGCGTGATCGGTGTACCTGCCGTCGCCGTCGGGGCCCGGCCAGGCGTGCCCCATCTGCTGGACGCGGTATGCCTCGACGATCGACGTACCGTTCGGTGCCGTGATCGTCGAGTGCACGTACGCGTGGCGGCCCGCCGCCGCCGGCACGGACACATTCTCCTCGGTCGAGTGGAGGCTGCCGTTTGGCAGTTCGTCGTCGACGAGATCGCTCACCGTGGTCCATTGTTCGACGAGTCGGGTGGCGACCAGGGGTGGAACGACCTCGTCCTCTTCGCCCTGGATGACGAGCAGTGGCACCTGCCGGGCGCGGCTACCCATCTGGGCCCGGGCCTGACGTGCCGTGTCCAGCGGTGGGGTCGCGTCCGGGTTGTCCGGGTCGACCTGGTCGAGTCCGTACTCACCGCCCGCCACCGAGGTCACCGTGGCGAACACGTCGGGGTAGGTCGCGCCGAGGATCACGGCGGTTCCTGCCCCGGACGAGGCGCCGGCCACGTGCACCTGGTCGGGATCCGCGTCGTACGTGTCGACGACCTGGCGGGCGACGCCGGCGAGCAGCGCGGGTTCGCCGGTTTGGCGGTGTTGCTCGCGGGGGTCCGTCGAGTTCCAGCAGTTGATCGCACTACCGAAGATCCGTTGCGTCGGGTAGACGACGATGAAGCCCTCCCGATCGGCCAGGTTGTTGAACTGCGTCGTGGACTTCATCGAGTTCCACCCGTAGCCGGTCATGGCGCAGCCGTGGATCGCCATGACGACGGGCAGTCGGGCCGTTGCGTCGTGCTGAGGCGGAAGGTGGACCTGGTAGCGCTGCGAACCGGCGTCGCTCTCGTACACGTGGTTGCGGTCTCCTTCCTGCATCCACCACGGCAGACCGAACTGAAGGGCGGTCGTGCCGACGCCGATGGCAACCACGACGGCGACGACGGCGGCGGAGACGATCCAAGGCCATCGCCGTCGACTGCGCGGGGAAGCGGACGCCTCGGGTGCGGCATCGGGCGCGGAGTGTGGGGCGGTCACTCAGGCGGTCCTTTCAGACGGGCTGGGCCTCGGACTGTCGCCGTCAGTAGGTGCACCGGGACGGTCGTCGTTGTCAGATGCTCCATGACACCTCGGGCCCGGCCGACTCGTCAGTGGCGCCGCGTCACGACCGCACGTGACGTGGCGTCACTGGTCGTCCAGCTGCTGCCGCCCGGGTGGTGACCCTCGACGAGCGGGGTTCGCCCCGAGGCCGTGACCTGATCGCCTCATGGGCCGCCCGGCTGAAGGGGTGCCGATGGTACCCGGGTACCTGGTCGCGGTGCTCGGCGTCGCGCTCGGCATGCTCGTCCGCCCCAGCACCATCGCGATCCTGGCCGGCCTCCTGCTGATCGTGCCTGGTCTGGCCGTGCTGCTCGGACTCGATCTCCGAGGCCCTCACCCCGTACCTGCCGAGCAACGCCGGCAGCGCCGTGATGGCGCTGACCCAGGCGGACGGGACCCTAGCGCCGTGGGTCGGCCTCGTGGCCTTCGCCGTGCATGTGATCGTGGCGCTCGCCGCGGCGGCGTACCGGCTGGCGCCCGGCTCACCGACGGCGCTGTGATCGTCGTCGGCCAGGACGTTGACGAGTCTGCGCTGGTCTCTTGCTGCGGTTCGAGAACGGCGATCTCGTTATCGGGACACTCGGCGAAGAGTGGGTTCTCGCCGCCGGCCCGGCGCCGGCGGCCGCCGCTCATTACTGGGCTGCGCAGCCCTTCGTGCACGGCGGATGCCGGTAGCGGCTACTTCTTCATCTTCCAGCGGATCAGGCTGCGCAGATCATGACCGTGGCACCGCGAGAGCCTGTCCGGTACTGGCGGAATTCTCGACCTGTTGGTTCGCACGTGACTGCATGAGCTTCCCAGCCACGAGCACGTCGGCGCCTTCTGGATGAGCCGATGACAGCGCGCATGCGGTCGATGGGTGCCGGTAGGGTCCTCGGCGTGGACGCGAACGAGATCACGCCGCATCTGGTTCCCAATCGCTTTGCGGATGCGGTCGGACCCAGTGCAGGCGGTCCGGCACGCGACCATTGCCGTTGCGTCGGCCACTCGGTCGCGACCCGGCCGGACAACGTCGTCTTCCATGCGGACCGTCAGGACACCGAGGCGACGGGTTGGCGGCACCTGCTGGCGCTGATCGACGAGGCCGCGGCGGATGGGCGGACGGTGTTCAAGCCGTTCGTGGAGCTGAGTGCTCCTGAGCGGCGGCAGATCGTCACGCTACCGGAGACGATCGCGGAGCTGACCGCCGTCAAACGTCTGGTGCTCTACGGCACGAATCTGGTTCGCATCCCGCCCGAGATCGGGTCGATGACCAGCCTTGAGGTCTTCGATCCGTACACCTCCCACCGGCTGCACTGGTACCCGTATGAGCTGACCAGATGCACGAAGCTGGCCGGCAGCACGGTGAGCACGCGCGTCCTCTATGGCAACGTCAAGTTCCGTCCTCCGTTTCCACGGCTGCGGCCAGTGACCCGTGCGGTGGAGGCGGACTTCGCCGCGCTCGACCCAGGCGTGTGGGGCTGCGACGCGGTGCGAACCTGCAGCGTCTGCGATGGGCCGGTTGACGGTGAGCTTCGCCAGGTCTGGATCTCTGGCCTGGTCGCCACCGACGTGTTGCCGTTACTGGTAAACGCATGCTCCGCGGCCTGCGTGGCGGCACTGCCGCAGCCGTACCCGGGCTACCTCCCGACGCCGCACACCGGCGGCCGGGACATCGTTCAGCCGGACGTCAGGCGATGAGGCTGCTACCACGAGACCACCCGCAACTATCGATCACCGTGCACTCGAGCAATGCGCGGGTCACCGAAGCCGGGTGCGTCTGGGGCGTTCGGGTGACTAATCCGCGCGGTCCAGCATGACGGCGCTGTGCACGGGGGTCCTCGCCCAGAGTGCTCGCAACATCGGGTGGTGCTGCACCTCCGACTCCGCTTCACCAATCGCATGGTCGCGCTCCGGACCGAGTGGACTGAAGTCGAACCCGCTGTCCTGGACGTTGAGCCGGCCCAGATCGGCGAGCGCGGGTGCGTCTGCAAAGACCAGATCCAGGCTCACCTGCCAGATCTCTGGTTGGTACCAGTCGGTCTCCTTCCAACGTCCCCGCACGTCGACGGCGAACTGTCGGGTGAAGCTCAGGCTGGGGAGCCGGTTGTGCCAGCTGTACCGGCCCCACTGAATAGTGAAGCCGTCGGCGTCGCTGTTCGGCCCGGGCTCCAGGCCGTCGACCGGCTGGGCAAGAAAGTCGCGGAACGCCTTCCATGCCGTCCCGACGTTGTTCACCCGGTCTGGAGTCAGGCCGTGGTGGCGTAGCAGCCCGACCAGTTCTTCCGGCGACTCGCGCCATGCGATACCCACGGTCCAGCCCTTTCCACCCGGAACCCATCCACCCACCGACCAGGTGGACACCCACCCGCGCGTTCAGGCCACCGAATCCGTGCTGGCCTCATAATCGCGCAACTCGATCACACGCGGGCGGCCCAGCTCTCGCAACACTCGGCGGATCTGGTCAACGCTGTCGTCGTCCCGCATCGATTCTCCGGTCAGTACCAGCACATCTTGCGGACACGAACTACTCAGCAACGGGTGCCAACAGTCGTTCTGCACACCCCATCGCTGCTGCAGCGACGAGCCCACGTGATAGCCGAAATCACCGACGAGCTGGCCGGAGGTTTGAACGCCTCCGGCCGGGCCACAAGGTCATGAGTTGCTGCTGCTTTGCCCGCTGGGCCGATTTCTCACCAGTCGGCCCGCCGAGAGGGTGGGCCGCCCCCTCATGGCACGGCCCACCCGAACCCGCCGTCCACAGTGGACGGCTTCCGAGACGTCAGGCCGATGCCGCCGCCGCTGGCTGAGACGTGCAGTCAAGCGCACGGGCGATGTACAGGCCGTGGTTCAGGTAAGCCAGAAGGACATCGATGGTCCCGTTGTCGAGCGCCGCTTGCGCGGCTGCTTGCACGTTGACGCCAGCGTTCGGCATCGTCCGGTTCACCGCGATCCGCAGATCTGTGGACCAGGAGGTCTGCAGGTTCGTCTTGAGGAACGCGCGGAGATCCTTCGCAGAGCCGTCGAGCCGCGCCTGGATTCTGCCCGGCAACGTGGTCAACGAGTTGGCGGTTGCCGCAGCCAGGATCTGGTTGGCCAGCACCCGCACCTCGGTGTCGGAGGCGGTATCGAGGTCGACGGTGACAAGCGGACGAATATCCGTGTACAGCTTGAGAGACCCGGAGTCGAGCGCACGGGCGATGTACAGGCCGTGGTTCAGGTAAGCCAGAAGGGCATCGATGGTCCCGTTGTCGAGTGCCGCTTGCGCGGCTGCTTGCACGTTGACGCCAGCGTTCGGCATCGTGCGGTTCACCGCGATCCGCAGATCTGTGGACCAGGAGGTCTGCAGGTTCGTCTTGAGGAACGCGCGGAGATCCTTCGCAGAGCCGTCGAGCCGCGCCTGGATTCTGCCCGGCAACGTGGTCAACGAGTTGGCGGTTGCCGCAGCCAGGATCTGGTTGGCCAGCACCCGCACCTCGGTGTCGGAGGCGGTATCGAGGTCGACGGTGACAAGCTCGCGAATATCCGTGTACACGACCACTCGGCAGGATGCTTCGGTGAGCACGGGCGATCTGGTTTGAGCCACCGCCGATGTCGCCGGGACCAGGAGGGCCAGTGCCAGGAGAACGCCAGCCGTAATCTTCCCTCGCATATTGACTTCTCTTTCCTATCACTCACGTACATGATCGTCAGGGCGAAACATACAAGATTTCCGAGATCCGCACGGGCCCCTGGGTCCTGCCTGAGCCCTTGAGCACCGACCGCGTCGGTTGCTGGGGGTGGCTGGTGCCGGCCGGCGTCTCGGTTCACCCAAGGCCACGTCTGTTGGTGTGCTGCGGTTCGATGTGAAGCGTCGTGGGCGAGCATGCTGGAGTCCGCCGCGGTTCAATCATCTGAGACACCGATCCCACGGGCAGCGCCCTGACCAGCGCTTCAGGCTGTTCGGCGGGTCCGAAGGCGTCACGGATGCCTGGAACCGATCGAACGCTTCCTGGCGTTTCTGGTCGGGGACCGGTTGCTATGGCCGGACCGGGTTCGGTGCGGCGGCCTTCGGTTCTGGCGCTGGCGGATGGCCTGGTCCGTGACGGACACACCTGTGTGCAGGGTGAGCGGCTTGCTGAGCCTGCAGTTGGGTGGCGGCGGTCGGGTGACCGATGGCGGCGATGTCCTTGCGCAGGTCGTCGAGGGTGAGTTGCGGCTTCAGGGTGCCTATCACGGTGTCGGTGAGCGGACTCCAGTGCTCGTCAGCGACATCGTCGACTTCACCGCCGAGTACCGGCTACACCTGCTCGACGGTGTCGTCTACACCGGCAGCCAGTACGCCGCGCACGGCCGGTTGCACCTCGGTCCTCCGTCGACCGACGCGCTAGCCTTCGGCACCGATCTCATCGCCGGATACGAGCACACGCCGCCCTCCGCCATCATTGTGGACGTAGGACTGCTCGGCGGCTACTGGGCCGTGATCGAGGCAAATGCCGCATGGGCCAGCGGCGCCTACGTAGCGGATCCAGACTTGGTCCTCGATGTGGTCCTCCGAGCGGCCAGCCCAACGGCTTCGGTCACCGCCCGCGACCGAGAGTTCATCCGACGGCCTCAGCCGACCGCCGCGCTTCAAGCCGGCAGGTTCAAGCCGGTGTACTGATCTGCCGATGTCCACGCACTCGCAACGGGGAGCCGCTCCCCGCCGGCGCGTGCGGGGATGACAAGGGTTCCTGTGCGCGCATAACGTGCACTCGATGATCCGACCCGCGTTCCTGGACGCCGCCGAGACCGCCATGGCCCTGTTGCGCAATCCGATACTGGCCGAGCAATGGTCCTCGCCCAGCGCACTGCCGGACTTCTCCACCGGCGGCCTCGCCCACCACCTGGCCAACCAGGTCACTCAGACCGTGACGTTCCTCGCCGCGCCACCAGGAGAATCGGCGATCTCGGTGTTGGAACACTTCACCGGCAACGCCTGGGTGACTTCAGGCGTGGGTGGTGCCGACAACATCGACATCCGGCGCCGCAGCGAGCAGACAGCTGCGGCGACGACCGCCAGCGAGCTGGCGGACGCGGTCGATGCGGCATTGGCCGACCTGGGTGCCACGGTGACAGCGCAACCGCCCGATCGCATCGTGGACCTCGGCGATTGGGGCCTAAAGATCGATGACTTCCTGCTGACCCGGGTCGTGGAGCTGCTCGTGCACACCGACGACCTGGCAGTCAGCCTCGGCTTGCCGACGCCACCGATGCCGCAGACAGCGACTGAGGCGACAATCCAGCTGCTGAGCAGCCTCGCGGCCTGGCGACACGGTTCCCTGAACGTGATACGCGCGCTAGCTCGGCAAGAACGAGCTCCCACCTCCATCTCCGCCCTCTAGCTGGTGGAGCTCGCCGACCTGCTGCTCGCCGTGGGTGTGCTGGCCGCGCTGCTGGCCCGGGATTTGCGCTTTCTGCGCTGGTTTTCAGAGGTGCCCGGCTTCGGCGTGGGGGTCCGGATCACCTGAAGATCATCTCCCTACGTCAGATGGACGACGATGAGCCTTTATCGTCGATGCTGTGGATCTGAATTGCGGCTGTTCGATTCGTTGCGGCCGACGTCAGCGCCGCTGCGCCCTGCTCGGAGCAGATTGGGCTCGCGCCGTTCACCGGGCAGGGCGGGCAGGGGCGGTGACCTTCCAGGCGGCCTCGATCATCTGGAATATCTCGTCCACGGCGGTCTGAGGATCGGCCGCCTCGCGGGCCAGCGAATAGGCGTCGATGACGAACCTTGCGATCGTCCGGCACGCGGTCGCGGTCTGTGACAGGTCGGGATCGGCGGCGATTGCCGTGGCCAACGATTCTGCGTGGCGCAACCTCATCGCCTCGTCGTACCTTCGCAGGGCAGGTGATTCGCCGATTATGAGCCAGATCGGGGCCGCACTGGCCGACGTGCAGTGGTGCACCAGTGCGTGGATCTCGCGGCGCAGTGCGGGGATGAGCGGCTCGTGCGGCGCCCGGTCGGTGACCGCCTGGACGAGGCGTTGCTCGAAGTCTTCGTCCAGCTCGAACACCATGGCCTCTTTCGAGGCGAAGTGCAGGAAGAGCGTAGTGACGGCCACGTCGGCTTCGGCGGCGATCTCGCGGATGCCCACCGCCTCGAACCCGCGTTCCTCAAAGAGCCGCAGGGCGGTGTCGGCGATCTTCTGGCGGGTCGCGGCCTTCTTACGCTCACGACGTCCGGGTGGCGCGGTCACAGCAAGACACTATCAGAAGCATCAGTGGAGCGGGTTTTTAAAGCTATCCGGTAGTGCTACTGTCTGGCGCATGAAGAAGGTGAGCTTCGCCGAGTTCGGCGGTCCGGAGGTCTTGCGACTCGTCGACGACGCGGAGCCCCATGCGGATCCTGGTCAGGTGCGGATCGCCGTGCGGGCGGCGGGGGTGAACCCGGTCGACTGGAGGAACCGGGAAGGCCAGTTCCAGAAGGCCCGTCCGATCGAGTTGCCCGCCGGGGTGGGGCAGGACGCCTCCGGCGTGGTGGACGAGGTCGGCGAAGGCGCCGAAGGGGTCGAAATCGGCGACCAGGTCTTCGGTAGGGGCTCAAGCACCTATGCCGAGTTCGCCGTGCTGACGTCCTGGGCCCGGATGCCGGAGGGTCTGTCTTTTCAAGAGGCGGCTGGCTATCCCTCCGTGGTGGAGACCGCGCTGCGCATCATCCGCCAGGTCGGCGTGCAGCCCGGGCAGACGCTGCTGGTCAGCGGCGCGTCGGGGGGAGTCGGGTCGGCGGTGCTGCAGATCGCCCGCGACCGGGGCATCGCGGTGATCGGCACGGCCGGGGCCGCGAACCAGGATTACCTGCGGAGCCTGGGTGGCCTCGCCACGACGTACGGCGAGGGCTGGGTCGAGCGGGTGCGGCAGCTCGGCCGCGCCGACGCGGCTCTCGATCTGGCGGGCTCGGGCGTGATCCGCGAGCTCGTCGAGCTGACCAGAGATCCGCGGAAGGTGATCTCCATCGCCGATCTCCGCGCGCCAGAATTCGGTGTCCGATTCTCTGGAGCGGGTGGCAGCATGTTCGAGGCGCTCGCCGAGGCCGCCGACCTCATCTCACGAGGAAAACTCCACATTCCGGTTGAGAGGTCGTACTCGCTCGCCGAAGCCGCGCAGGCACACGTCGACAGTCAAGCCGGTCACACGCGCGGGCGCCGGGTCGTGGCCCTTTGAGACGACCTTTGCGCACACCCACGGCCCGGTATCGCCGAAATCGGCAGCGATGGTGACGTTCTTCCCGCCGCTCACCGACAAGGATGGGCGATTCAGCTACCGACGCCCCGTCTGGGCAGATCACCGCGACGTTCGTCGAGGTGTTCTTTCACCAAGCCGGCTGGGCCACTCCCGGTCCAGCACGGCGTCTCCCGGTACCGCCTGAGCCCCGCAGGACTCGCTGGGCTGGACCACCCGCACCGAACGCACCATCACTGACGGAATGGGAGCCCTTGCCGACGCGGTCGCAGAGGTCCGTACGCACATGTGCCGCTGTCGAGACGCGTGAGCGACGAGCAGGAAGCCACCCCCTGCGTACGCTGCGGTGGTGCAGATCGACCTGGTTGCGCTGATCGTCGACGAGTACGACCCTGCGATCACATTCTTCACCGACGTGCTCGGGTTTGACCTCGTCGAGGATTCCCCGTCGCTGACCAATGACGGGCGACCCAAGCGCTGGGTCGTCGTCCGGCCGCCGGGTGCCCAGACCGGGTTTCTGCTCGCCCGCGCGGACGGAGAACACCAGCGTGCCGCAGTCGGTAACCAGGTAGCTGGCCGGGTCGGGTTCTTCCTCCGCGTCGAGGATTTCGACGCCGCTTACCTGCGCGTCGTGCAGGCCGGTGTCACCGTCGTCCGGGAACCGCGGACCGAACCCTATGGCCGGGTCGCGGTCTTTCTCGACATCGCCGGCAACCGCTGGGACCTCCTCGGCGGCACCGGAGGCCAGCACGTTGCCAACGGGTTGAGAGCAACGGCACGGACGCGGGTCAGCTCACCCGCCGATGCGGCCGCGGGAGACAGCGCTGGTGCCAATCAAGGTGCTGGGCCGGCAGCTCACAATTGGTCGGCGGCCCAGTGTGAGCCCGGTTTAGGGGAGCAGGTGGGGAGCGGTCAACCTTCGCTGCTCCCCACCTTGCCGGTGCCGGCTGTCGTCGTGCAGTCCTCAGGCGCCTGTTGAAGAGAGTCGGCCCCATCGACGTACCGCTCTGGGCCGTCCGTGCTGCTGTCGGTATGGATCCCGGAAGCCGAGACTCAAATCCCACCAGCAGCCTTCTGACCAAGGCTTCTTGCTGGGAGACCTCTTCGGCGGGTCCGAAGGCGTCGGCGCTGGCGCCCTGCGGAGGCGGTCGGGCGGCGTCCGCACATGCCGATGAGCGGATGTCAGCGCGGTTGGGCAGAACTCGTCCTCAGGATGGGGCAGGGGGCGCTACGACGTATCGCAGGGAATATTCAGCGCTGGTGTAGGCACCGCCTTGAAAGGCCGCGGTCTCGATCGGGGTATCCGAACCGGGCACCCCAGCGGCATAATCCTCCGCGTCGTCTACGGGCAGATAGCCGAGCTGCGCCCCGGCGGCGGTATCCCAGAACGCGCGTGTGTTGGCGGACACGGCGTAGGCCGTCACGAAGTGCACGTCCGACGCGGTGATGGCCGCACGGATGAAGCCGACGCCGTCGCGCGGGCTCAACCAGGTCGCCAGATATCGGGCCTCGGCCGGCTCCTCCTCGAAACTGCCGATCCGCAGGCACACCACCGATAGCCCGAACTTGTCGGCGTACAGGCGCCCGAGTGCTTCGACGGCGACCTTGCTCACCCCGTAGAAGCCGTCGGGCCGAACCGGTGCGTCCGGTGCGACAACCTGCCCGACCGGGTAGAAGCCAGTGACACGGTTGCTGCTGGCCAGGACAACTCGTCCCACCGCCTGTCGGCGGGCTGCCTCCAACAAGTTGTACGTGCCCAGCACGTTGCTATCCAGTAGGCCAGCCAGGGGCGCCTCGTCCGGGAGCCCGGCCAGGTGCACCACGGCGTCCGCCCCCTCCAGGGCGCCGACCACGGCGTCGAGGTCTGCCAAATCCAGTCGCAACGCCCGCTCTGTCGGAGCCTGCGGATGCACCGGAACCCTGTCGACTAGCACGAGTTGGCGAACCTCGTCACGCAGGTGTTGGCGCACTGTCGATCCAATCCGACCTGCCGCACCCGTGACTACTACCGTGCCCAGAACTGAACTCATGGCCGAGATTCTGGCAGCACGCACCGACATGATGATCATCATCGATATCACAGCGACAGGCCCTGCTCGCTCATCGAACGTCCGCCCATGCCGCGGACCGAGAGTCACGGAACGTAGCCGGCCGGCACGGGATGGGGCATCCGGACGTGCCGAGATGAGTGCAGTGGGAGCGGGCCGCACATCGTCGCTATGGTCGGTGTCGTGGAGACACTGGGCCGACTTGCCGGAGTCACGGTCGACTGCCGGGATCCGCAGCGACTGGCTGACTTCTGGTCCGTGGTGCTTGGAGGACGCGTGACGGAGTCCCTTCCCGGCTGGCGGCGCGTCACTGTCGCGGAGGGCGGCCCGGTGCTGACGTTCCAGCCGGTTCCGGAGCCCAAGGCCGGCAAGACGCGACTACACCTCGACATTGCCGTTACCGACGTTGACGAAGCGGTCGATCGGATCGGGATGTTGGGCGGGCGGTGGACAGGTGAACGGCATGACTACCAAGAGGGCGCAGTCCTCGTCATGACGGACCCGGAGGACAACGAGTTCTGCGTCGTGCAGTACTACCGAGTGTGATCTGGTTAGGCTTTCGACCGAGCATCCGAGACCTGCTGATGGCGTCGTTACGCACCGTCGTCGTTGCACACTGATCACACGCGGCCGCGAGAGTGTGGAGCCGTCGACACACTCTTATGCCGCTGACAAGGCGCGGCGATCGTGAGCGTGCTGGCCGATCGACCGATGTGGCTGCGGGAGCCAGCGCTGGCGCCAACCAAACACTGGCCGGCAGCCCACGATCGGTCGGCGGTTGGCGGCCCGGGGCGAGATCCGAACGGCGCTCAACTGTATCCGCCGGACGTCACGCCCGACTCAGGCCGAGCGCCTCGTCCACCCGGTCCAGCACCGTCACGTCGTCGTGGCCGACGCCGCGCAGCAGGTCGATCGCGGTCGCCCGGATCTGCCCGACGATCATGGTGACCGGCAGCGGCGGATCGGTCCGCAGCAGGCCCGCGGCGATCCGGACCGCCTCCAGGGCTGCCGCGTCGGCCCGGTGCGCGTGCCGATCGGCGTCGGCGCCACTGAGGTCGAGGGCCAGAGCCTCCCCGGCCGACCGTACGGCGGCGGTCAGCGCGCCGATCGCGGCGGCCAGCTCCGGCGGTGTTTCGGTGTGCCGGCGGGTCAGGGTCACGCTGGCCCGGGCCAGGACCCGGATGTTGCGGGCGGCGTAGTCGAGTTGCCGCAGCGTCGCCTCCACGTCGACGAGCTTGCCCAGTTGCCGGCGGCGCAGTCCCAACCGCAGCGTCTCACCGGTGGCGAGCACTGCGGCCTGCATCTGGGCGACGCAGTCGTCTACCTGCCGGGCCTGGTCCAGCGCGGCGCGGGCGGCATCCTCGTCGCAGCCCTCCAGCGCCGCGTTCACCTGGTCGAGCAGGTCGGCCAGGTCGGTGTAGCTGCACCGGGCCTGCGCCACCAGCGGTGCCAGCGGGTCGCGGGCGGCCGTCAGCTGGCTGGCGGCCAGCGCCACCGCGCCGCCGATGAGCGCGTCGACGAAGCGGAACGGCATCAGCGTTCCGCTCGGCGCGGCGACGACGACCAGGTACATGGCCGAGACGGTGGCCTGCACGACCAGGGCACGGCGGGCCCCGATCACCACGAGCGTCGTGGTGGTCAGCAACAACACCAGCAGGACCGTGCCGGTGCCCGGGCCCAGCGCGTACACCAGCAGTTCCGCGACGAGTACGGCGGCGGCCACGGCGAGCAGGATCTCGACGGTCTGCCGCAGCCGTCGCCCGCGGGACTCGCCGAGCACGACGAGCGCGGCGGTCGGGGCGAAGAACGGGTCTGGGTGACCGATAACCACCGCCGCCACGATCCAGGCGACCACCGCGGCGGCGGTCAACTCGACCACGGTCATCCCGTCGTCCCGCAACCGCGCGACGGCGTCGCGCCCCCACCTCCGCACCGGTGATGCCCCTCTCGCCGTGCGGACCGGGACCGGCCGCCGATTGATCTTCTGCGAGGAGGGCCCTTACCCCGCCTGTGACCTGCTCAATCGCTCGGGTGGCGGGCGGCACCCGGAACGGGTGGCCACCCACGGCTGCCCCGATCCGCGCGTGCCGATGCCGTGTTCGGTTGCGTTAGGTCGCTTCATCCAGGGGCTCAGCGGACTCGGCGTCGTCCTACATCTCCTGTGGACGCCGAGGGCAAGGGTGTTGTCGGATCCACGAGTCAGGTGGACGTGATCCAGCTGAGTTGGGGGTGCCGACACGTCAACCGGGCGTATCCCCGGAGACTGGGAGGCCGCGCGGCCACCCAATGACGCGCTCGGCGATGACGCCTCGAAGGTCGGCCCCGTTCCACCGGGCCTCGGTGTCCGTGCGTCCGTACTCCGGGTCGTGCGTCACGACGTAGCTGAACCGCGCGTAGGACAGATCCGTGTCACGCAGGTCGGCATCCCGCAGATCGCAGCCAGCGAAGCTGACACCGCGGAGGGAGTCCCCCCGGAGGTCGAGGCCACGGAAGTCACACAACTTGAACAAGTACCGATCAAGCGTGCGATGCCGAAGATCGCGACCCGCGAACGATTTCTTCGTCGCGCCGGGCAGGATGCTCATTCCGCGAACCGTAGCGTGGTCGTCCAGCCCTCCACCAACAGCAGGCACTGCGCCCACCGGACGTGACTCAACCCGATTCCCAAGCCGACAGTGGCAATTGCGCTAAGGCCTACCATGGCTTTCATGCTCCACTGGTACGAAGCCGTGCGTATGGCCGAGGAGCGTAGCGACTGGGTCCAAGCCATCGCGATGGTCAGCGCTGTAGCAGAGTGTTACAGCTCCGGTCCTGTACGGCATAACGCCCACCTGTGGCACCTGGACCTGCTTGCCCAGGCCGGACGGCACGATGAACTTGCGGCCCTTGGCCAGAACGACGTGCACGCACGACGGCGGCTGAACCGGCTGCAACGGGCCGGCGGTGAGGGCGGAGAGCCGGACAGCGAGTTGCGGTGACGGGCACTTCGCGTGTGAGCCGCGCCGCCGAGTCCCTTGGCGCGGGGTTGCCGCTGTTGGATGGATGGACGACCGCTGCGACTACGGCTGGTCGACCGAGTCGCCCGGCCTGCACTGCCCGCAACGTTGGGGGAGAATCGAATGATGTTTGTCATCAAGGAGCGGTTCTTCTCGATCGGCGACGACTTCGACGTGCTCGACGAGCACGGCACCAAGGTCTTCCACGTCGACGGCAAGGTGCTCAGCGTCCGCAACAAGGTCGTCATCGAGGACGCCTCCGGCGGTGAGGTCGCCACGCTGCACCGGCACCTGGTGGCGCTGCGTCCCACGTACGAGATCCGGATCGGCGGCGAGAAGGCCGCGGAAGTCCGCAAGAACCTGCTCACGCCGTTCCGCGACAAGTTCACGATCGACGTTCCGGGGCCCGACGACCTGGAGATGAAGGGTGATCTGCTCGACCACGAGTACGTGATCGAACGCGACGGGACCGAGGTGGCCGTGGTCTCCAAGCGGTGGCTGACGATCCGGGACACCTACGCCGTGCAAGTCAGTGCTGGCGTCGACCCGCTGCTCATCATCGGCAGCGTTCTCGCGCTCGACCTGGCCACGAATCGCGACAAGAAGAAGGACGACAAGAAGAAAAACGACGAGGACTGAGCCCTCGGCGGCAGCGGCCTTGCTTGGTATCGGGATCGCAGCCGGGGCGGTTCACCGCGTTCACCGGCCGCGGATCGGTTCACCGGCCGGCAGGGCCGCTTCGGTGCGCTCGCCGCAGCCCAGCTCGGCGCGGCGGGCAACGCTCCACGCCGGCCGCGCCCTTCGGCACACCGATGACGGCGTGAGCACGCCAGCGATCACCGCGCGGGTGGTCGCTGTTGTGTGGCCAACGCCGTGGGTTGGTGCCGTCGGGTTCGATCTCAAGGATCCGGGTCCGTGAGCGGCCAGCAGGATGGGTGAGCGGGTGGCGATGACCGATCTACGGTACTGCGACCCGCCGGCGGCAGAGCCGCACATGTCAGAGCCGGAAGATCCGAACTATCGACCCGGCGTCGTGCATCGTGTGTGGCGCGAAGGCTTGGTATGCCCACGCGTGTACCCAGGCGTTGCCGGTCCGTACGGTGAGCCAGGTCTTGAATGCGCGGTACGTCCTCAGCGGTTCCCGCGCGGACGCCGTGCGCGAAGGAACGCCGTGGCCATCGTGCGCCGCGTTGGCGTGCCGGCCGCGGCCAGGGCGGTCATGTACGTGTCGAGACGCCCGCGTTCGTCGTCGGTCAGGGCGGCGGCGATCGCTTCGCCGTACGTGGGGACCAAGGGGTTGGGCGCCGTGCGCTTGAGTGTCTCCCAGTCCCCGATGGGGTCGGCGGGCGCGTCGATCTGGGCGCGGTAGTCCAGTTCCACCGCCCCGAAGCCGGCGGTCACCACCCAGTCGACGAGGTCACGCTCGTCGAAGTCCATCATCGGTCGCGTGGTTTCCTCGGTGGTGCCCCGGTAGACGTCGCTCACCTTGGCGATCAAGTCGTGCACGGGCGCGGTGCCCACGCCGAACAGATCATCGGGCCGAAGCCGCAGCGCGAAACCGTTGATGGGCTCGAACAGGGAAATCCGCCCGCCTGGCCGCAGGACCCGGAAGAACTCCGCGAAGGCGGCGGCTTTGCGATCGGAGTAGATGAGCACCGACCGAGTGGTCACGACGTCGACAGAGGCGTCAGCGATTCCGGTGAGATCATCGGCCGACGCTTCCACAAAGCTGCACCGTGCGTCGCCATTGGCGGTGCGCCGGCACTCGTCGAGCACATCCGGTGAGACATCGCTGAAAATGACATGACCGTCCGGGCCGAGTCGATCCAGCGCGCCGAAACCGATCAGTCCCGTCCCGCAGCCCACGTCGAGGACCACGTCGTCGGCCTTCAGGCCAGCTCCCTCAAGGACGCCGTCGCGGAACGCCGCCAGATCTCGGGCGTTGCGGGCGCGCAAGTCCGCGCTGTTGCCGTCCCGGCGGGTCAAGAGCCACTGTGCCCACTTGTCCGTCGCCACCGGATCATCGTAGGCCCGACGGATAGACGGACACTCGTATACGGGCCTTGGCCGCGGCGCTCGGTTCTGTCGCTGATTACTGGACGAGTCAGTTGACGGACCTACCCGAGCAGCGTCGCCGCCGTGGCCAGGGTGGCCAGCGACAGCGTCGTGGTCACCACCACCGCCCGGTTGGCCACCGCCTCGCCGACGCCGTACTCCTGGGCGAAGATGAACGTGTTCTGCGCTGTCGGCAGGCCTGCGCACACCACCACGGCGAGCAACTGCGGCGCGGATAGGTGCAAGGCCAGCCCGGCCGCGTACGCGATCACCGGCTGTGCGACGAGCTTCAGCACGGTGATCACGGCCAACTCGGCCAGCTCGGCTGGCTCTGCCCGCGACGGCGCCGTGCTGTGCAGCGACGCGCCGAGCGCGACCAGGGCGGCCGGAACCGCGGCGCCCGCCAGCAGGGTGAGCGACGCGCCGGCCGCCGACGGCAAATGCAGGCCGGCAGCCGAGCACGCGACACCGAGCAGCGACGCCAGGATCACCGGGTTGCGTACCGGCAGGGAGGCGATACGGCGGACCCGTACCCGCCCGACCGGGTCACTGTGCCGGTCCAGGGCGATCAGGATCACGGGTGTCACCACCAGCACCTGCAGCAGCACCACCTCCGCCAGGAACGACACCTTGCCGAGGACCTGCGTGGCGATCGGGATGCCGAGGTTCGCCGAATTCACGTACCCGGCGGCCATGCCCGAGATCGGCCGTTCGCCGGGCTTGCGACCGAACAGCCGGCTCGCGCCGACCCACCCGAACCCGACGACCGCGGCCGTGCTCACCCCAAAGGCGAGCAGCGAGCGCCCGGCGAATCCGGAGAGCGGCATTCGGGACAGGGCTAGGAACAGGGCCGACGGCATCGCAAGATGGAACACGAATCGGCCGAGCACCGATGCCACCGCCTCGCCCAGCAGGCCCCACCGACAGGCCGCGTAGCCGACCACGGTAAGGATCCAGATCGGTACGAACGCCGACACCAAGCTCATACGGGCGTCACCGGCGGTCGGGCGTCGTGCCGACTCAGGTACTGGCGGGCGTCCGGGGCGTACGAGTCGAGCAACTCGGCGACAATCTCCACTGGGCGAGGATGTCATCGACCTGCAACTTCACGCGGTCATCCCCAACGTGCACATCTGCCGCAAACCGCTCGCTACTCAGCGTCACGAACTCAAGAGGGGCTGTGGCGGCGCAGTCGTACGCGCAACGACCATGCGATGCCGGCCGCGTCCGGTCAGAAGCCGGTTGTCGCCGCGGTGCGGGTGGCTTACCGTGCGCGGCGTGCCGTCGACGCTGTGGGAGTTCCAGGACTTGTTCGTAGAGCTGCGGGATGGTCCGGTTGCGGGTTGGGGTGGCGAGGTGTTGCAGCCGTGGCTTGATAGGCGTCCTCAGCTTGTGGCGGAGTTGCACGAGCTGGGCCGTCCGGACAGCCGCCGGGTGCGCGTACCGCGCGAGGGCAACCACTACACGGCCCCGGAGGGGCTGTACGCGTTCAGTCGCATCGTCGACGTGTTGGTGTCGGCGTTTCAGCCGGACCCCGGTCCGCAGTTGCCGGACTGGACCGACGGCAAGCTGTGGTGGCGGGGCACCATCCCGGGCACGTCGGCATGGCCGGCGTTTTGTGGGGCGATCAGGGCGGCACCGCTGGCCTTCACGCCGCCGCGGGGCAGATCGGTGCTCATCCCACCGGTGGGACGGTCGATCTCGTCCGCGTACACCATTGAGAGGTCGGTGAGCGACATACTGTCGTCCTCGACGCTGATCTTGGGCTCGTCCCCGCCGAAGACGGACTCCACAGTCTTTGGGACGTTCGTGATCAGCGTGGTCACCACGGCGGTGACGAGCGCGGTCAACGCTGCGGCATAGAGGAAGGCATGCTTATTGATGAATCGGTCCCAGGCTGTCTTCGACGCCTCCACCGGCTGGCGCGCCTCTGCCACCGCGGGAGAAGGCCGCGGTCTCCTTTTTCTTGACATGGTGTATCAACCGCCGAGTGATGTCGTGGGTGAGCGCGATTGGACCCGGCCGGTAGGCAACGCAAAACGAGTCTGTTTTACATTGTGGACGACCAGAGACATTGAGAGGCATCGGGCGGACGGTCACGGTGGACGATCTGATCATCGCGCCCACGGCGGCTATGGCGGCGATCCGGGTGGCCGGTTAGCCTCGCTGCTCGTACCGCAGATCACACCGATCACAAAGTGGGCGAGAGGTGGGGAGTTACGGCCCGTCGGGCGAGCCTGACGATAGCGACGACTGACCAATTGGCAATCGGTGCCCCGCGGCGGCCGTCCATGCACGAAGAGAGCAGTTCGCCCTCGTCGGCACGTGTTCGACCGTGGGTGTCGAGGCCTTCTGCCGTTTCCGATTCTGTCGTCGACCGTGCGTGCTGCCAGATCGTTGCCGAGCAATGGCGTGGGCTCTTCACGTAGCCTGTATGTGTGGAACTGCAGATGAGCGGACGTTTGCCCGATGGGTCGTCTGGACACTTGTCTCTCGTGTTCCCTGATTTCACGGACGAGCGGATCGACGTCGGAGAGGTGGAACTTCGAGTCCGGCACGCCGGGCAGGGCCCACCGATTCTTCTCATCCACGGCCATCCACGTACCGGGTCGACGTGGCATCGAGTCGCACCGCAGCTGGTGGATCGCGGGTTCACCGTCGTTTGTCCTGACATGCGCGGCTACGGGCAGTCTGGGAAGGCGCGCATCCTCTCCGACCACTCCCAGCAGTCCAAGCGGGCCGTGGCAGCGGACCTGGTCCGGCTGATGAACGCCCTCGGCCACCCGACATTCTCCACCGTCGGGCACGACCGCGGCTCCTACGTCGCGCTGCGCCTGGCGCTGGACCATCCCCACGCGGTCAGCCGCCTGGTCGTTATCGATGGTGTTCCCATCAGTGAGGCCCTCGCTCGCTGCGACGCCACGTTCGCCCGCGACTGGTATCACTGGTTCTTCTTCGCCCAGCCTGACACGCCAGAGCGGGTGATCACCGCCGATCCCGACGCCTGGTACGCCAGCAAGGCGCGACCTGACAGCATGGGAGCCGAAAACTACGAGGAGTTCCGGAAGGCCATCCACGACCCCGCCACCGTCCGGGCAATGCTGGAGGATTATCGCGCCGGTCTCGGAGTCGACCGGGAGCACGAGGAAGCCGACCAGCGCGCCGGTCGTACCGTAGGCTGCCCAACGCTCTTCCTGTGGTCGAGCAGGGACGACATGGAGAACCTGTACGGTGATCCGCTCACCATCTGGAGGGCGTGGGCCGACGATCTCCGTGGCCGCCCGATCGAGTCCGGACACCACGTCGCGGAGGAGAACCCCGACGACCTGACCGCTGCGCTGCAGCACTTTCTCGCCTGACGGGCCCGGCCCGCCCATCGTCGGCATCTGCCGCGGAGATGGTGTCGTGCCGCATCAGTCGATCGGTGGTGCCTCGTCCTGCGTCGTGGCTCGTCCGGGCACCGAGACGTGCTGGTGCGGCGTGCCGGACAGGGCCACCATTGGCTCGGTGACGAGTTTCCCTGCGCAGGTGCGCCGAGTTCAGGACGCACCCTTTCGCCACAGCGTCGGCTCTGCGCGTTGCGGGAGTGCACGCTGCGCTGCGCTCCTTACGGATTCCGCGCCACCTGGCACCACCTGATTGTTCCCGCAGGTATCCCACGCAGGCCGACCGATGACCGCGGCGCACTCGTCCGCGCCGCCGACGAACTGCAGCGGGCTCGCGAGGTGGTCCTGCCGAGTGCACAGGAGTACGCCGCCCAGCGGCGTCGAGAGAAATCGACTGGCAGGAGAACGCCACGGACGCCACCGCCCTGGAACTCGTGGGCTGGTGCCAGATCGCCTACTGCCCTGACCCTGAGCACCACCCGACGGCACCTCTAGCCACGGTCGTGCGGGCGGTCCTCGAAGCTACGCCGCCGGAATCAGCTCCGACACACACTGCCTCGCATGCGGCGACGAACGGCGCCGCCCCGGCCGCGCATGCCTGAACTGTGGCGTCCATCCGGACGGCCCCGCCGCGTGTTGGGATGCCGCCCCGGCGGACGACCGCTGGCAACGGATCTGGAACCGCGAGCTCGACGACCGACCAGGATCCCATGCCCCGCATACTCGCTGCCCTGGACGGCAGTGTGACGCCCACGTAGGCGCTCCTCTGGTCTGTCGTCTCCACCAACCCACCGCCGGAAGTCAGGCCCCACGAGTGTTGGCGCCAGAGTTGGTCATTGGAGAGCGCGTAACCCGTGCCGATCGACTCGAATGTCCCGTCGATCCAGAGGGCCGCGACGTTGCGATGGCACTCGCCAGGCTCTCCCGGCGTTTGATGCACCTGCAGGCGCATGCGGGATCCGTGCGCGAGGAGGGCCTCAAGGTCCACCTCGGGGCCGCGTGGCGGGACTACCAGGGAACCACCGAGGGACAGTAGAAGCCGGCACCAGCTGCGCCAGCGTTCCCCGTATCGCGCATCTACGTCGGGGTAGGCGTCGACGCGGGCTCGGTAGAGCGCCAACCGGCGTTCTCGTTCATTGAGGCATAGTGCCACCGGCAGAGAGTGCTTCGCACGATCACCCGCACTTGTCGGCCGCTGAGAAGGCGCGGCGATCGTGGGCGTGCTCCGGCTCTGGTCGCTCAGCTGGTGGTAACTTACCGGCCCCTTCGTTGACGAGAATCGAGATTTGGCGTGATCGACTCCCAAACCGAGACTGGTTCCTCCACAGGCTCGAAGCCCCCGCGCCGATGGGTGGGGGTGGCAGCGGCATCCGTCGTGCTGCTGGCCCTGCTAGGCGGCGGAGCCGCTTATTGGCAGTTCGCTAACCGTGGGGATGAGGATCCGGGACTGACGGGGTGCCGGTCGGCTGGGGTGTTCGTTCGGGCCGGGCAGGGGGACGTTGTGCCCGCCGACGAAGTTCAGCGGGTGGGTGCCCTGTTCGAACGCTCGGCTCACGATGACCTGAAGTCCGCTGGCGTGTTCGCGGCCGGAATGGTGCAGCGGGTGCAAGACGCTCGCAACACCGGCCCTGGAGCTGACCTTGCCCGTGCCGAGTTGGGTCGAGCTATTCCCCGCATGATCTCTGCCTGCGAGAGCCACCAGGTCAGGGTCAAGGCATAGCTCAGTGGTGGAGCGGCAGCGGATCGCGACCCTGCGCAGGCAGGGCCCTGACCATCAGGGCGATCGCTGAGCAGTTGGGCAGGGCACCGGTCGACGGTGAGTCGGGAGCTGCGCCGCAACGCGCGTCCACATGACCAGGGACCGTCACGGAATGGATCGAAGCCGTCCGGTTGAATTCGCGGCGAGCAGTCAGCTTGTGGAGAGTTCCTCGACGATGTCGAGCAGAGCGTCGCGATCTGGGTCTATGACATCCTTCAGTCCGGCTAGCGCACATATGGAGGGTGGCAGGTCGCGTAGCGGGATGACGAGTACATCGGGGTGCTGGAAGTGCTCCGCGAACGGCGCCACCGTCGGGTGTACGAGGCGGCCCCGGGCGAGGAGGTAGAGGAGTGCGGCATTGTCGTCAACTGGCGCGTCGACGAACTGGATCTGCCGCCCGGACGGTGTCCTGGCCGGGCAGGTCGCTTCGGCCTGCTCCGGGGTAAGCCCGTAGGGTCGCCGGACGGTGTGGTCCGCCAGGTCCTCGATGGACAAATCGGCACGGTCAGCAAAGGGATGGGTCCGGCCGAGCATCACCACGCGTTGGTCAGCGGCGCTCAGCACTGGGCCGACGATGATGTCCGGCTGGTCGAGCGGCAGACGCGTCACGGCGAGGTCGACCTCGCGACGGCGTAGGGGACCGAGACGGTCGTCGAACGGTGTCGTACTCAGCTGCACCGTGGCGCCGGGGTACGTCGCCTCGAAGCGCTTGAAGGCCCGGCTCAGGAGGTCCACCCCGGAGGCTGCGTTCAGCAGCCCCACGCGAACCACGCCTGGCCCGCGGCTTCGAAACGCGGCTGTCCGCAGCACTCGGTCAAGGCCGGCGACTGCGGGGACGAGCTCGGCGCGCAGCGCCCGCCCGGCCTCGCTTAGTTCGACCATACGACTCGTGCGGCGAAACAACCGTTGATCGCCGAGCTTCCGCTCAAGTGCACGCACGGTCTGGCTGACGCGCGAGGTGGTGAGACCAAGACGTTCGGCCGTGCGACCGAAGTGCAGTTCCTCGCAGAGAACGAGGAACAGGCGCAGATCTCGCAGGTCCACATCTGGCATCGTGAATCGATGCTACACGTTCCGCGTAGCAGATCGCTGTTGATGCTGCCCGTCCCCACGGCGAAGGTTGAGCCATGGATTTCAGCGAGACGCTCACAGTGGGTGTGCTCACGCCTCACGCGACGCCCGGTCCGGACGTCGAGATGCCGAACATGGCGCCGGGGCGGGTCCGTGTCGAGGTCTCAAGGATCCGGAACGCTGCATCCGGCACTTCTGGCACTGCCGGGTCGACCTCGGCGGAGGACTTACGCAGACAGGCGCGGCCGGCGCTTCTCGACGAGGCGGTGGCGCTGCTGCCCGCCGTAGATGTGCTCGCCTTCGCGTCGACGACCTCGGGGTACGTCTTGGGCCATGACGAGGAGTTGGCGCTCGTGAAGCGGCTCCACGAGCGGTGGAACATGCCGGTGTGCTCCGCGTCCCTGTCCGTGGTGTCGGCGCTGCGGTCCCGACACGTCAAGCGCATAAGTCTCGTCCACCCGCCGTGGTTTGGGCTCTTGCTCAACGAGCTCGGCGCCGAATACTTCCACAGCCAGGGCTTCGAGGTCGTCGATGCCCGGTTGGCGGACCTTCCCGACGATCCGAGTCACATCAAGCCGGCCATGGTGGTCGAGTGGGTCGCACAGCACCTCTGCGACCGCGCCGAAGCACTCTTCATTGGCGGGAACGGTTTCCAAGCGGCTCGCGCCGTCCACGACCTGGAGCGCCGGACCGGACGCCTGGTTCTGGAGGCGAATCAGGTCCTGTTGTGGTCCGTCCTCAAGAACGCCGGAGTATCGATGGCCGTCCAAGGATTCGGAAAATTGTTCGACCGTCAACCCGCCGGGATCAAGACAAGGGAGAGATAGGTCATGAGAGACGTCATTCTGTACATGTCGATGTCACTGGACGGGTTCGTCGACAGCGACCGTGGAAACCCTGGCGTTGCGATTCCGGAGGGCGCCGAACTCAAGCAGTGGAAACTCGACCGCATCAGCAGGGCCGGTGCACACCTCATGGGCCGCGTGACCTATCAGCAGATGTCGTCGTACTGGCCGCAGTCGAACGACCCGTACGCGGCACCGATGAACGACATCCCAAAAGTCGTCTTCGCCAGGACGCTGAGCGACGCCGAGGCGACCTGGCCGGTCACCACGGTCGCGCGCGGCGACCTCGCGACCGAGATCGCCGCAATCAAGGCCGAGCCTGGCCCGGACGTCATCGTCTGGGGCGGCGGACGGTTCGCCGGCGCTCTGGCTGCGTCCGACTTGATCGACGAGTACCGCCTCTTGGTCCAGCCGCTGGTCCTGGGTCGAGGACTGGCCCTTTTCGGCCAGTTGCCGGACTCACGGCACATGAACCTGATCGAGGCCCTGCCGTTCCCCGACGGCATCGTCGTGCACGTCTACCGGCCGCAGCACACCTGAGCAAGGAGGCACCATGGGCAAGGTGGTGGCGCAAGCGATCATGTCGCTCGACGGGTACGTCGCCAAGCGCGACAACACGATCGGCCGGTTGTTCGACTGGCTACAGAACGGCGAGATCGAGATCCCGACTCCCGCCGGCGACTTCGACGTCCACCTGACGCCGCCGAGCTCGGAATACTGGCGGCGGTGGGTGTCCCCACTCGGCGCACTGGTATGCGGCCGGACGTTGTTCGAGGTGGCGAAGGGCTGGCAGGGTCGTCACACGCTAGACGTCCCCGTCGTCGTCGTGACGCACCGCGTCCCCACAGATTGGGTAGCAGCACACCCCGAGGCACCGTTCACCTTCGTAACAGACGGTGTCGCGGCCGCGGTCGCTCATGCACAGACGCTCGCTGGCGACCGCGTCGTCGCGGTCACCGGTGGCACCATTGCCCGACAATGCCTCGAACTGGGGCTGCTCGACGAGGTAGCCGTCGATCTCGTCCCGGTCGTGATGGGCGAGGGCAACCGTCCCTTCTTCGGTAACCTTCCCGCACAGAACGCCCTGCTCGACAACCCCACCGTCTGCGTCCAGGGCAACCGGGTCACGCACCTCGTATTTCCAGTGTTGCGGTGACCGTCATCCGTAGCCGAGACCCCGTACGACGACGAGAAGTCGAATCCCTTGCCTCAGCGGGGCGCCTTGTAGCGGCTCGGTGAAGTAGACAGATCCCGATGCGGTTACCCAGCCCCAGAGGTAGGAAGATCAGACTGGATCGCTGCCGTTGCGCGGACCCCGTCCGTCGAAACGGGTCAAGCCCACTGCTCTGCCGTGCTGATTTCGCGCGGCTCAGCAGCCAACCGGATCTACCGCGTTCCCTGCAACCCCGCCGCGGGCCGCGCGAGGCGATCCCCGTAATGCTGATCGTGCCCGCTTGGGTCGGGATGGCAAGCTGCCTTCGTGTTTGCGGAGCCACGCGGCGACTACTCCTGGCTGTTCGACCTGGTGGCGATCGATCCGGTCACCCGCCACCATGCGCTTGCCCGTCATCAGGCACTGATCGCCGCGGCGAGCGACGCATTGCACCGGTCGAATGGCCTGTGGGCCGCGCACTACCGGTCAAGGTCCAGCCAGACCCGGCTCGCCGCGGCGGTAGACCAGGCGCGCGCCGACTTCCGGTGGCATGAGCAGCAGACAATCTACGGACCTCTCCATGCCTTCCGGGAGGCTACCGACGGCGATCGTGCGGCCCGCGCGCTCTGGGCGCCGTTCGCCGCCCTCTATCTGCGGTGGGAGGCTGAATATCCCGACGAGTGGGGAGCGCCGGAGTCGTGGATGTGGTCCCGATGGGGAACCAAGGAGGGACTTCTTCGCCGGCTCGATCGGGGCGGTCTCCCGCGGGTCGTCCAGCCTCAGGTCGCTGAGCTGATTCTTGCGGCACTCGGGCGACCGTATCGGTGCAAGGACTGGTTGTACGCCTGCCTGGTCCGTCATCTCGACGACCCGTTGCTCCTCCACGGGGTGGAGATGATGACGTCCGCCGATGATCCCCTGGTCCGGCTCCGAGCGCAGTTCGTCCTCTACGTGGCCACGCACCCCGAGCAAGCCACCACCCGTACGAGCTGGCGACGGTGGCTTGATGCAGCCGGCTGACCGCTCGATCGAGCGGCGCGCGGCCGACACGACGCAAGCGCGGGTACGGGCGACCGCCCTCCAGCGTGAGCCGACGCCCTGCGCAGGCTCTTCGGCCCGAATACCTTTTCGGCGGCTCCGAAGATCAGCCGTGGTGCTCCCGATCGGGCGAGCCGTATCAGGCCGGTCACGACCTTTCTGATGGTTTGGCCGTTGCGGTGGGAGCAGATGAGGTGTAGGTCGGCGCAGTGGTCACCGTAACCGTCGATCGGGCGGACTGGGCGTTGCGATACCGTCAAGGCGCCGACACCGGCGTCGAATAGTCCGCGCCCGTCGGCTATCGATGGCCCACAGGGCGCCCCACGAACCCAGGGAGATACCGATGCCGGAGCCAGAGCCCGTCCACGACGACCACTTGGCGGATGCCGACACCTCAACCGAGGCCGAGGCCGAGACCGAGACCGACCAGCCTGCCGTGCACGCAAATCGGGCTGCCCGACGCGCGAAGGGCAAGGTCGCCTCGCCTCAACCGCACGGAAAAGGTCAGCACCTCGGCGGCCGCGGCTCGGTCCAGAGCCCGCGCCAGTGGGGTAACCGGCGAAGCGGCTGATCCGTTGGTGGAATGCCGCCCGATGTCCGCCACGAGCGCCAGCACACCGACCGCGTACGTCAGGGCCACCATGCCGGTCGCGGCGGCAGGGAGGTGGGCTGTTCCCACCGCCCGAGGTGGTGTTTGGCGGGCAGCGGTGGATGCAGGCTGGCTGGCATGATCCCGGCGGGCACGCGGACTGTGCACGAGGGCGTCACGGCGGGTTCGAATCTGGAGCACGACGAGCACCACGTGCGAGAGTCGCGCGGTTGGGGACGCCTTCACCGCGATCCGTTGCAGCGCCGTCCATCACGGCGGAGCGGATCACGAGTGGACCACGACGTCCCAGTGTCCACACGCTGAGCGCGAAGCAGCAGAGCGCCGATCCCGTGATCGTGACCGCTCTCCAGCCGCCCGCGGACCAGAGTGTGGTCGCGGCGGCGGAGCCGATGGCAGCGCCGACGAAGTTGCCGGCGGCTAGTGCCGTGTTGAGCCGGCTGCGGGCCTCTCGGGAGAGGGCGAACAGCCGCGCCCGGTTGAGGAGGGCCTGCGTCTGGAGGGCGACATCAATCGTGATGATCGCGATGATGATGAGGACGACGGACCGGTCGGCGAACGCCGCGACGACGAAGGCGCCGAGGGCCAGTAGCCAGGCGGCGCCGGTGGCCGGAAGCGACCAACCGCGATCGTGTAGACGACCGCCGTGCAGGCCGGAAAGGACACCGGCGAGGCCAGCCAACCCGAACATGCCAATCACCGCTACCGGGTAGCGGAACGGTGGGCCGCTGAGCAGGAACGTCAGCGCCGTCCAGAACAGCGAGAACGCGGCGAACCCTGTGGCGGCCAGGACCAGCGTCCACCGGGCCGCCCGCTCGCGCATGACCACCCCGCCGACCGAGGCGATGAGCTGCGCGTACGGCATGCGTGTTCGGGGTGCCAGGGGTGGAATCGCGCGGTAGAGCAGAACCGCGAGCAGGACGGCGACGAGCGCGGCGAGGGCGAAGATCGTGCGCCACCCGGCGGCGTCGGCGACGAACCCGCTGATCGTGCGTGAGGCCAGGATGCCGGTGAGGGTCCCGGACCCGACGGTGCCGACGATCCGACCGCGGTGGGCGTCTCCGGCAAGGTCCCCGGCGAGCGGCGTGAGGACCTGCCCGGAAATCGTCGTCATGCCGAGCACACCGAGTGCGAGGCAGAGTACGCCGATCGACGGCGCGAGCGCGCACAGCAGCAGTGCGCCGGCCGAGGCCAGCAGCATCACCGGAACGAGCCGGCGGCGGTCGAGGACGTCACCGAGCGGCACGAGCAGCAGCACGCCGACGGCATAGCCCACCTGCGTGGAGGTGATGAGCCAGCCGGCCGTCGCGGTCGCGGCGTGTAGATCGCCCGCGATGAAGCTGAGCAGCGGCTGCGCCCAGTACAGGTTGCCGATGGCCACTCCCGCCGCCACCGCGAACAGGAACGTGAGCCGGCAGCTCATCTCCGACGGCGGTGCCATGCGGGGTGCTGCCATCCTGTCACGCTACGGCGCGGGATCAAGGCGTGGACGTAGCGAGGGCCGGAGCGTGACGGGTGACGTCATGTGTGCGGCTGGTGGCGTTGCGGCTCCATCCGCCGGGACCGGACGACCATGGTGAGCACCTGGAACGAGTGATCCAGATCGATCCGGAGAAGATATGACCCCGGGTCGCCTTCGGTGCACTCGGATACCCCTTCGCGTTCATTCAGGGAGAACGATGCGCGTAGTTCGCAAGATCTCGGCGCTGGCACTGTTGGTGCTGGGCGTCTCGGCGGTGGCTCCGGGCGGTGTGCCGGCGTCGGCACAGCCTCGGGCCGCCAAGCCGGCGACCACATCCCCGGTCGCGTCCAAGGCCCGGGCGGTAACCCTGCTCACCGGTGACACCGTCCACGTGAGCACCGTCGACGGTCAGACGGCTGTCGACGTCGTGCCGGGTAAGGGACGGGAGAGGATCCCGTTCATCACCCACAGCGCCGGCAAGGACGTACGGGTCATCCCCGCCGACGCCGTCAGCCTGCTCAACCGGGGCAAGCTCGACGAGCGGCTGTTCGACATCTCGCTGCTGGTCAGCTTCAACTACGACGACTCGCGGGCCACCCTCCCGCTCATCGTCCAGCACAGCAACGTCACGCCCGCGGGCCTCGCCGGCGCCCGGACCACCCGGGAGCTCTCCGGGGCGAGCGCTGTCGCGGAGGACCGCAAGGACGCGGTGTCCTTCTGGAACACCGTCACCGCCACCGCGGGTGGCACCGAACGCCAGTTGCGGCCCGGCTTCGACAAGATCTGGCTCGACGGGCTACGCCATCCCACCCTCGACGTCAGCGTTCCGCTGACCGGCGCCCCGGAGGCCTGGCAGGCCGGCTGGACGGGGACGGGGGTGAAGGTCGGCGTGATCGACACCGGCATCGACCAGACCCACCCCGACCTGGCTGGCCACGTGGCCGCCGCGGCGGACTTCACCGACGAGTCGGACAACCTCGACCGGGTCGGTCACGGCACCCACGTCGCCTCCACCATCGCCGGCAGCGCGGCCGCCTCGCAGGGCCGCTACAAGGGCATGGCTCCCGGCGCATCCCTCTACAGCGCGAAGGTCTGCATCGCGGACGGCTGCCCCGAATCGGCGATCCTCGCCGGCATGACGTGGGCGGCACAGCAGGGCGTGAAGGTCGCCAACATGAGCCTCGGCGGCCCGGACACCCCGGGGACCGACCCGATCGAGGCCGCCGTGGCCGACCTCACCCACCGCTACGGCGTGCTCTTCGTCGTCGCCGCGGGCAACACCGGCCTGGCCGGAGAGTCGACGATCAACTCACCCGGCACCGTGGACGAGGCCCTGACCGTCGGTGCCGTGAGCAAGACGGGCGAGCTGGCGGAGTTCTCGAGCCGGGGTCCGCGCACGGACGACGCCGGCGTCAAGCCGGACATCACCGCGCCGGGCGTCGGCATCGTCGCCGCCCGCAGCTCGACCTCCGACCTGTGGCCGGACGACGAGAACCCGCAGTACACCAGCCTCTCCGGCACGTCGATGGCGACTCCGCACGTGACCGGCGCGGCGGCGATCCTGACCCAGCAGCACCCGGAGTGGACGCCGGAGCGGATCAAGTCGACGCTGATGGCGGCCGCACAGCCCAGCGCCACGATCGGTGTGTACGAGCAGGGCGCGGGCTTCCTCAACGTCGCCCGGGCCATCCAGCAGACCGTCACGGCGAGCCCGGTCAGCGTCGCTTTCGACAGGACCACCACCGCGCAGAAGAGCACGATCACGTACGCGAACAGCAGCCCCGCCGCGCGTACCCTGGCTGTCTCTCTCGACGCCAAGGACGTCGACGGCGTCCCGGCACCGGCGGGCCTGTTCCGCCTCAGCGCCTCCTCGGTGACGATCCCGGCCGGCGGCACGGCGACCGTGACCGTCACCGTGCAGGCTGGCGCCGACCTGCCCGACCGCTACTTCGGCGGCGAGGTGACCGCCACCGGCGGCGGCGCGCAGGTGCAGACCCCGGTAGCGCTCGACGTCGCCCGCCACGAGCTGGCCCTCACGCTCGTCGGGCCGGACGGTGGTGCGCCCAAGGCCGGGCAGGACTGGGTGACCGTGCTGACCGACCTGGATCGGCAGACCATCCTGGTGCTCGGTGACCCCACGATCACCAGGTACCGGATCCGCGCGGGCCGCTACCTGGTCCAGACCTACCTCGTGACCGGTGACCCGTTCGCCCCGGACATCACGTCGCTGGTGCGTCCGAGCCTCGACCTGAGCAGGAACCAGGCGCTCACCATCGACGCCCGCCTGGCGAAGCCGATCACGGTGTCGGTGCCGAACCCCAAGGCCAGCGCGGTCTTTCAGGAGTCCGGCTGGACGATCCGGACCGAGGAGCCGCAGATCTACGGCAGCAACGACCCGTACGGCGTGCTGATGAACGTGCCGTTCGAGCATGTGCGGACCGCCCAGATCGGGGCCGGTACGACGCCCGGCTTCGTCTCCTACGTCAACGGCATGTGGGGCCGGCAGGCCCAGGACGGCAGCCTGCACAACAGCCCGTACGTCTACCGGGTCTACCTGTACGAACCGCTGAAGATGATGACCGGGCTGACCCGCAAGCTGCGCGCGGGCGACTTCGCCACGGTCCGCTCCCAGATCAGCGCGGACGTGGCCGGCGTGCCGGTGTCGCGGCTCGCGTTCGCGCACGCGCCCGGCAACTCGCCGATCACCCGGTCGACCGACGGGCGTATTGCCCCGCCGAGCTTCACGTACGACGTGCCGAACACCATCACGGAGTACTACAACCAGGACAAGCAGGCCGTGTGGCAGTCGACGTCTGCCCAGTGGGGGTACACCTACTACCAGTCGCCGTGGGCCAGCTTCCGACCTGGGCGCACGTACTCGGTGAAGTGGGCCAACGCGGTGGCCGGGCCGGTGTTCCCGCAGCCGGGCTTCGGCCAGCAGTTCGCCACCCGCTACTGGGGCGACACGATTGGCGGGCCGGGGCCGCTGCACGGCGACGGCAGCGGGCACATGGGCTTCCGGCAGATCGTCGGCGGCAGTGTGCAGGTCGACCTCTACCGCAACGGGGTGAAGGTCGGCGACGCGGTCCAGGCGCCCTGGTCGTGGGACGTGCCCGCGGAGAAGGGTAACTACCGGTTGGCCGCGACCTTCCGCAGCGACCCTGCGTTCACCCTGTCGACGGTGGTCGACGCGGAGTGGACCTTCACGTCCGGGCACGTCGGCGACGGCGACCTGGTGAAGCTGCCGATGACGGCGATCCGGTACACCCCGGCGCTCGACATCGACAACCGGGCGCCGGCGGGCCGGCTGTTCGCGATCCCGGTCTCGCTCGACCGGCAGGTCGGCGCCGCCCCGGGGCGGACCAGGACCCTGACCGTCGAGGCGTCCTTCGACGACGGCAAGACCTGGCGGAAGCTGACCGTGCTGCGGTCCGGTGAGAAGGCCGTCGCCTGGGTGCACAACCCGACCGGCACGGGCTTCGTCTCGCTGCGGGCCGCCGCGTCGGACACCAGCGGTAACACGGTCAAGCAGACCGTCATCCGCGCCTACCGGTACTGATCGCGTGACCCGGACGCGGCGCCCCCGTGCCGCCGCGTCCGGGTCACCGGCGCCGGCTCGACGAGTACCGGCGTCCTGCGGTGGGGAAAATCCCGTACGCTGGCGCAGTGATCGACTTTCGCACGGCCGTCGAAGCACGCGACCTCGACGCCGTCGCGGCGACCCTGGCCGACAACGTGGTGTTTCGCAGCCCGGTGGCGTTCAAGCCCTATCCGGGCAAGGCAGTCACCGCGGCGATCCTGCGCGGCGTGCTGCGGGTGTTCGAGGACTTCCGGTACGTCCGTGAGCTGAGCGGCGACGGCGGTCGCGATCACGCGCTGGTGTTCGAGGCGCGGATGGGTGACGTCGCCGTCGAGGGTTGCGACTTCCTGCACCTGGACGACAACGGCCTGATCGACGAGCTCACGGTCATGGTTCGTCCGCTGTCCGCCGCACAGACCCTGGCCACCGCGATGGCTGCCCAATTCGAGCAGATCCAGCGTGAGGCCATCGCCGGCTAGTGCGTACCGCGGCTGGACGGGTGAGCCGCCCAACCGCGACCGGACGCAGGCGCGCCGGCTCGGCTATGGCTTCCAGTCGCGCCGTAGCAGACCGTAGATCACCATGTCCACGAAGCCGTTGCCGTCGTACTCCCGCTCCCGCTGGGTGCCTTCGTGCGTGAAGCCGCACGTCTCCGCCGTCCGCCGCATGGCCGTGTTGCTGGCCAGCGTCTCCAGTTCCAGGCGGCGTAGGTTGCGGTTGCGGAAACCGTAACGGCACAGCAGCCCGATCACCTCGGTCCCGTACCCCTGGCCGCGCGCCTCGGGAAGCAGCGAGACGCCGAGGTGGCCGTACCGATTGAACGCGTTGATCCCCCACAGCGTGCCGCCACCGATGAACGTGCCGTCGGCCACGGTTTCGGCCAGCAGCGACACCACGGTCCGGCCATCGGGCGGCTCGGTGACCTGTTTCTCCAGCCGGGCCCGAACCTGGCCGACGTGACGCGGCAGGAACGGCTCGCCGTCGGTGATCAGGTGCAGCTCGGGATCACCGTGCAGACGGAACATGTTTGCCGCGTCGTCGGGCGTGGGCGGGCGCAGTCGAACCCGGTCGGTGGCGAACATGCCACCGACGCTAACAGCCGGCATGCGGCTCCACGAACGGATTAGACCGGGGCACCATCCTCGGCTGGCCGCACGGTTTGCGTGCCGGCGCATTGAACGATCGTGCCGACGAACGGCAGGGCAGCAGGGATGGCACCTACGCCGCCATGAGCGACCGCCGTTTCTGCTCTTGAGAGAATGGCTCGATCAACGCGCACCAGAAGCCGATCATTACGGGTGCCCTTGCCCCTTGCATCAACCGCGCGTGAGCCACCGCAGCCTTCGACCCCTGCGGGCTCGAGACCTGAACCGAGGGTGTCCTCGTGGAGACCGATCGGCTTGGTTTCGTCGAACCGCTCCACGTCATTCGTTGCCCTGATCTGTTCGGAGGACCGATGCTGGCTCCGCTGCGACATAGCGCGTTCCGATACCTGGCTGCTGGTCGGCTGGTCAACATGCTGGGCAATGGTGTCGCCCCTATCGCGCTGGCCTTCGCCGTACTCGATCTGACCGGCTCGGTGCGCGACCTGGGCCTGGTGGTCGGCGCGCGATCGCTGATGACGGTGCTGTTCGTGCTCTTCGGCGGGGTGGTGGCCGATCGGATTCCGCGCCGGCTGGTGTTGGTCGGCTCTAATGTGCTGGGTGCGCTGACCCAGGCGGTGGTGGCCGCGCTGGTGCTCACCGGCACCGCGACGATCCCGCTGCTGCTGGCCCTCGGTGCGGCCAACGGCATCGTGAGTGCCCTGTCCCAGCCAGCCTCGGCCGCTGCGACGCCGCAGACCGTGCCGCCGGAGCTGATCCTGCCGGCCAACGCGCTCATCCGGCTCGGCATCAATGCGGCCATGATCGGAGGCGCTGCGCTCGGCGGCCTCCTGGTGGCCGCCGTCGGACCGGGATGGGGTCTTGCCGTCGACGCGCTCACCTTCGCTGTTGCGGCTGTCGCGTTCACCGGAGTCCGGGTCGCTGCCTCGCCTGCGAAGAGCACCCGCACGAGTATCGTCGCCGACCTGCGAGAGGGCTGGACGGAATTCACGGCGCGGACCTGGGTCTGGGTGGTGGTGCTTGGCTTCATGATCCTCAATGCGGCACTCGCGGGCGGCGTGAACGTGCTCGGCCCGGCCGTCGCGGAGGAGACCATCGGCCGTAGCGCCTGGGGCCTGGTGTTGGCGGCGGAAACCGCCGGCATGGTCGTGGGTGGGTTGATCGCCCTGCGGCTCAGGGTTCGTCGGCTGCTGCTGCTCGGGGTGGCCTGCATGTTCGCTGAGTCGATCCTGCTGTTGGGGCTCGCCCTGGCACCCACCATCGTCGTGCTGTTGTCGGCCGCCGTGGCGGTCGGCATCGCCGTCGAGCAGTTCGCGGTGGCCTGGGAAACGTCGATCGCGCAGCACATCCCCACCGATCGACTTGCCCGCGTCTACTCCTACGACATGTTGGGGTCATGGGTCGCCATTCCATTCGGCCAGATTGCGGTCGGACCGGTCGCCGCGGCGACCGGCACCCGCCAGACGTTGCTCATCATGGCGACGTTGGTGGTGCTTGCCGTCCTCGGCATGCTGGCCAGCCGGGACGTCCGCCAGCTGAGGGCGGTAGCCCCCGCCCGCGCTGCCGAGGCGGCGCAGACCGAGCCAACCGACGGTGGACCGGGCGGTAGCCCGGAGCCCGCCGAACCAGCCGCCCGCGCCTGACCGACCAGGGTCTTCCAGGGCAGGGCAACCATTCCTCGCAGGGCGTTTCGCGCAAACTCGGCTACCAGCGCGACGGAATCCCTCGCCGACCGGCGAGTTTGCCCAACGGCGGTGATCAGCCCTGTGGGATGCCGTAGGGAAGAGCGAACAGCCATTGTTGCGACATGCCCCCATGGCGAGGCTCGAACCAGGGTTGCCAGCCGTTCTCAGCATCCTCGTTCGTGGTAAGAAAAAGTTGGTTACTCATCGACTGAACGGTGTATCCGACGCCGTCCGGCGTGCCGCTCAGCCGCCACCGCTGCGAAGGAGAACCATCGGGCTCACGCATCTCAGGATGTGGTGCGGCGTCCAGGGCCAAGCCGTTGGACGCGGAGACGATGAGGATCTCGCCCTTGACGCCGCTCGGCTTCACCGTCCACAGTTGCTGCGGCTTCCCGTGCGCCGCCCAGACGATGACGCCGTGATTGGGATCGGCGGCGTGTGCCGTGTCAAGGCATCGTCCGCAGGAGCGCGCAACAATGACGAACGGGCCTGCCTCCTTGCGTCGCCTCCTGAACACAGTCCGTACGTCATCGACGCCAATCGTCAGGAACGGCAGCTTCAACTCCAGCGTGATCCGCGATATCGGCATGTGCGGAAAGTACTTCACGCCTCCCATCAGCGGTGTTGGATATCGGACAGAGCGTCCACCAGCCGAACGGCCCCAGCCGGTGACCAACCCGCCGATCATCCAGGGGATCGCGGACACGACGAACCAGAACAGGAACCGGGCGGCGCGGGCTCGGAGCTCTCGTTTGAGCAGGGCGGTGATCGACCACGTCCACCGAATCGCCATCGGCAGCACCAGCCGTTGCGCGCCCCCTGGTCGGCGACACCTGCTCACTGAGCCTGAAAGGCGCCTCTGGATGCCTTCGGCCTCTGGCACGGTGGTCCGCCAGGCGCTCGGCGATCCGACCAAGGGAGTCAGGCGCTGCCAGCGGGCGGGTGGGGCACTATCGTTCCAGGGTGCACATCCGATTTGACGTCCCAGCCGATCCCGCCTACCCGGGTCGGGTCGCCGCTGCGCTCGGCAGTGTTCGTCTGCGCAGGTACGGCTATGTCGGCGCGGTGCTGGCGGCGGTCGGAGCGACCGGTTTCGGCGTCTCGCGGGGGTCTGCGTGGGGCGAGCAGATTTCGCCGCTGTGGTTGGCGATGGTCGTGGGTGGCGTGCTGTTGGCGCTCTACTGGCCGTGGGTGCGGTTGCGCGCCCGGCGTCGCTCCAGTCAATACGCCGTCGAGGGTGCCTACGACATCACCGATGACAACATCATGATGCGCAGCGGCTCGGAGTCCGGTGGCATCGCCTGGGACGGAGTCGCCCAGGTAAGGGACACCGCTGAGTTCTGGATCGTGTACGTCGGCCGGATGCCGGCGACCGTCATCCCGCGCCGGCTGATGTCCGTCTCGGATGCCGAGACGTTGCGCGCCTTCATGGCCAAACGTGGGCTGCTCCGACCTCGGTAGCCGATCTCGGCACGACGATCCGATCGATGCGGTATCGCGCGACGGTGGCTGCGTCCCCGAATGGGCCGCTACTCGCGGCCGATCCAGGTGGCGACGCACACCTCATTGCCCTCGGCATCGGCCAGGACCCACCACATCGGCGCGTGAGCATCGGAGACCACGTGGCCGCCGGCGGCCAGGGCGGCGGCGATGCGCGCCTCGGCCTGATCGTGCGGGACCGCGACATCCAGATGTATGCGGTTGCGGTGCGGGCGCGTCGCCTCCATCTGCTGCAAACCGAAGCCCGGGCCACGGCGCGACGGGTCGAACAGGTAGTCGTCGCCAATCTGGTGATAGCCGAGCAGCGCCCGCCAGAATGGCAGCACATCCGCGCTGACACGCGCGTCAAGGGTGACGTTGATGACCTGCACGGCGGTCGGATCGGCGGGAATGTCCAGCGCCTTGGCGGCGGCCGAGATCCGCCGGGCCAGCCCGATGTCGCGCCGAGACAAGGACACCATGACGCCGGCACCGCGCAGGTCGATGGTGAGAAACTGCTGTTCGGCCTCGTCGGCGAGCCGGCCGATCGCATCGACGAGTGCGATGCCCTCGTCCAACGATTCGGTGGGGAAACGGGCAGAGACCACGTGGTAGAGAGAGCGCCAGTCCTCCACACCCTCGGCCGCGTGGAACTGCCGGGCCGTGATCTGGACCGTCATGCCGGCGAACTTAACATCGACGGCGCGAACCGCGGCCACCGCGCTCGGCGGCGGCCCGAAATGACCGGCCCGGCACTCGCACACTGGTCACGAGTGCTGCGTACCTTGATCGTCCGTGACCTGGATGATCGTCTTGCCGGGCGTGCGGCGGTGACGGGCGAACGCGGAGGCCGTTTCGGAAAGCGGCCGCACAGCGCCGACGATGGAGTTGAGTCGATTGTTCCGGGTGCGCTGGGCGAGGTCGGTCAGCCGGGCTCGATCAGGCTCGACGACGAAGAAGATGGCTCGGCCGTCCTTGGGCTGCGCGGTGGGCGGCCTGGCGATGGTGACGAGGATGCCACCCGGGCGTACCAGGTCGGTCGACCGATCGAGGATGTCGCCGCCGATGACGTCGAATACGACGTCCACCTCGCCGACGTGCTGCAGATCGTCGGCGTCCAGGTCGAGGAAGGCCTGCGCGCCGAGGCCGAGTGCGACGTCGCGGTCCTCAGCTCGGCCGGTTCCGATGACGAGGGCGCCCACCTCCCGGGCGAGTTGGACGGCAATCGAGCCGACGCCGCCAGCGGCGCCGTGGATGAGGACGGTCTGGCCGGTCGTGAGGTGGGCGTGGTCGAACAGTCCCTGCCACGCGGTCAGTCCGGAGATGGGCAGCGCGGCGGCCACGGTGTGGTCGATGTCGGCCGCGAGGGGGGCGAGGTTGCGAGCCTCCACCGCCGTGTATTCGGCCAGGGATCCGTTGCGGGCCCAGTCGGTGAGTCCGAACACCCGTTGGCCCACCGTGAGGCCGGTGGTTCCATAGCCGAGCTCGACCACAACTCCGGCCAGCTCGTGCCCGGGGATGCTGGGTGTGCGATCGTGGCCGGCGCGATCTGACCACGTAGCCGGCCAGTCGAGCTCGCCGGGAGTGAAGCCTGCGGCGTGCACACGCACGATGACGTCGTTCTCCGCGGCGTGGGGGTACGGCATGTCGGTCAGGGTGAGCCCGCCGACACCCGCGTCACGGTCTCGTACGGTGATCGCTCGCATTTTCGATCCTCCTCAGGAACGTTCGTCGACCCACGCCGGTCGTCGCGGGTTCTGTGGAACGTCAGGTCAGCTCGGCCATGGCGAGCCGACGATGCGCTGGATCGTCGTCACGCGCTGGAAGCCCGGGATGAAGTGTTCGAGCACGTCGGAGTTCACGGTGCCGTTCGTGGTTTCGGGGCGGTTCTTCAGCCCGTCGACGAAGGTTCGCAAAAATTCGTTCTTGAAGTCTCCTCGTGGATGGACGGCGAGAATTTCGCCCAGCTGATCGGGATCCAGTCCGTGCAGACCCAGGCCGAGCACGTCGGTCAGGACACCGAGGTACGTGGTCGCGATTTCCGGGGCCATCCGGTCGGGGATGCCCGGCGTGGTGTGCAACGCGATGGCCGTCCAGACGGTGTCGGCGGCGGCGGTTGAGAAGCCCCGGTCCAGAAGGAACGTGCGCGCGTGTTCGGCGCCATCGACTTCGAAGCGCTGTTCGACGTCGGAAAACGGTGTCAGGAGGCCGGTGTCGTGGAACATGGCAGCCAGATAGAGCAGCTCCGGGTCCGGTTCGACGCCAAGCTTGTGAGCGTGGATCAGGCCGAAGAAGAAGACCCGTCGGGAGTGGTGGTAGATGAGAGGGGTGGTCGTTTCCCGGATGTGCCTGGTCGCTTCGGCGACCGCCGCTGTCTCAGGAATCTCCAACCCTGCGATGACCTCTGGCATGATCTCTGACCTTCCAGGCAGTGTCTGGGGACCGTGTGTCCGACATCCATGCTGCCCACCGATCGTCGTACGGCACCGCCTTCGTCGGGCCAGGATTCACCTAAATCCGGACGGGCGAAGTCGCGTTGTGTGCTCCACCACGTCCCTCAGCCAGGTCCAGCCCCGCAACGGCTCCGGCGTTTCGTGAACGAACCCCTCCCGCGATGATCCCGGCAATTCCCGGAAATGGCGTGCTACCAATTGACGGTGTCCACGCCTGCTGCTTCGCCGATCCCACGACGGTCACTGCCGCCGGGTTCCGGCCGCTCGCGGCCCGGCTTCGGCCTCGAAGGGGTGGCAGCGGTAGCCGTCGGCCCCCATCGCGTCGCGGTCCTGGTCTACGACGGCGTGACGTTACTGGATGTCGCCGGCCCAGCGGAGGTGTTCAAGGAGGCGAACCGGTTCGGTGCCGACTACCGCATCGTGCTGCTGTCGCCGACCGGCGCGGACGTCACGTCTAACCTCGGGATCCGGATGACGGTCGCCGATGCCGTCACCTCGGAGCCGGCACCCAACACGCTACTGGTGGCCGGGTCCGACCTCTTTCCGCGCGCCCCTGTCCCCGCCGACCTGGCGGACGCCGTACGGGTACCGGCGGCTGTGGCCGGCCGGGTCGCGTCGATCTGCACCGGGGCGTTCGTCCTCGCCGCCGCAGGCGTCCTCGACGGCAAGCGCGCGACCACTCACTGGCAGGTCGCGCACGAGCTTGCCGCCCGGTATCCGGCGTGCCACGTCGAGCCCGACGCGATCTACGTTCGCGATGGCACCACGTACACGTCGGCGGGCGTGACTGCCGGAATCGATCTGGCGCTCGCTCTCGTCGAAGAGGACCACGGGCCCGACCTGGCGCGCGACGTCGCACGCGCCCTGGTGGTGTACATGCAGCGCGCCGGCGGCCAGTCCCAGTTCTCGGCACCGCTGCAAGGACCACCGCCCCGCTCCCCGGCACTCCGCAGGATCACCGACCTGGTGACGGCGGATCCCGGCGGGGACCACTCGCTCGGTGAACTCGCGAAACACCTCACTGTGAGCACCCGGCAGCTCGCCCGGCTCTTCCGCGACGAGCTGTCCACGACACCGGCGCGCTACGTGGAGAACATCCGATTCGACATGGCCAGGGCACTGCTCGACCGAGGACACACCGCGACGCAGGCCGCGACCCTCGCCGGTTTCCCCAGCTACGAAAGCATGCGACGGGTCTTCGCCAGGAAACTGTCGATCAGCCCCGCTGCCTACCAACGCCGGTTCAGCACGACGCGCCGCGCCAACGCGGGATCGGCTTCGACGCGGAAGCCGACTCCGAAGAGTTCAAGCTTGCCGCGGACGATTTCCCGGTGAGCAGTCGACACCACCGGGGTCGCGGCGCCGGGCTGGACGGGCTGCCAGATCACGTCGCTCCGACAGGCTGCGGTCTTGATGGCGGCCTGTCGGAGCGTCGTCAACGCTCAGGCGGCTACTGCCGCAGGAGCAGGGCGAGATCGAGCACCACATGATCGTCGAAGGTGCCAGTGGTCTGGGCTTCGCCGCTGAGCAGGTCGATCCGGTAGAGCCGGGAGGCGCCGGCGCTGTTGAGGACGGCGTAGGCGTTGTTGGCCACGGCCCGGTCGCCACGTAGCGGGCTGTAGATGTCGAAGCCCGCCTGCGGGCCCGCGTTGACGCCCAGTGCCCCGGTGGCGACAAGTTGCCCGGAGTTGGCGGGGGACTGCACGGCGACCTGGTCGAGGGCGGTGTCGATGTCGAACAGGGTGGTGGCGGTGCTGGGGTTGAGGTCGTTGTTGGTGTAGGCCGCGCCGGTGACCCCCACAGCGCTGGTGGAGGGTGGGTAGATGAGGGGGTTGTCGACGATGGTCGTACCGCCAGGGTTGACGTTGTGGCGCAGGTTCTGGCCTGTGTCGCTGATGATCCTCAATCGGTCGGCGGCGGGGTTGAAGTCGACGCCGAATGACGTGCCGGCCAGGGCGGCGGTCAGTTGGCTGGTCTTCGTCGCCACCGCGTTGCGGGTGCTCAGGACGTAGATGCCGCCGACGCTGCCGACGCCGTAGAGCCTGCCGTCCTGGACGCGGTAGTCGATTCCGACGAGGAACTCGCTGCCCGGCAGGTCGACGGAGCCGATGGTGCAGGCGAACTGGGGTCGGTTGGCGGCGAACTTGATCAGTTGCTGATCAGCGGTGAGGCCGACGGCAAGGAGCCCGTTGCGGCCGCCCGCGTTGGCCAGGTCCCAGAGCAGGTTGCAGGGCCCGCCGGTCAACGACGGGAGGTCGAGGCTCGGGATGCGTGATGGCGTGGTGGTGCTCGACTGGCTGGCGGCGTTGGCTGGCACCGAGGTGAACCCGGCGCTGGCGACGGCAATCGTCGTGGCTAGAAGTAGTGCTCGGCGGAGCGCACGGTGCATGGGAAGCCCTTCCTTGATCAGGCGCACCGACGGGCTCCGCGAGCGGGGGCGCGACGCCTGATGCGGTGCCGGTGCGGGGATGAATTCCCTGGTCAGAGCCTATGGACGGGCGATCCGACATGCCTGTCGGGTTTCGTCATTTCCTCCGACTTTCGCATCTTCTGTACTCAGGGTGCAGTCGCTGAGCTCGGGACGGCGGGGGCGCTTCGACCCGCGTCCTCGGCGCTTGGTCCTCGGCGCTTGGTCAGAGCCCAGACGACGTACTCCGCGCCGCCGTCACCGAGGTCGATGGTGTCGGGGTCACCGCTGGCCCAGCCGAGGGCTCACGGATGCGGGGTCGTCGGGCAGGGCGGGGGCTGCCGTAGCGCGTCGTCGATGATCCACGGCAATCGCCGGGCCACCCCCGCTAGGAGGTCCGCGACCTGGACGCGCGGATCGTCGCGGGAGTCGACCATGACCAGTCCCGCCAGGGGAGACACTCCGTCCGGTAATGCCCCAGCCTCGTCGGCACCTGCCGCCGATGCGCCGCCGGCGTTGGCTGCCAACGTCCGCTGGAGGCGGGTCAGCCGGTCAGCCGTCAGGGCGCTCTGCTCGTCGTGGGTCACCAGCACCTGCCGCTGGCCGCCGCTCCAGGCCAGGACCGTTTCCGCCAGCGCCGGCAGCAGCGGCTCCAGCGGTGGGGGGACCGACCGGTCGTCGTTGTCGAGCCGCGCCACCAGGGCCCCAACCTGGCTGGGGCCGAGCCCGTTGAGGACGGAGTCGGCCGCTGTGCCGAGCTTGTGTCGCAGCAGCGCATCCCGGGCCTGAAAGAAACGTTGCGCCGTCCGGTGAACCGGGGACCGCCGCTTCGTCCGGACGAGATCGACGAACGCTGCCAGGAAGTCATGCCAGTCGCCTCCGGTCGAGCGTCCGGCCTCGTAGATCGCGAGAGCGGCCGGACGGCGGTCGCGAGCCAGGCGGGTGCCAGCGGCGTACGACGGCTCGGTCAACAGGAAGTCGACGATCCGGGTGACGAGAAAGAACTCCTTGTCGATCAGGTGGACGTGTGCGCGGCCCGTCAGCGCTGCCAGGAACCACCGCAGAGCTTCGTCCGCACCCGAGCGGCGCAGGAACTGCCCGGACTTGAGCTCGTGCGGCGAGAACCGGAACCCGGAGCGCAGCGCGGTGATGAGCGCGACGGCCTCGTCGTCGACCAGGTCGACACTCGCGTGCGTGATCACTGGCGCGGTCGAGTGCAGCAGGTTGGTGCCCGAGAATCCCGACTCGTCGCAGGCGATTTCCACGACGGGGCCGACCACCGCGTCTCTCGGCGGTAGCCCACCCTGAAGAGGCGATCTCACACCGGCTCCCGCCATGCCGACCATGGTCGCCCGCGCACCGCCGAAGAACAACCCGATTGTGTACGGGGGAGGGCACGGTTAACCGGTCACCGTCGGTCAGCTGCCCTGCCGGCGTCCGGTGAAGGTCCTCCACGCAACGGGACCGCCGTGCCCGGTGTCGTCATCCACCACATTGATTGCCTCCGGGGACCATCGGTACCCTCGTACACGCTCTGACAACGCCTGACGACGGTGTCTGACATGGGGGACAGGTGAAGGACCGGCGTGCTGCTGCCCAGTCGTCTCAGGACCGAATGGTCGCCGAAGGGTTCGCCGAGCAGTTGCGGGCACTGCGGACCGCCGCGGGCGACCCGTCATTCCGGAAGATGGCTGGGCGGTCGGGCCGCATCTCGCACACGACGCTTCACGAGGCCGCCGCCGGGACCAGGTTTCCCTCGTGGGAGACCACGCGCGAGTTCGTCCGGGCCTGCGAGGCGGACGTGGTCCAGTGGCGGCGCCGATGGGAGGACGCTCAGCGCCCCGGGGTGGTCCCCGCCGTCCCGACCGGCGACACGGCCCCGGTCGACACCGACTCCGCGGCTGAGGTCGATGCTCCGGCCACTGTGGAACCCGTCGCGACCGGTGTCGTGGCCGCCGAGACGTCTACCGTCGTGGACACTGCGGCATCGGGAAGAACCGGCGTGGCCGGGTCGTCGGACGTCGCGCCGGACGGCCGGCGTGTGCTGCGGTTCGCGGCGCACCCACGGGCCGCGGCGGAGGACGACGGCACGGGCACGCGCCGGCACCGCCTGCCGTGGCTCGCCGCCGCCGCCGCGGTGATGGTGGTGGTGGCGGCGATCGCCATCCTGAACCTCACCGTCCGCGGTCGTTCGTCCCCGGACGACTCCGGCGCCGCGCCGGCGACGCCGTCGTCGGCGGGGTTCTCGGACGCGTTGATCCCCGGAGACTCGAGCCAGTTCGTCGCCGACGTGACCATCCCCGACGGTACGCAGGTGAGGGTGAACTCCCGCTTCGTGAAGGTGTGGGCGCTCCAGAACGTCGGAAGGATCGACTGGCACAACCGCTACCTGGCGCGGACGAACCCCGCCGGTGACGATGACGGTTGTCAGGTGCCGGATCGGGTGGCTATCGGCGACACGCCACCGGGCGAGCAGGTGATGATCAGTGTCCAGGTCACCGCGCCGAACCGCCCCGGCAGGTGCTGGGTCAGTTGGAAGATGGTCGACGAGCACGGAAAGGAATACTTTCCCAGTCGCCGGCCGGTGTACTTCATGGTCACCGTCACCTCGTGAACGCTCCAGGCGGTAGCCGCGTCAGGCCGTCGAGCCGTCAGTCCGGGATGCCACCCAATCTGACAACACCACATCCATCGAGGTCGGTGACGGTCTGACGGATCTGACAGGACAGCGGGGGTACCGAACAGCGGCCTCCTTGTCGCAGGGTGGTGTCCGATCCGATCGCGACTGACCACCCACGAGGAGGATCGACCATGCGCCGTCCCTGGTCCGCCGTCGGGCTGGCCGCGCTCTGCGTGGCCGTCGGCGTCCCAGCCCACTCGTGGGCCGCGACAACCGGCTCCACAGCGCAGCCGACCGCCAGCACGGTCGCGCGGCCGGTCGTGGACATGGAGGTCACCGTCCTGGCTGCCCAGATCGATCCCCGACGCGCCGACCACACACTGACCCCGGGCGCGAAGAACTCCGTGCTTGCCGTGGAGCAGGCGCTCCAGGCCCGGAGCCTGTTGAACGCCCAGTGGGTCGACGGCTACTTCGGCACCGAGACCGTCTCGGCGTACGCGGCCTACCAACGCTCGCTCGGCTACACCGGGCTGGCCGCGAACGGGCTGCCCGGCACGACGTCGCTGACGAGGCTCGGGCAGAACCGCTTTACCGTCGGCAACGCGATCGGCCCGGGCGCGAAGGTCCAGCGTGACGGGTACGTCGTCGACGCCCGTACTCAGGCGATGCTGGCCGAGGCCCAGCGCCTGTCCGGTCACACCCTGGTGCTCACGCAGGGCTCCTACAACCCTGGAGGCGACCCGACCTCGGCCGGTACGCACGACGGCGGGGGTGTGGTGGACATCGCCGTCACCGGCATGACGGCGGCCAGGCGCACCGCCGTCGTTCGGACCCTGCGCCAGGTTGGCTTCGCCGCCTGGACCCGCGACCCGAGTCAGGGTGACTGGCCGTGGCACATCCACGCCACGGCGATCAACGACACCGATCTGTCCAGTCAGGCACAACACCAGGTGGGCGACTACTGCCTCGGCCTGAACGGCCTGGCCAACCGTGGTCCGGACGACGGTCCCCGGATTCCGATCACAACCTGGGAGCAGTACCAGCGCGCGCTGTGACCCGCCCCCGACCGGATCGACCAACCACCGCTCACCGTTCCCGAGAGGACACCATGAACATCCGCAGGAGCCTCGCCGTCGTCGGCGCCGCGCTCGCCATGACCACGTCCATCCTGAGCTTCGCCTCGCCGGCGTCGGCGGCGTCCCGTGACGGGGTCTGCGACAGCGGTGAGTTCTGCTACTACTACAACAGCAACTACGCGGGCTCGATCTCGGACTTCACCGGGTCGGTCGACGACTACGGCACCACCCAACCGTCCTGCTACGACTTCAAGGGCGCGGGCGCAGGCAAGGGTCTGTGCGTCAAGAACAATGCCGCGTCGGTGTGGAACCGCACCAGCAAGACCGTCAAGGTCTATTTCAACAGCAACTTCGGCGGAGCGAGCCAGTCCTTCGCGGCCGGGGCGAAGGGCAACCTCAACGCCACGCTGAAAAACAACAACGCCTCACACGACATCGGCGGCACGACGGCCTACCCCGCCGACCCGCGGGCGTCCGAGGCTGTCGCGTTCGCGAGGGCGCGGCTCGGGCACACCGACTGGAACAACGAGTGCGAGCTGTTCGTCGAGCGGGCGTTCGGCACCAGCGGGCGGTTCCTCACGGCGCGGGCGCACTACGAGTGGCAGCGCAACAACGGGCGCATTCACACTGGCTCGGTGCCGCCTGCAGGAACGGCGGTGTTCTTCACGTCCACCACGTCGGCCGGGCACGTCATGCTCTCCATCGGCGGCAACAGCGCCATCAGCACCGGACCGACCGTCTACCAGACCAACTCGTTCCGGGACCGGTCCGACTACCTGGGCTGGGCGTACGTCCCGAGCGGCTGGTGACCCGGCATGCGCTCGCACGTGCACGCGAACGGTGCCCAGGTCACCTCCCCGCACGCGACCCACGTCTGATCGGCGGCGGCGGATGACCATGCTGAGAAGAGTCCCTGGCATTCTGACCGTCCTGGTGGCGGCGCTCGTCGGCGTCGCCGTGGCGCCGGGCGCGGCGTCCGCCGCCGACCGCGACGGGGGCTGTGACCCCGGTGAGTTCTGCTACTACTACAACAGCAACCAGGCCGGCTCGGTCTCCGACTTCACCGACTCCCTGGACGGCTACGGCACGACGCAGCCCACCTGCTACGACTTCAAGGGTGCGGGTGCAGGCAGGGGCCTGTGCGTCAAGAACAACGCCGCGTCGGTGTGGAACCGCACCAGCAAGACCGTCAAGGTCTATTTCAACAGCAACTTCGGCGGAGCGAGCCAGTCGTTCGCGGCCGGGGCGAAGGGCAACCTCAACGCCACGCTGAAGAACAACAACGCCTCGCACGAACTGCTGAGCGGGTCGACGGGCTGCAGTACCGACGGCACCAACAGCAGACTGCCGAGCACCATCCTGGTCTACCGGGTCGGTCTCGGGCGAGTCGACCGGGTCGACTTCAAGACGTACGTCAAGAACGTCCTTCCGAACGAGTGGGTGACGAGTTGGCCGCGCGCCTCGCTGGAGTCCGGTGCCGTTGCCGTCAAGAGTTACGGCTGGTACTGGGCGCTGCACTCGACCCGGAAGACTCCCGGCGGACAGTGCTATGACGTCCGTGACGACACCGCCGACCAGGTCTACCGGCCGTCGTCGGCGCAGGCCCCGACGTCCTCCGCGGTGGACGGCACCTGGTCGACCCGGATGACCCGGAGTGGCAACATCCTGCAGGCGCACTACTGCGCGACCGCGACCGCCTGTGGTGGCTGGGTGGACGGGGACTGGCTGTCGCAGTACGGCTCGCGTGATCTCGCGAACGCGGGCAACAGCTACCAGGCGATCTTGCGCCGCTACTACAGCGACGTGGCCATTTCCTGACGTCACGCGCCAACCGCGCCGCCCGCCCATCTGCGCGGGCGGCGCGCGCGGCTGCGGCACGTGTCGGCACACGACGGGTTCAGGTCGACGAAGCGCCCCGTCCGCAGCGGACGGGGCGCTTGGTCGTGTCAGTCGAATGGTGTGTCGGGAACCGTTCGGTCCTCGTCGGATGTCGACGCCGGGGCGGTGGCCACCTCGATTCGGGGTGACCGATCCGGCGGAAGATGGGCGAGGTCGGCGATCACCACCACGTCGACCTCCCCGTCGACCATGGCCTGCTCGACGGTCTCCCACGGTGCCCGGATGATGCCCTTCATTCGGTAGGCATGTCGGCGAAGGTGCGTGAGACACATCGCGACGGCGGGCTCCGACGGCTCGATATCTGCGGGGATCCAGATGACGGCTATCTCCATGACCTCTCCTGATCAACGTCGTGGACGCGGGTGAGTGATCAGGAGTTGCCGTGGCGGCGGGGGACCCCGCTCCACGGGCCGACCGGCAGCGCGCATGTCGACGGCGGTGACCGTAAGCCCTCGGTGCAACGGCGAGATCGTCGGCGGACCCTCTGTTGTTGACGTCGGTGTATCCACACCGCCGGTTCCGGCGCCGGCAGGTGCGGACGCGAGCGTCAGCACGAGCGCCGGTAGTCCCGGCGCGGGAGGCGCAGGCGGGCGGGGCGTCGGCGCTGCGACGGCGGCCGGCGCCCGATCCGCTGCCCGACCGTCGGCGGCGCCCTGGGGGTTGCCAGGGGACGGTCTCACCGTCACCGAACTCGGCGGTGAGGGCGACGGACTTGGAGGCGACGGACTTGGAGGCGACGACGGTGACGGCGACGGCTTGAGGCGTGTGGCCCGGGAAGCCGAGGCCGACGGGACGGGTGCGGCGGCCGACGACGACAGGGGTGTGTCGGGCAGTCGAGTCGGTATGGCGATGGGAGGTTTGGCCGGCAGCCGAGGAAGGGGGATGGCCGACGGCACGGGGAGGGGAATGGCCGACGGCACGGGGAGGGGAATGGCCGACGGCACGGGGAGGGGGACGACCGGCCGTGCCTCGACCCCGTCGGGCAGCAGAGCCTTAGTGATCTTCGGGGTAACGGTAGCTACCACCGGCTGGGGACTGCTCGACAACCGCAATGGAGGGTCGGCACGGGCGGGGTCGGCGCCCAGGGCTGCGCCGAGTGCCACCGCCCCGAGCGCCACCGCCGGCAGGCTGTGCCTGAGCCGCATCACACGGAGGCTGCCGACAGTCGTGTCGCCAGCCCTGCCCGGTCCGACACACCGGTTCGGTGCCGCCGGCCGAGCATCTGCTCCTCGCCCCCTGCCGTTCCGTCCATGCGAGGGTTCTTGCCCCAGGGCAACTCGGGCTACACCTTTCGTCGATGTCTGCGGCAGGCGAGGACTATCGTGTTGCCGTGAATACTCGCCGGACGTCCGCTCAGATCGGTGACCTGCCGCCGGTGGGGCGACCAGCCAACAACGCCCTGCTCGAAGCCGGCATCACGACGCTCGCGGAGGTGGCCACCCACAGCCGCCGCGATCTGTTGGCCCTGCACGGAGTTGGGCCGAAGGCGGTCGACATCCTGGCCGCCGCGCTGGCCGAGCGTGGCCTCGCCTTTGCCGCTTCGTAGGCGGGCGACCCCACCTGCCGCACCGCACCTTCGTCACCCCTTGACAGGGGACGCCGCTGTGGCATCTAATCCGTGTCGTGACATGCATGTCACGACACTTGAGGAGGTCGTGGTGGAGCTGATCAGGCAGGTTGCGTCGCCGCAGACGACCCGGCAGCGGCTGGGCCCCCGGCGACGGCGTCGCGGGAACAGGGCGCGGCGCTGACGTGAGAACGGCCGAGCAACTCCGCTACCTCATCCTCGCAGCGCAACGAGAGGGCAACCGCCAGCTCACCGCGATGCTGTCCGAGATCGGCGTCACGCCGGCGCAGTCAGAAGCACTGCGCATCATCGCCGACCACGGACCGCTCGCACTCAGGGAACTCGGCGACATGCTCGTTTGCGACACCGGCACCAGCCCCAGCCGCATAGTCGATCGACTTGTCGCCGCAGATCTCGTGGAACGAACCACCAGCGAACACGACCGGCGACAGGTCAGGCTCAGACTCACCACGCGCGGCCGGGACACAGCTCTGCGCGTCGTCGAGATCGAGAACCAGCTGTACGACCTGCTCGACCAGGCCAGCGAGGGAACGGACATCGGTGCCCTCATCAGATTTCTGCACGGCTTCACCCGACGATCACCCGCGGGACTCGCGCTCGCGAACCGGCGCGCCGCAGAAGAAGGACAAACGACATGACCGCGTCGCCGAATGCGACACGCACACGGGAGATCCCATGACCTTCCAGTTGGACCTGGACATTGCTGCTCCGGCAGAGAAAGTCTTTGGATTCGTCGCTGACTTCACCACCATGCCGACGTGGTATTCCGCGGTGCAACGCGTGGAACTCGTCGAAGGCGTCTCCGGTGTGGGCACCCGGTACCGGGTGTATCGAGATCTGCCCGGTGGCCGCGCCCTCAACGACGTGGCGATCACCGGATATTCGGAGGGTGCGGAGGTCACCTTCACGTCGCTGAGCGGGCCGACCCCGTTCACCTACCGCTACCTCGTCCAGCCTTCCCGCGACACGACGCGACTCATCCTTGAGGGCACGATCAGCGCATCCGGGCTCAGCGGTCCGGCCGCACTCCTCGGACCGCTTGCCGAGAGGCTCTTCAAGGGCGGGATGCGCGACAACCTCGGGACGCTCAAACAGCTCCTGGAGTGACAGCAGCCTCCGGAGGCCGGCTCACCGACCCAGCGTGGCGAGCAGCTGTCCGTGCAGCGATGGTGGCGCGGCCAGAATGCTCGAGGCACCAGCGGCCCACGGTCGGCCGGACGTGTCGGTGACGAGCACGCCCGCTTCGGTCGCGATCAGCGAGGCACCGAGCAGGTTGGCGTCGTCACGGCCGTACTGCCAGAAGCCGTCGATCCGGCCGGCCGCGACGTCCGCGATCTGCCACGACGTGGGCCCGAGGTTGCGGACCGCGCCGACCACCGGGAGCGCCGCCGCCAGCGCGCGACCTGCTTCGCGTACGGCGCCGGGCTCGTCACCGACGAACGGTGGTTGGCTGGTGGCGACCAGGGTGGCGGCCAGCTCCGCCTTCGTCGTCGGCGTGACCGTCACCCCGTTGCGCTGGGCGCCACCTCCGGCGGCCGCCGTGTAGGTCTCCTCCAGGAGCGGGCTGTGCAGCACGACGGCGACGGGACGACGGTCCCGCATCAACGCGAGGCTCACACACCACTGGGGCAGACCCTGCAGGTATTGAACGGCGCCGTCCATGGCGTCGACGATCCACCGCTCGCCACGCTCGGGCAGCGCGGTGTCGAACTCGTCGGCCCACGGCCTGCCGGGGCGGACCCCTTCCAGAGCGTTGGCCAGCGCGCCCACGACCGGCTTCTCGACCTCGTCGAAGACGCGGCGGAACTCAGCGAGGGTGGTCGGCCGGGCAGGGCGAGGGGTACGCAGGAGGCTCTCGCCGGCAGCGCGGGCGGCGTCGGTCATGGCGTCGAGGAGGTCAGCTTCGGTCATGCACCCATGATGGTCAGCATCGGCGCCCACAACGCCGTCATGGCCGACAGGCTGAGCGAAGATGGCGAGCATGGCCGATTATCTGAGCGAAACCGACCAGCGACTGATCGCCGCATTGCAGTGCGACGGCAGGCTGAGTGCCCGCCGGGCTGGCGAGGTGCTGGGGCTGGACTCCCGGGTGGCACAGCAGCGGATCGGTGCGCTTCTCGCGGACGGCACGGTGCGGGTGTCCGCGACGCCGCCGCGCGCCCCGGGCCTGGGCGCGATGCTGCTCCGGATCCGCGTGTTGAGCGGCAGGATCGACACGATCACCGCCGCCCTCGCGGCTCGGGAGGACGTACCCTTCATCGATGTCTCGGCCAGCGGTGACGAGCTCTCGGCTGTCCTGCTCACCGCTCCCGGACAGCACAACAGGCTGGTTTTCCAGCAACTGCCGGCGACGACCGCCGTCACGTCCGTCGCGGCCGAGACGGTCCTGCACGTCTACGCGGAGGCGCACGACTGGCGCGTGGACGTGCTGACCGCCACCGAGCGGGCCGCGTTGACCGTGCCCCGGCCGGCCGAACCCGCCACGCGGATCACCGGCGAGACGGACCGGGCCATCGCCGCGCTGCTGGCCGATGACGGCAGGGCCAGCGCCGTCGCCCTCGCCGCCCGTGTGGGGGTGCCCGAGTCGACGGTACGGCGACGGGTCGCCGTCCTCTTCGGACGCGGTCAGCTGCAGACGACGGTCGCCGTGGACCCACGCCGTCTGGGGCTGCACGTCGACGCCAACCTCTGGATCACGCTGCCGGCCCGGCACCTCGACGCGACCGGCAGGGCGCTCGCCGCACATCCGGCCGTGCACGGCGCGTTGGCCGTCACCGGTCCGGCCAGCCTGCACCTGGCCGTCTGGCTGCGTGACCTCGACGACCTCTACCGGTTTCTCACCGAGGAGTTGGCCGCCTACCCGATCACCGGGGTCGACACCGTCCTGGTCGGGTCGGCCGCCAAGCGCCCGGGGACCGCGGGGCGCTAGGGGGTCGACCGGCGCCGAGCGACCGACCCGCCGCCCCCGGGTGGCGCGGCGGCACTGCGCACCCCGCCTGTCGCGCCACCGGAGAGCTGTTGATACGGTCCCTTCATGAAAACCGTTTTCATTGCAACTAGCCTCTGTGTGGTGTTGGCCGCCGCCGGATGCTCCAACGGCGGTGCCCCCACACCGAACGCGCAGAGCCACCTGGCCGGCCCGGTCAATCTGACCAACTGCGGGCAGCCGGTCAGCATCACCGCGCCGCCGCAGCGGGCGATCACCCTGGAACAGAACGCCACCGAGATCATGCTCAGCCTGGGTCTCGCCGATCGGATGGTCGGCACCAGCTACCAGACCGACCCGGTGCTGCCCGACCTGCGCCCGGCGTACGACACGGTGCCGGTGCTGGCCAAGCTCTACCCGTCGCGGGAGGCGGTCCGCGCGGCGAACCCGGACTTCGTCTACTCGACCTACACGTCCGCGTTCGCCCCGGACGCCGCCGGCTCGCGCGCCGATCTCGCCAAACTCGGCGTACCGGCGTACCTCTCCGAGTTCGCCTGCGAAAACCCGGCGGACACGAACCAGACGGTCACCTTCGATGGAATCTCCGACGAGATCCGCGACATCGCCAGCGTCTTCGGCGTGCCGGAGCGGGCCGACAAGCTGATCCGCGAGCAACAGAGCCGGTTGGACGCCGCCCGGGGCGCCGCGCCGACGGCCACGCCGAACGCCACCGGGCAACCGGGCACCGGCGAGTCCCTGCTCTGGTACTACTCCGGCACCAGCACCCCGTACGTGGCCGGACACGGCGGCGTGCCGGATGCGATCAGCTCGTTGCTGGGCGTCCGCAACACGTTCACCGATGCCAGCCAGAAGTGGCCCGCCGGCAACTGGGAGGAGATCGCCAAACGTAACCCCGACGTGATCGTGCTGGCCGACCTGACCCGGGGCGGCGACGGCGACAGCGCCCAGTCGAAGATCGACTTTCTGCGCCGCAACCCGGTGACGTCGAAGCTGAAGGCGGTGCTCGACGGGCGGTTCGTCACCGTGCCCGGATCGTCGATGGATCCGTCGATCCGCAGCGTCCAGGCGGCGGAACTGGTCGGCACGGGCCTGCGCGGGACCGCCCGATGACCGCGCCGGACGTCACCGACGTCAACGTGTTCGACCAGGCCGCCGCGCGGCATCTCCTCCACCTCTGGGACGACCAGCAGTCCGCCTATGTGGCCCACCGTGACCTGCGGTTCGAGGCGATGACCGACGTGTTGCGGCTGCACTGTCCCGACGACCTGACGATCCTGGATCTGGCCTGCGGTCCCGGCGCGATCAGCGACCGGGTGCTGGCCGGTTTCCCGCAGGCCACCGCCGTCGCGGTCGACTACGACCCGATCCTGCTCCGGGTGGCACGGGGCGCGCTCGACCGGTACGGCTCGCGGGCCGAGGTCCACGACGTGGACCTGGTGGCCGACGGCTGGGAGAAGGCGCTGGCCGGACGGAGCGTCGACGCCGTGCTCACCTCGACGGCACTGCACTGGCTCGCACCGGAGCAGCTGCTGCGCGTCTACACCACCCTGGCACGCCTGCTGCCGGCCGGTGGGGTGCTGCTCAACGCCGACCACCTCCGGTACGACGGATCGGCGCCCACCCTGCGCGACATCGCCAGTCGGCACGACGCGCGGGTGCAGCAGGAGACGTTCGCCGCCGGCGCGCTCGACTACTCCGCCTGGTACGCCGAGGCGGCCCGTCATCCGGAACTGGCCGAGCTGGCCGCACAGCGGGAACGACGGTTCGCCGACCGACCGCCGCAGGCCCTGGCTCCGCTGGACTTCCACCTGGCCGCCCTCCGCACGGCCGGGTTCGCCGAGGTCGGCACGGTCTGGCAGTACCTCGACGACCACGTGGTGTTCGCCCGCCGATGAACACGTCTTCCCCGCCCGGCATCTCGAGAGTCGGCCGGTACGTCCTGCCGCTGGCCGTGCTCCTGCTGCTGGTCAGCATTGCCGCGGCGGTCACCGTGGGCTCGGCCGATCTGCCCGTCGGCAGCGTGCTGCGCGCGGTGGGAAGCCATCTGGGCCTGCCGATCCAGCCGCTGTCACCGTTGCCGGACAGCATCGTGTGGGATCTTCGGCTGCCCCGGGTGCTGCTGGCCGCGTTGGTCGGTGCCGGGCTCGCGGTGTGCGGCGCCGTGCTGCAGGCGCTCACGCGCAACCCGTTGGCCGACCCGTTCCTGCTCGGCATCTCCTCCGGCGCCTCCACCGGAGCGGTCGCGGTGCTGGTGCTCGGAATCCGGATCGGCGCCGGCCCGGTCGACCTGACCACCGGCGCGTTCGTGGGCAGCATGGCGGCGTTCGGCGCGGTTCTGCTGCTGGCCGGTCGACACGCCGGCGAGCCGACCCGGATCGTGCTCGCCGGCGTTGCCGTCTCGCAACTGTTCAGCGCCGTGACCAGCCTGATCGTGATCTCCGACGCGCACACCCAGGACACCCGTAGCGTGACGTTCTGGCTGCTCGGTTCGCTCACGGCTGCCTCCTGGCCGGCGGTGGCGCTGAGCGCAGTGGTTGTCGGCGTCGGCCTGGTGGTCTGCTGGGCCAGTGCGACGGCGCTGGACGCGTTCGCGTTCGGCACCGACACCGCACGCTCACTCGGTTTCTCTCCCGGGCGTACCCGGCTGCTGCTGTTCGGCGTCACCGCTCTCGTGGCGGCCGCGCTGGTCGCGGCGAGTGGAGCGATCGGTTTCGTCGGGCTGACCGTGCCGCACGCGGTGCGGTTCCTCTTCGGCTCACGGCATCGCACGTTGCTGCCCACCTGCGCGGTGATCGGCGCGATCTTCCTGATCTGGGCGGACACCGCCGCGCGGACCGTGTTCTCGCCGCAGGAACTGCCGGTGGGTGTGCTCACCGCGCTGCTCGGGGTGCCGGTGTTCGCGCTGGTCATGCGACGCCGGACGGGGACGCCGTGACCGGCCCGGACACCGCCGGCCGGGACGGCGGAGACAGCGATCGGTCGACCGGCGGTGGCGGGATCGGTGCCGCGTACCCGGTGGGTGCTCTGCCGGCGCGGCTGCAGGCGGACGCGGTCGGATGGGGTGTGGCCGGCGTACGCATCCTGGCCGAGGTGGCGCTCACCGCCGAACCGGGCGCCACGGTCGGGCTGCTCGGGCCGAACGGCTCGGGCAAGTCGAGCCTGCTGCGGCTGCTGGCCGGGCTCGCGCGACCCGACTCAGGGCGGGTGCTGCTCGACGGCGTCGCGCTGGGCGCGATACCCCGGCGTGCGGTGGCCCGGCGGATCGCGGTGGTCACCCAACAGGTGGCCACCGACGTGGAGATGTCCGCACTGGAGGTTGTTCTGCTGGGCCGAACCCCGTACCGGCCACGCCTCGCGGGGATCGGCGTCGCCGATCTGGAGCTGGCCCGGCGTGCGCTCGTCGAGGCTGGCCTGGCCGGCTTCGAGCAGCGGCGCTGGTCCAGCCTCTCCGGCGGCGAGCGGCAGCGGGTGGACCTGGCCCGCGCCCTGGTGCAGGAGCCGGACCTGCTGCTGCTCGACGAGCCGACCAACCATCTGGACATCCGGCATCAGCTGGAGCTGCTGCACCTTCTCGCGGAGTCGGCCAGCACCGTCGTGGTGACGCTGCACGATCTCAATCTTGCCGCCCAGTACTGCGACCGGTTGGTGCTGTTGACGGGCGGCCGAGTGGTCGCGGCGGGTACGCCCGCCGAGGTCCTCACCGCGAGTCGGATCCAGCAGGTCTACCAGGTGCACACGGACGTCGAGACCGACGCTGACGGCCGGCCCCGGATCCGGTACCGCAGGGGCGCGACCGCCGGGCGGGAGGAGGCGTGACCGACGTGCACCGGGCGGTGCTGGAGCTGCTGCTGCCAGCGCCGAAGTGCCCAGGTCGACCGTCGTCGTGTCATGGCAGGATCTCGATGTACCCGTCGGATCCGTGCACGCGAATCCGCTGCCCATCCCGGATCAGCCTGGTCGCATGCTCCACACCGACGACGGCGGGCAGGCCGTACTCCCGGGCGACCACCGCTCCGTGGGTCATGAGGCCGCCCACCTCCGTGACCAACCCTGCGATCGCCACGAACAGGGGCGACCAACTCGGGTCGGTGTAGGCGGTGACGAGAATGTCGCCCACCTCGAGATCGGCTTCGGCCATGGTCAGGATGACGCGAGCTCGCCCCTCGACGGTTCCGCCGGACACCGGGAGGCCGACCAACGCGCCGGTCGGCACGTCGTTCCGTCGGTACGCCCCGGCGATTGCCTCACCGTCCGAGGTGAGCACCCGGGGCGGTGCGAGCGTCTGGTACGACCTGAACGCGTCCTTCCGCCGGAGGATGAGCTGATCATCGGCCCGGTTCGTACGCACGACATCATGAAGCTCCTGAAACGTGAGGTAGAAGATGTCCTCCCTGTCCTGGAGCACGGTGGCCCGCACGAGACGCTCGGCCTCGTCGAGCAGGGCCTGCTTGTAGACGAGGTAGCGGCTGACAATGGCGTACTTGGGATACTCCCGGTACCCGATGAAGGTGCGGACCCGATCGATCATCCGCTTGGTTTCCCCGGCCTTCCGCTCCCCGTCCGGCAGCGCCCGCAACTGCCACAGAACCTCGCGTTCCTTCTCTTCCGCCTCCTGGCGGCCCTGCTCGAAGCGCCGCCCGCGAGCGCCCGACGCGAAGTTCCTGATGTTGTCGAGGATGACGGGCACAAGCGTGCTGGGTCGCTCGCTCCACCGTGGCCTCGTGATGTCGATCTCGCCGACGCCGCGCATGCCGTACCTGTCGAGGTAGTCCCGGATCGCGTCTCGCGCTTCCTGGCCGCCGGGGAGCTTGACCATCTCGTCCAGAAAGCCCTCGTCCTCGACCTCCCGTAGAAGAGCAACCACCTCCGGATGCGGACGGATGACGTCGGCGACGTCCAGCAGCGCCAGTCCCATCTCCGACGTGACGTTGCCGGGTGCCGACAGCGTGAGGGTGTCGGCCGCGTTCTTCTCACCCAGCCATTCCTCCAACTGGTCGTTGAGCCACCAGGTGGCCTCCATCCCCGCCATGATCGCCTGCATGCTCAACGGATCGCCGAGGGCTCGCTTGTGCTCCTCAAAGGCCTTCAGCAGGAAGTCGAACAACGCCGGTCCGGTCAACGTCGCGATGTCACGCCGCAGGGTGGCGATGGAGCCCTGGCTGCGCTCGATCAGCTCGGTGACGATCGCCGGATCGGTCTCGATCGGGGCGGGCGGGCCGCCAACCGGCGGGCCTGCGGGGCCGCGATCAGGGCCTGCCATGCCCTGATCGGAGAGCGACGGAATGAAGCCGCCGCGGTCGAGGATGGTCTCCAGCGCATCCCTGACCAGCGGATCACCCCTCCCCATCACCGTCAGGAGCCCGGCGCGGCTCGCGGGTGAGGCCAGGAGCCGGGTGACGTCGACGAACAACCTCCCACCGGCGTCAAGCATGGGCGCGAGGGCCGTCAGCTGCCACACCGAGAGCCCCAGGGGCTTCATGGCGTCCGTCATCATCTGCTGGTGACCGACGGAGACGTAGACGTGGTTCGCTCCGTCGCCGCTCTCGGGAACGGGGAACAACGTGGTGATCGGTCGGCTCTGGACGATCTCGAAGTCGTCGTTGACGAGGCACCACTCGATGTCCTGGGGATGGCCGAAGTGTGTCTCGATCCGCCGGCCCAGCTGCACCAACCGCACGACCTGCGCATCGGTCAGCGCCGGCTGTCCCTGCCGCTCTGAGTCGACCGTCTGTTCCTCCGTCCCGCCGGTCGGCAGGGGGTGGATGGCACGCCGTTTGGTGGCGATCGCCCTGTCGATGATCAGATCGTCGCGCACCCTGTAGGCGTCCGCGTTCACCAGCCCGGAGACCAGAGCCTCGCCCAGGCCGAAGCTGGCCTCCACGGAGGCGACCTTCCGGTTGGACGTGACGGGATCGGCCGTGAACAGGACGCCGGCCACCTGCGGGAAGACCATCCGCTGCACCACGACGGCCATCTGAACCGCGCGGTGGTCGATGCCGTTGCGTTGACGGTAGGTCACCGCCCGCTCGGTGAAGAGCGAGGCCCAGCACCGGCTGATGTGTCGGAGGACGGCCGCCGGCCCCAGAACATTCAGGTAGGTGTCCTGTTGGCCCGCGAAGGAGGCCGTGGGCGAGTCCTCCGCCGTCGCGCTTGATCGGACGGCGTAGGCAGCTCGCTCACCCAGCGGCAGGAGTGCCCGGGTGATCGCCGCCACCACAGCGTCGGGGAGGACGATCGCCTCGATGGTCCTGCGGATCTCCGCACTGAGTGAGCGGATCGCCTCCCGGTCGTCCGCGTTGAGGCGCGACAGCTCATCGAGCCGATCGTTCATCGACGGAGCTGCGGCCATGATCTGCTGGAAGGCCGTCGTCCTCACACAGAAGCCAGCCGGCACCCGGATGCCGTCGATCCGCGACAACGCCCCCAGGTGGGCGCCCTTGCCGCCGACTACTGCGACCTGCGTCTCGTCGACCTCGTGGAGGCCGGACACGTACTGCTCGCTCACCGCCAGACCTCCGACGCAGCGAGCCTCCGGACTCCTGCCTGTCTTTCGCGCGGACTGTCGGCCGGCCGATCTGCTCCGTCGGACGGCGCGTTCGGACGTCTACAGCTTGACAACAGCACACGCACGTCGTGCCCCACTTCTTCGTTCTGTTCCTGGGTCCGGCCGACGATTGTGCGGCAAGACCCGGGCCTTGCGGCAAGACCCCGGGTGCGATATACGTTGAAAATGGAACACCCCGCTGCGGGCTGAGACGTTTTCCGCACACGGTGTCGTCCGAGACGCTGTCAGCGGGCGCAGGTTCTGCACGCGCCCCGGGTACGCAGGTGGTAGTCGCTCGACGCCGAGAGAAGGCCGAGCCCCAGCACGCAGTACGCCGACAACGCCACCCAGAGGAACGTGTCGGAGAACTGGCTGATCGATCCCGACGCCAGCTGCACCAGTCCCACGCCGAAGTAGGCCACGATGCCCGCCCCGAGCCCGAAGCCGGGCACCAGCAGCAGCAGACGGGGGATCGTGCGGCCGGCGAGCAGCGGCACCCACCCCGGCCAGATCTCGCCCCAGCGGTGTACCAGTGCCAGCGGCAGCAGCACCCCAGCCAGCAGAAGGCCGATCTCCAACCCGATCACGGACGCGTCCCGCGTCAGGCCGTCGGGTCCCACCGCGACCTGGGCGGCGAAGCGGACGGCGAGGCCGGCTACCGCGGCGTACGCGGTCCAGCGCGCCCACCGCGCAGGTGCTGAGCGCCGCGGACCCGGTCGGCCCGTCCGGCAGCAGTCCGGGCAGTCGCCCCTGGTGCGCCGCTGATAGCGGGCGGTGGCCAGACCGAGCAGGACCGCTCCGCTGACACAGCCGAGGCGGCTGGCGAACGCCACCGGGTCGAGGTACGGGCCGACCGCGAACAGCAGGAAACCCACCAACTCCGGCAGCAGGATCGCGGCCGCCGCGACCGTTGCCCCGGCGACCGTCCACGCGACACCCGCAAGCACCGGCCGCCACGTCGCCGCCCGGTCCAGGGCAACCGCCACCACGCCGGCGGTCACGCACAACGCCACCGACCGCCAACCGGTGAAACCGAGCAGGTCCGACCCGTAAGGCCGGAACTCCGGAGCCTCACCGACGGTCCACGCCAGACGCACACCCCCGTATGCCACGGCCCAGCCGAGCACCGCGTACGTCAGGCCGCGGCCCGTCCCGCGAGCGGTCGATGCCGATGTCGTCATGCACCCGATCCTCGCGCCGCCACGCGGTGGGCGGCCCCCGCCGGCGAGGGAGAGGCCTACCTCGCGGGGGTGACCTGCCGACGCCGCGTTCGGGCCTGCCACTGAGCGAGCATGGCGGTTCGCCGACTCAGCTCAGTCGCCGGTTGTGATCGCGGCGATGGCGGCGTGCGGTCGCTGCGTGCCGTCGCCGGGCCTCCGCAGGCGTTCAACCTCAGCGAAGCCGGCTCGCGCCAATCGCTGCGAAAGTTCGTCGACGGGCCAGCGGTAGGCGGTCGTCACCTTGTGGTCGAAGGCGGCGACCTCGTCCCCGTCGAAGTGACCGAGTACCAGCGTTGCGGCCGGGGCCATTGCTCGCCGGAACTCAGCGAGCACGCCGTCGAGACTCTGCGGCGGAAAGTGGATCAACGAATACCAGGCCAGGATTCCGGCGACGGAGTGGTCGGCGACGTCGAGGGATTCCATCGACCCGAGGTGGTACCTACCGGTCGAATGGGTTGTCCGCGCGTGGGCGATGAACTCGGGGACCAGGTCGATTCCCACCGCGTCGACGCCGAGCGAGCGAAGGTGGCCGGTGATGTGGCCAGGGCCGCAGCCCAGATCGAGCACCGTGCCAGGCCGGCCCCCCAGATGTCGCCCGATGAGGGCGAGGTCGTCGGGGTGTACCTTCTGGCTCGTCCCGAACAGCTCGATGTAGAGCTCCGCGACGGACGCGTATGCCTGCCGAACCTGTTGCATGCCCACCGCAGGACTATAGGAGACGCTCGGACCGGGTAGGGCAGGCGACGACCAGTTCGGTGTCCCGGTCGTGGTCGATCTGCGGAGGGCCGGCGACGATCATGGTGGCGTGGGACCACGCCTCGCCCGGATGTAGATGCATCGACATGCTGTCTCCCGAGGAGAGGACGAGGGGGGTGGTGCTGTCAGGCGAGAAGGCGCTCCCGCATCATCGCGCCCAGGTTGACTCCACCGACGGCACGAGGGCCGGTCGGATCGTGCACGGCAAGAGTGTTGTTGCGGCGCATCAGCTCACGGACCGCAGGCGGCAGTCGGGGCGGATCGTCCATGGCTGCGAGGACCTGCGCCGCGCTGGAGATCAGTCGATCGGCCAGGGCGGCGGCGTCGGTGTCCACCCGTACCCGGCCGTACTCCCAACCGACGGTGGTGAGGTCGAGCAGCTCGAACACGTGGGTCAGGAGCGGGTTCGGGTCGGTCACCCGGTCGAGCCGGCGTGCCTGGCCGCCGACCACCGCGACGGCGGCGGCCACCTGCGCGTACGGGTGGAAGCCGCACGGCAACGTGAACAGTGGCCACCGCAGGGCCGGACCGGCCTCCATCCACAACGGCCGGTAGTTCCGGCGGTGCACCAGGAGCCGTCGGCCCGTCCGTCGGTGTACCTCGTGGGCCTGGGCCAGCAGGTCGGCATGGGCTTCGTCGGCGACCTGGCTGACGATCCGGGCCGCCACCACCACACCGTCGTCGCCGTCGCCGTCGAGCAGGGCGATGATCGTTTCGACCTGCTCGGAAAACCCGATCTGCGGGCCGGTGCCGTATCCGTCCTGGACGTTCCGCAACAGCGCCTGCTGCCGCCCCGCATCGAGCTGGACCCGCCCGCCGCCCAGCAACCGTCGGAGCCAACCCATTTCGCCTCGTTTCAGCAGTCCCGTCCCGGACCGCGGCAATGCTAGTGCGTCGCGGCTCACTCGTACGCTCATGGGGGTGTCTGAATTTCTCCCGTGGCGATGTCGAGAACCGGTGGCCGGCTCCGTCCCCGGGGTGAACGCGACCAGAATGGGTCCGCCACCTGCTTCGAGGAGATACACGATGGCCAAGTACCTGCTGCTCAAGCACTACCGCGGTGGCCCGAAAGGGGTCAACGACGTACCGATGGACCAGTGGACGCCGGAGGAGATCTCGGCGCACATGACGTACATGAACGACTTCGCGGCACGGCTCGAGAAGTCCGGCGAGTTCGTCGACAGTCAGGCACTCGCCCCCGACGGCGCGTTCGTCCGGTACGACGGGGAGGGTCGCCCGCCGGTCACCGACGGGCCGTTCGCCGAGACCAAGGACGTCATCGCCGGCTGGATGGTGATCGACGTCGACAGCTACGAGCGCGCCGTCGAACTGGCCGGGGAGTTGTCCGCCGCCCCCGGGAAGGGCGGGAAGCCGATCCACGAGTGGCTCGAGCTGCGCCCGTTCCTGACCGATTCGCCCACCATCACGGAATGACCTCCAGGTGAACGAGGCGCTGATCCGGGGCCTCACGCCGAGCGTGCTCGGGGTCCTCGTCCGCCGCGGAGCCGACTTCGCGGCGGCCGAGGACGCCGTACAGGACGCGTTGGTCGAGGCGGTCCGCGTCTGGCCGGCCGACCCGCCGCGGGACCCGAAGGGCTGGCTGGTCACCGTGGCCTGGCGCCGGTTCCTCGACGCGGCCCGGGCGGACGCGGCCCGCCGCCGGCGTGAGGACCTCGTCGAGGAGGAGCCGGGGCCCGGGACCGCATCGGCGGTGGACGACACGCTCCAGCTCTACTTCCTGTGCGCCCACCCGTCGCTGACGCCGTCGTCCGCGGTAGCGCTCACGCTGCGGGCCGTTGGCGGGCTGACCACCCGCCAGATCGCCCAGGCATATCTGGTGCCCGAGGCGACCATGGCGCAGCGCGTCAGCCGGGCCAAGCGCACCGTCTCCGCTGTGCGGTTCGACGAGCCGGGCGACGTCGCCACCGTGCTGCGCGTGCTCTATCTCGTCTTCAACGAGGGCTACTCCGGCGACGTCGACCTCGCCGTCGAAGCCATCCGGCTCACCCGGCAGCTCGCGGTAGCGATCGAGCACCCCGAGGTGGCCGGGCTGCTGGCCCTCATGTTGCTGCACCACGCCCGGCGCCCGAGCCGTACCGCGCCCGACGGCGGCCTCGTGCCGCTCGCCGAGCAGGACCGCAGCCGATGGGACACCCGGTCGATCGCCGAGGGCGTCGAGATCCTGCAGGCGGCCCTCGCCCGCGACCGGCTCGGCGAGTTCCAGGCTCAGGCCGCCATCGCGGCGCTGCACGCCGACGCGCCCACCGCGGACGAGACCGACTGGGTGCAGATCGTCGACTGGTACGACGAGCTTGCGCGCCTCACCGACAACCCGATCGTCTGGCTCAACCGGGCGGTTGCCGTCGGGGAGGCCGACGGACCGCGCGCCGGACTGGCGGCGCTCGCGGCGCTGGACGACACACTGCCCCGCCACACGGCGGTGGCGGCGTACCTGCACGAACGCGACGGCGACCTGGCGACGGCGGCACGCCTGTACGTCGAGGCGGCCCAGAAGGCACCCAACCTCGCCGAACGCGACCACCTGACACGCCAGGCGGCCCGGCTCAACGCCCGCCGACACCGCTGAGGGGTTGTCACACAGCTCGGGGCGGCTGCACAGGTACGGCATGCGGGTGGAGTGCAACCACAGGCGGTACGCACCGTCGGTCTGACGATCCACCCCCTGACTCTGGGATGATGCGCCGGTCCACCAATCGCCAGCAGCTGACTCGAAGGGATCACGATGGCACAGGTCATCTCCACGCTGTTCATCTCGGCCGACGGTGTGGCCGAGGTCGATCCGGAATGGCACTTCCCCTACTTCGACGAGAACATGGGTCGCGCCGTCAGTGCGGACTACGACACCGCTGACGTGCTGCTCATCGGTCGCGAGACCTACGACAGCTTCGCCGGGGCCTGGCCCGGGCGTGAGGAGGCGGGCGGGGAGGACGCATCGTTCGCCAAGCACCTCGGCGATATCCGCAAGGTGGTCGTTTCGCGCCAGCCGCTGGAGTTCTCCTGGCGGAACTCCGAGCTGGGCGAGGGCGATCTGATCGACGTCGTCACCGCGCTCAAGGCCGACGCCGGAATCGGAGGCATCCTCATCCCGGGGTCGATCTCCGTGGTGCAGCAGCTGCTCGCCGCGGGGCTGGTCGACGAGCTGCGCCTGCTGGTGCATCCGGTGGCTGCGCGTAAGGGCCGCAGGCTGTTCGACGACGGCGATGCGCCGTACCACCTTCGGGTGACGGCGACGGAGGCGTTCCCGACCGGCGTGATCCGCGTGATCTACTCGCCGACCGTGGCACCCGCCAAGGTCGGCTACGACGAGGTCAAGGACCAACTGCCCGAGGGCAGGTAGTCGGCTCCGGGTCGGGCGCTACCGCAGCGCCTACGCCGATCGGCGCGCCGCGCCGATCGGCGTAGGGCGCGTGAGCCTGATGGACGAGCACGGGATCCGGTTCGACGACGAAGAGTTGTCGGTGGCCGGCTTCAGCAAGACGTGCACGGCATCGGCCTGGTTCTATTCTGATTGTCGCGGCACCGGTCGGCGGCGTCGTCGATTCGAGCGCGTCGGCCCGGGCCGGCCCGACTGCGATGGCGTGGATGTGGCAGCACGCCGCCACGCCACGGATGCGGCCCGTGCTCGCTGCCGACGCCGCCGGCTGGTTGTCCGTGCCACCACCCGATCTCCGGACTGGGCCGGGGAACGCCTCGGTGCAGGTCGGCATCGACGGCACGACCGACCTCTTCACCGTGGGCTGCGACGGCGCCTGCCCCGTCGTCCTGCCGACGGTTGACCGCGCTAGGTCCGGTGGCTGCCGACCCGCCACCCGGCGGCCCACTGCAAAAAACCTGCAAGCGCTAACCCTTGCCTTCAGGGAAACCGCTTTCCTAGGATTGCGTCACATCGATGTTTCTTATCTGAGTCAAGCGAATATACATCGAACAACGCCACTGTTGTCATGTTGTTTGCGCGGGCTCCCCTTTGGGCTGCACGGCAATGGAAAGTTTCCGTGGACCACGGTTCTTGATTGTCGGCTGCTGCTGCTGATCGGTGGAGAGGGTGTCCCGCACCGACAGGAGAGCGGTCACGACGACCGCCCCGGCAGAACCATTCCCATACTGAGGTGAGGCGTGATGAGAAGACCAGTCGCACTGCGACTACAGGCAACGCTGGCCACGGCGGCCGTCGGGATCGCGATCGTGGTGACCCTGCCGACCCCCCAGGCGTCGGCGGCGGTCGGCAGCGCCACCGGGTACGCCACCCAGAACGGCGGAACCACCGGCGGCGCGGGCGGGCAGACGGTCCGGGCCAGCACGGGAACCGCGATCCATGCGGCGCTGTGTGGTCGGACCAGCAGCAGCACCCCGATCGTCATCGAGGTCACGGGGACCATCAACCACGGCAACACCAGCAAGGTGTCGGGTTCCAGCTGCAACACCGCGGCCGGCGTGATCGAGCTCAAGCAGATCAGCAACGTCACCATCCTCGGGGTCGGCGGCGGAGCCGTCTTCGACCAGCTCGGCATTCACATTCGCGACTCCAGCAACATCATCATCCAGAACGTGACCATCCGGAACGTCAAGAAGTCGGGCTCGCCCACCTCCAACGGTGGAGACGCCATCGGCATGGAGAGCACGGTCCGCAACGTCTGGGTCGATCACGTCACCCTCGAGGCTTCGGGTGGGGAATCCGAGGGGTACGACGGCCTCTTCGACATGAAGGACAACACCCAGTACGTGACGCTCTCCTACAGCACCCTGCGCAACTCCGGTCGGGGCGGCCTCGTCGGGTCCAGCGAGAGCGACCTCTCGAACAGCTTCATCACCTACCACCACAACCTGTACGAGAACATCGACTCCCGTACGCCGCTGCTGCGCGGCGGCACCGCGCACATCTACAACAACCACTACGTGAGCCTCCGCGAGTCCGGCATCAACTCCCGGGCCGGCGCGAAGGCCAGGGTGGAGAACAACTACTTCCAGAACTCCAAGGACGTCCTGGGCACCTTCTACACCAACGAGCGCGGCTTCTGGCAGGTCAGCGGCAACACCTTCGACAACGTGACCTGGTCCACCGCCGGCAACGAGAACTACCCCGCCGGCCCCAACCCGACGTCCAACACCACGGTCGGCATTCCGTACTCGTACAGCCTCGACGGGGCGAGCTGCGTGCCGGGCGTCGTCCGTCAGACGGCAGGCGCCAACACGGGTCTGAAGGTGTCGAACGGCAGCTGCTCGCCGCAGACGCCGCCGCCGACCACGCCGCCGCCCACCACGCCGCCGCCCACCACGCCTCCGCCGACCACCCCGCCCCCGCCCAGCGGGACCAACCTCAGCCTCGGTGCCGGTGCCGATGGTTCCAGCAAGGCCAGCGGGACGAGCTTCGGCAATGTGAAGGACGGCAGCATCAGCACCTACTGGTCGCCGGCCGGATCGACGGGCTCCATCTCCGTCAAGTGGGGTTCCGCCACCCGGGTCTCCCGCGTGATCATCCGTGAGCCGTCGGGAACCCAGGGCTCCATCGGGTCCTGGCAGCTCGTCAACTCCGATACCGGAGGCGTCCTGGCCTCCGGCAGCGGGGCTGGCCCCATCAGCTTCTCCGCGACCTCATCGAGCAAGATCACCTTCAGGATCAACAGCTCGGGCGGTGTGCCGCGGGTCGGCGAGTTCGAGACGTACGCCAGCTGACAGCAGGGTGGGGCGGGGACGGCAGACACTGCCACCCCGCCCCGCTCAGGGCTTCGGGGTGCCGGCCCACCATGTGGGCGTGGTCGCGCGCTACCCGGGCGGGTCGGCTCGCCCACCGCGGCCCGGCGTCCCGAACCGGCCATCACCTTGACCCTGCGGCCTACCGTACGGACATGAGACGAGCCGCGGTGGCTGTCACTGCCGCAGGAGCAGTTCTCCTGCTGCTCTGGTCCGTCGGCGCGCGGACGGAAGACGAACCGACCCCGGTGCCAACCGCCAGCGGTGACGCCGCCACCACCGCCAATGCGACAGCTCTGCTGCGCTCGGGCACGGAGTTCATCGACCGGACCAGCTTCCGTGTCGACTCCGACATCGCCAGCCAGGTCACGGCGCGGATCCACACCGACGTCGTCCACAAGCGCGCCGTCGCCGTGCTGTCGGCGGCCAATGGGGTCATCGAGATCCGGATGATCGACACCGAGCTGTACATGACGTCGACCCTGGACCCTGCCGGCGTCGGCCGTGGGTGGATGAGGCTCGACCCGGTCCGCGTACCGTCGGACTTTGCTCCGAGTTTCGCCGCCGGTAGGAACGATCCCGGCGGCTCGGCGCGCCTCATCGACGCGGTCGTCAGCGCACAAGCGGACGGCTCTCACATCACCGGAACGCTGGACGTCAACCGGATCGGCATCGGCATCGGGTTGAGCTTCCGCCCCGGTCCGGGCGGCTCGTTTCCCGAGAGCGCGCGCAGCCATGCATTCCACGCCAGCTTGGATGCCGAGGGTCGGCTGGTCAGTTTCCTGATGCCAGCGGCCGACGGATTGCCGAACGCGTCCCTGCGCTACAGCGACTTCGGCGTATCACTCGAGGTCATCCGACCAGAAGGAGCGGTGGCGGCCCCCGACGCCCTGTATCCGCAGCTCGGTGTGGGTGGCTGAGAGCGGCTGACCGGGCGAAGCTCGTCGAACGGCACCGGGCACGAGCAGGGCAGTGTCCGATGATTCGTGCCGGCTGCGTCACCATCTCCTGTCTGTCCGCTTGTGCACCGCCGTCGCGCAGGGCGGTCATGGGCCACGAGGCTCGGCCCGGGTCGGTCGTGCCGCCACGGATGTCCGCGCCGGTGCACACGCAGCCTGTCGTGGCAGGTAATCCGCGTCACCTCGGCCACCTGTCGGTAGGTCGATGGCAACACGCGAGGGGCACCATGGCCCCGGGCCCCGCCTCCCCACCGCCGGAAGAGGCCGGTCCTGTGCCCAGACGGCGACCACGCCACGACGAGCGGAGACACCATCATGAGCACCACCGACGTCCGACCCCTGGGGCGGCAGGCGCTCGGCGCGCGCCGTCCGGCGGGGGCCGCGCTGTTCGCGCTGGCGATCGGGGGCTTCGGCATCGGGACCACCGAGTTCGCCACCATGGGTCTGCTGCCCCAGATGGCCGACGAGTTGCACGTCGGAATCCCGGTGATGGGGCACGCCATCACCGCGTACGCGCTGGGTGTCGTGGTTGGCGCGCCGGTCATCGCGGCCCTCGCGGCCCGGGTGCCCCGGCGCGGGCTGCTGCTCGTGCTCATGCTGGCCTTCGTGGGAGGCAACGCGTTGACCGCCCTCGCGCCGGGCATCTGGACGCTGGTCGGCGCCCGGTTCCTGACCGGTCTGCCACACGGTGCCTACTTCGGCATCGCCTCCGTCGTGGCGGCCGGGCTCGTTCCGGCGGACCGCAAGGGCCGGGCGGTGGGACGTGTCATGGTCGGGCTGACCGTGGCCAACATCATCGGCGTACCGTTCGTCACGCTCGCCGGACAGGTGTTCGGCTGGCGCGTCTCGTACGCGCTGGTGGCCGGGATCGGCGTCGTGACGATCCTCGCCGTGCGACGGTTGGTGCCGCCCGTCGCCGCCGCGGACGGAGCCAGCATCGGACGGGAGTTGGGCGCGTTCCGCCGCGTACACGTGTGGATCGCGCTGCTCACGGGAACCGTCGGCTTCGGCGGCATGTTCGCGGTCTACAGCTACGTCGCGCCGACCCTCACCGACGTCGCCGGGTTGCCGATCGGGGCGGTGCCGTGGGTCCTCGCCGTCTTCGGCCTGGGGATGACCGTCGGCGCGCTGCTCGGCGGGCGGCTGGCGGACCGTTCGGCGCTGGGCACGCTCATCGGCTCGCTCGTCGCGATGACCGCGGTCCTGGCGCTCTACGCCCTCACCGCCTCCTCGCCCATCGCCGCCGTGCTGCTCATCTTCGCGATCGGGCTGGTGTGCCAGGTGCTTGGCGCCGGTCTCACCATTCGGCTCATGGAAGCCTCACCCGATGCGCCCGCGCTGGCGGCGTCATCGAACCACTCCGCGCTCAACCTGGCCAACGCGATCGGGGCGTGGCTGGGCGGCGTCGTGATCACGGGCGGTTACGGCTACCTGGCCACGGCCTGGGTCGGCGTGGTGCTGTCGATCGCCGGACTGCTGTTCGTGGGCGGCTCGATACTGGTGCCGCGCCTGGTGGGTGGGCACGCTGCCGGTCGTACCCGACCGGTGGTCGCTCCTCAGAAGTGAGTGCGGACCAGGTCCGACCAGGGCCGCACGACCACTTCCGGTGTCAGGCGGGTCGGGGTCGAAATTTTCCGACGTCGGAGTGCTGCCGGGTGCAGAGTGGGTAATCGTGGGCGATGAAGTCGACCTGGAAGCCCCACGCGGAGAACGGCACCCTGTCGGAGAAGGACAAGCGTGAGCTGCCGGAGAGCGTTTTCGCCTTTCCCGGCAAGCGCAAGGAGCCACTGACCGACGCGGCGCACGTCCGGAACGCCGTCGCCCGGTTCGATCAGGTGCAGGGCGTCGACGACGACGACCGTGACCTGGCGTTTCGAAACATCCTCGCCGCTGCCGCGCACTACGGCGTCGACGTCGTGGAGACCGACTGGCACCAGCTGGGTCGGCTGCCCCACACGCCGAATCCCGCCCACTGAGTCGACCCACCGTCGACGACGTGGCGGGGTACCTGTGCGGTGCTTGTCGACCTCGACCTGTTCGTACGGCAGGGTAATCTTCCGGTGCCACGTCTCTGCCCGCTCGCCGAGGCATCCGCGCTCGGTCGTCGCACCAGCCCGCACAGCCCAGCCCGGGCCGAGGGTCCAGGTCCAGTCGGTGCAACCCGGAGGTTTCGGCCATGGCTCGGCGGGTGACGTCGTGAGGTGCAAGCTCCCCACCCGGCAGCCGGGCCGTGCTGGTGGCAGGCCCGTTCCGACGCACGAACCGGCACGGACCACCGCGGCCGCACACCGGCAGCGGTGGGCGGTGGACACGATGGCGGTGGCTCCGCACGATCACCTGCTGGAGATCGGGTGTGGCCGAGGAACAGCGGTCTCACTGGTCGCGGAACGACTCACCACCGGCACGATCGTGGCGATCGACCGTGCCGCGACGATGGCGCGGCTCGCAACCGACCGCAACGCGAGCCACATCAGCGCCGGCCGGGCCGAGATCCGAGGTACGGGGTTCGAATCCGCCGATCTCGCGGCTGGTCACTTCACCAAGATATTCGCGGTGAACGTCAGCGTGTTCTGGCTGGGTGCCGCGACGGCGCAGATCGAGCGGATCCGAAACCTCCTGGCCCCGGGGGGCGTGCTCTACATCTTCGGAGAGCGGCCCACGGCCGCGAACGCCGAGGCGAACGTCCTGTCAACCGAACGACTGCTCCGCGCACACGGGTTCGCCACGACACGGTCGATCGTGGCGCGGGGCCAGAGTCGCCTGTTCACCTGCGTCACCGGTACGCCGATCCGGTGAGCCGGTAGCCGATCGCGGAGTTGCGCAGCCGGATGCTTCCCGCGGTCTAACGTCGGCGGATCGGCGGCGACGGTGTCACCGGTCTCGGACGCACCGGCCGCCGGGGGCCGGTGGCCGCCGTGGCATACCAGCGGGCCAGCTCGTCGGCGGTGGCGACGCGTACCGGGTCGGGGTTGGCCCAGCTCCAGTTGGGGTGGGCGCGGTTGGTGAGCAGGACGAACACGAGCTTGTGGGCGGGGTCGACCAGCAGGGAGGTACCGGTGAAACCGGTATGCCCGAACGTCGTCGGACCGCTGAGCCTGCCCATGAACCAGGGCTGGTTGAGCACCACGCCGAGCCCGTGGTCGGCGGTGCGGCCGGGCCGCTCGGCGTCGACGGCGGGCAGGCCGGCGTTGGCGTTGGCGATCATCCGGCGCACCGTGCTCTCGGCCAGGATCCGGCGCCCGCCGTAGGTGCCGCCGTCGAGCAGGAGTTGACCGATGACGGCGACCTCCTGGGCGGTGCTGAAGATGCCGGCGTGCCCCGCGATGCCGTCGAGGTGGTTCGCGACGTCGTCGTGCACGACGCCGCGGAGGAGTCCGCGTGAGGTGCGGGCGTCGGTGGCGACCATCCGGGCGGCGCGTTCGGTGCCGCTGATCCAGGTGTTCGGGTTGAAGCCGGTCCATCGCAGGCCGAGCGGGTCGGTCAGCCCGGTCTTCAGGGCCTGGTCGAGGCGTTGACCGGTGACCTTCTCGACGAGTTTGCCGGCGACCATCAGGCCGACGCTGGAGTAACGGAAGACCCGACCGGGCACGCCGCCGCTGACCAACGGGGTGGCCAGGACCGCCTTCCACTTCTCGGCGAGGGTGGGGTGGCCCGTCACGGTGGCGCCCACGGGCAGGCCGCTGGTGTGCGCCAGGAGCATCGCCACGGTGACGGCCGACTTGCCGGCGCCGGTGAACTCCGGCAGGTAGCTCACCACCGGGGCGTCCAGGTTGAGGCGACCCTGCTCGACCTGCTGCAGGACGAGGATGGACGTGTAGACCTTCGTGATCGACGCGAGGTCGAAGATGGAGTCGGGGCGCATCCGGACGCGCTGCGCGGCTGGCAGCAGCACCGGCCCGGCGCCGAAGCGGAGCGCCTCGCCGACGGCCGCCTGCCCACCCGCCTGCCCGCCGACGAGGGTCAACGCCACCGCACCCGCGTACGCGGGGTGCGAGGGGTTCTGGCTGGTGGGCTGCAGGTGCACGTTCAGCACGCTGGTCAGACGCTGGCTGACCTTCGACGTGCGGAGGAGGGGGTCGACCGCCGCTGCGCCGCCCTGCCCGGCCGCGGCCTCGGTCGGGGCCTGCCACGTGCCGGCCTGCTCCGCGGGGGCTTTGGCCTGGCAGCCGGTGAGCGCCGCAGCGGCAGCGGAGAACCCGAGGCCAAGCATCGAACGACGATCGATACGCACGGCGGAATCATGCCATCCCGTCGGGCGGGACAACAGCACGGGATCGTGACGGACCCGCGGTGGCGCCGCCGTCGACGGGCGGACGACGGCGCCGTGCACAACAATGCGGAAATGGTTGAGTATCCGCATCTGCTGCACACGGTCATCGACACCACCGAGGCCCGGAAGCTTGCCGAGTTCTATCGGCAACTGCTGGGGCTGCGCTACCGACAGGGCGACGAGCCTCGATCCGACGGTGCGGCGGACGACGCGGACTGGCTTGTCCTCGTGGACGCGAGCGACGCCCGCAGGTTGGCGTTTCAGCAGGTGGAGCGCCTGGAGCGTACGACGTGGCCCGAGCATGACGTCCCGATGCAGATGCATCTTGACCTCAGCGTGTCCAGTGTCGAGCAGTTGTGGCGGCAGCGCGAGAGGGCGGAGTCGCTCGGAGCGCACCTGCTGCTGGACCGCTCGGACCACGCGACCGAGCCGCTTCTCGTCCTCGCGGATCCCTCCGGCCACCCGTTCTGCATCTTCGTCGCCTGAGGCACCCGTTGACAGGGCTGTGCCCTGACCGGAACTATCAGCGGCAGTTTCCCCCGGGCCTGCCTCGTTGCTCACGAACTCCGATGACAACGATGTCAAGGCCGACCACCGACCACCGACACCACCACCCTGCCCGAACGTTCCACGTACTCGACCTGGTTCGAGGCGAAAGGCCCTGCCCTATGTCGTATTCCCCCTTCGCGCGCTCCCCACGTCTGCTCGCCGCGACAACCGCGGTCCTGCTCCCGGTCGGGCTGCTCGTCGCCGCACCCCTGGCCGAAGCCGCGCCCACCACGCCACCGCCCGGCACCTTCGGCTCCTCGTTCGAGTCCGCCGACCCGCGACCCGCCGGCAGCACTGTGGAGGTCGGCCCGAGCGGAAAGCCCGTCCAGGCGAACCTCAGCGGAACGGCCACCACGCTGCCGGGCAGCCTGCTCGACCGTGTCGAGGCGGTGACCGCGAGCGCCGAGTACCCGCCGAACGAGGTCGCCGCCAACCTCAAGGACGACGATCCGGCGACGAAGTGGCTGGTCTTCGCCTCGACCGGCTGGGTGACCTACCGGCTGGCACAGCCCGCGGCGGTGGCGAAATACTCGCTCACCTCAGCGGACGACGCGCCGACCCGCGACCCCAGGGACTTCGTCGTGCAGGGCTCGAACGACGGCAGCAGCTGGACCGACCTCGACAGGCGGGCCGGTGAGACGTTCAGCGGACGGTTCGCCACCAAGATCTACAGCTTCGCCAACACGACCGCCTACGGCTACTACCGGCTCAGCGTCACCGCGAACTCCGGTGACTCCCTGGTCCAGCTCGCCGACTGGAACATCAGCGACGGGTCGAACGTCAGGCCGCCGGCCACCCCCATGGTGAGCGACGTCGGTGCCGGTCCGGACGGCGGCTACACCACGAAGCCGGGCGTCGGTTTCACCGGGCTGGCCGCGCTGCGCTACTCCGGTGGCGCCGAAGGCGACGGCCGCTCGTACGCGACCAACAAACTGTTCGACGTCGACATCCCGGTGGGCCCGAAGACCCGACTGTCCTACAAGATCTTTCCCGAGTTCACCGGAAAGGACGGCCAGTACCCGTCCACGTACGCGGCGGTCGACCTGCACTTCACCGACGGCAGCTACCTGAGCGGGCGCTCCCCGGTCGACCAGCACGGCTTCGCCCTCACCGCCGCCGGACAGGGCGCGTCGAAGGTGCTCTACGCCGATCAGTGGAACGCGGTGCAGACCGACCTCGGCACCGTCGCGCGCGGCAAGACGATCGACCGGATCCTGCTCGCCTACGACAACCCGCAGGCCACCGGGCAGACCCGGTTCCAGGGCTGGCTCGACGACGTCCAGGTGACGGGTTCGCCGGCATCGATCGACGGCACACGGCTGACCAACTACGTCGACACCCGGCGTGGCACCAACTCGACGAGCGGGTTCTCCCGCGGCAACAACCTGCCGATCACCTCGGTGCCCAACGGCTTCAACTTCTTCACGCCGGTCACGGACGCCACCTCGGACTCGTGGGAGTACCAGTACCACCGGGTCAACAACGAGGCCAACCTGCCCACGTTGCAGGGTCTGGCGATCTCCCACGAGCCCAGCCCGTGGATGGGTGACCGCAACCAGATGTCGGTCATGCCGGTGGCGGGCGACGGGCCACTGACCGGGCCGCCGGCCAGCCGGGCGCTCGCCTTCAGCCACGACGACGAGACGGCGCAGCCGGACCTCTACCGCGTCGCCCTGCAGAACGGTCTGACCGCGGAGGTGGCGCCGACCGACCACGCCGGAATCCTGCGGTTCACCTTCCCGGCCGGGCAGGCGACCGGAAGCCTCGTCTTCCACAACGGAACGTTCGCCATCGGTGCGGACGGCACGTTCACCGGCTGGGTCGACAACGGAAGCGGACTGTCGGCCGGTCGTACCCGCATGTTCGTTGCCGGTGCCTTCGACCGCGCGCCGACGGCGTCCTCCGCGACGTCCGCCAGCTTCGACGTCGTCGCGAACCGTCAGGTGACGATGCGCATCGCGACCTCGTTCCTCTCGGTCGACCAGGCCCACCGCAACCTCGGCCTGGAGGTCACCGGTAAGAGCTTCGACCAGGTCCACGCCGCCGCCACCGCGGCCTGGAAGGACCGGCTCGGCCGGGTGGAGGTACGCGGCGCCACCGAGGCGCAGCTGGTGACGATGTACTCGAACCTGTACCGGCTCAACCTGTACCCGAACTCGCAGTCGGAGAACACCGGCACCGCCGCCGCGCCCCGCTGGCAGTACGCGAGCCCGGTGTCGGCGCCGACCGGCACGTCGACCGCCACCCACACCGGCGCGAAGATCGTCGACGGGCAGATCTACGTCAACAACGGCTTCTGGGACACCTACCGCACCGTGTGGCCCGCCTACGCGCTGCTGTACCCGGACGTCGCGGCCAGGATCTCGGACGGGTTCGTCCAGCACTACCGTGACGGCGGCTGGATCGCCCGCTGGTCGTCGCCCGGCTACGCCGACCTGATGACCGGCACCAGCGCCAACGTGGCACTGGCCCAGGCGTACCTCACCGGGGTCAAGCTGCCCGACCCGCTGGCGGCGTACGACGCGGCGGTCAAGGACGCCACCGTCGCGTCCGGGCGCAGCGCGGTCGGCCGCAAGGGCATCGAGAGCTCGTTGTTCCTCGGCTACACGCCCACCTCGACCGGCGAGTCGGTGTCGTGGGCGCTGGAGGGCTTCATCAACGACTACGGCATCGGCAACATGGGCGCGGCCCTCGCCAAGGACCCCGCCACGCCGAAGTCGGAGCGCGGGCGACTCAAGGAGGAGTCGCGGTACTTCCTGGAGCGGGCCCGCAACTACGTCCACCTCTTCGACCCGACGTCGAAGCTCTTCCAGGGCCGCGACGCCGCCGGCAACTTCCTCGCCGGTGACCCGCTGGACTGGGGTGGCGTCTACACCGAGACCAACGGGTGGAACTTCGCGTTCACCGCGCAGCAGGACGGCCAGGGGCTGGTCAACCTGTACGGCGGACAGAAGGCGCTGCGGGACAAGCTCGACCGCTTCTTCTCCACCCCGGAGAAGGCCGACCGTCCCGGCGGGTACGGCGGCACGATCCACGAGATGCTCGAAGCGCAGGCGGTACGGATGGGTCAGCTCGGCATGAGCAACCAGCCGTCGCACCACATCCCGTACATGTACGACGTCGCCGGCGCGCCGTCCAAAACGCAGGCGCTCGTGCGCGAGATCCTGCAGCGCCTCTACGTCGGCAGCGAGATCGGCCAGGGCTACCTGGGCGACGAGGACAACGGCGAGATGTCGTCGTGGTACGTCCTCAGCTCCCTGGGCATCTATCCGCTGCAGGCCGGTTCGGAGCACTGGGCCATCGGCTCGCCGCAGTTCACCAGGATGACGGTCCACCGCACGAGCGGCGACATCGTCGTCAACGCGCCGAACAACAGCACGAAGAACGTCTACGTGCAGAGCGTCAAGGTCAACGGTAAGAAGCAGCGTGAGGTGTCCCTCGACGTGTCGGCGCTCGCCAAGGGCGGCACCATCGACTTCGAGATGGGCTCCAACCCGTCGTCCTGGGGTAGCGGCAAGAACGACGCGCCGCCGTCACTGACCAAGGGTGACGAGGCGCCCAAGCCGCTGCAGGACACCACCGGCCCGGGTCTCGGCACCGCGACCGCCGCTGACGGGCAGGACGCGTCGAAGCTGTTCGACGACTCGTCGACCACGCAGCTGACGTTCTCCACCGCGACGCCGCAGGTCAGCTGGGCCTTCGGTGGTGGTAAGCAGAAACCGAAGTACTACACCATCACCTCCGGTGCGGCCGCTGGCGATCCCGCGGCCTGGCGGCTACAGGGTTCCAACGACGGCATCACCTGGAGCACCGTCGACTCCCGCAGGGACGAGGTGTTTCCGTGGCGTAGCCAGACCCGCCCGTTCGCGATCAGCGACCCGGGCCGGTACCGGCAGTTCCGACTCGTCGTGACCAAGACCGTCGGCGCCGCGCAGACGAACCTCGCCGAGATCGAGTTGCTCGCCGGTGGCGACCTCGAGCTGGGTGGCGGCGACATCACGGTGACCGCCGCGGGCAGCGTGCACGCGACGTCCGGCGTACCCGTGTCGGTGCCGCTGGCGACCGTGACCGGGGGCGCCGCGAGCGACTACCGGGCCACGATCGACTGGGGTGACGGCTCCGAGGTCACCGACGGCACCCTGACGTTGAGCTCGCGGGCCGTCTACAGCGTCAGCGGGTCACACACCTACGCGATACCGGGTCACCACCAGGCGAGCGTCACGGTGACCGACGGCACCGGCCAGAGCGCGGTGACGGTCGGCGTGGACGTGGCCTACGCGCCGAGCTCCGGGCTCACCGCGGCATTCGACACCGTCTGCGTCGGCGACGAGGGCGCCGTCGCGGCGAACTGCGACGCCAAGTCGTGGGCGTACTCGCGTGCCGCCCTCACCGCGGCCGGCGTGACCCAGGGCCAGCGGCAGCAGGTGCCCGGAACGGCGCTGAACTTCACGCTGCCGGTCATCCCGGCGGGCCAGCCGGACAGTGCCACGGGCAACGGCAGGACGGTGGTTCTCAGCCTGCCGGCCGACGCCCGGAGCGTCTCGTTCATCGGCGCCGGCACCCAGGGCAACCAGAGCACCACCGGCACCGCGACGTTCAGCGACGGCAGCACCACCAGCATCCCGATCCAGATGAGTGACTGGACGCTGGGCGGCAACGCCAACGGCACGCCGTCCTACGGCAACATCGTCGTCGCCAGGTCCGCGTACCGGCTTCTCGGTACGAGCCGGGACGGCGCGCAGCCGTTCCTGTTCGCCACCGCGCCCTACCAGATTCCGGCGGGTAAGACGCTCGTCTCGGTGACCCTTCCGACGCAGACCGGCAACCCCGGCTCGGAGGGCAGGATCCACGTGTTCGCCATCGCCGACGACGGCACGCCCGCCCCCGCGCTGGCGACCGTCGCGCCGAAGGACCAGACGGTGAACGCCGGCCAGGTCCTCGCGGCGGCACTCGGCTCGGTGCGCGGCGGCGTCCCCGGCGCCACGGGCTACCGTGCCCGCGTCCAGTGGGGTGACGGCACGGTTCCCGCCGACGTTCCGGTCGGCGAGGCCGGTGCGATGAGCGGCCAGCACACCTACGCGCGGGCCGGCACCTACACGGTGCACGTCACCACGTGGGACACGCTGTCCAGCAGCACCGTCACGTTCACCGTGACCGTCGCGGGTGCCCGCCGCCAGCCGGCGATCGCGGTGTCCGCGTCCGCCACCACCGGTGACACGATCACCGTCGACGGCAGCGGGTTCGCTGCCGGCGAGCAGGTCACCGTCACTGTCGGCACCAGCCCGGCCCGCACCATGAAGGTCGCGGCGACGGCGGCGGGAGCGGTACGAGCCTCGGTGGCGACGTCCGGTGACGCGCAGCCCGGCCGGTACTCCGTCACCGCCACCGGCGCGTCGTCGCGCACTCCGGCGACGGCCACCGTCCAGGTGGTCGAGCAGCGGGAGGCGCCGACGTACCAACCGGCGGCAGCGTTGACCACCACGGCGGGACCTCGCGGCACCTCGATCACGGTCGACGGTTCCGGGTTCGCTCCGAACGAGGCGGTCACGATCACCTTCGGTGGCGGCCTCGCGGTCAGCACCGTTCGTGCCAACGGTGACGGCGTCGTCTCCGGTGCGACCGTCAGCGTTCCGGGGGCGGCGAAGGCCGGCTCGGCCACCATCACGCTGGTGGGCGCCACGTCGACGACGCGGGTTCCGCTGCCCTTCACGGTCACCGCCGCGCGATGACCCGGGAATGACAGAGCCGTCGTGGGCGGGCCGTGGATTCCGGCCCGCCCACGGCGGTTCCGCTGCAAAATGCGACGGGCCGCACCGCTCGTCGACCTGTCACCGTCGCGGGTGCGGACGCCGATGAGGGACCGGGTCGCGGTCGGACGGTTCGGGACGTTCGACACGGGTGGGGTCGCCGCGGACCACCTCGTCGTGGATCCGCCAGCGGGCGGTGGTGACGGCCCGTCGGGCCGCCTCGTCGCCGTGCTCGATACGTTGCCGCAACAGCTGCAGAGCGATGCGACGGTTCAGGCTGAACTGCCGCTCGTCGTCCACCACCACGACCATGCCGGACGGCCGGTGGGTCGCCCGGACCGCCGTGCTGGCCTTGTTGCGGTGCTGACCGCCGGGCCCACCGGTACGGCAGGCGACGATCTCCACATCCGCCTCCACGAACCTCGTCGGCGCGGCGTCGAGCGGGGGAGGTTGGGCGGTGACGTACCAGTTCTTCCGGCCGGTGCCCGACCGGTAGGGGCTGGGGGCCTGCCAGCACAGGGTGCCGGTCCACGAGGCGGCGAACGCCTCGGCGCCGGCACCGCGGATCTGGATCAGGACCGATCGGTGGGTGTCGGGACGGTCACCCGGCAGAGCCTGGACCCGCTGGGTCGTCAGGCGTTGCCGGCGGGCGTCGTCCTCCAGACGGCCCAACAGGTGGGTCAGCGCCCAGGCGCACTCCCGCGGACCACGCCCCGCCGACAACAACAGCAGAACACTCACGGCCGGCCCCGCCCACGGCGCTGGTCGCGGCGGTCCGGTCGAGGCACGGACCCCAGGTCGGGCGTCTTGTACGTGACCAGCGGGGTGGTGGCGGCCACCGGAGTGGCCAGATCGTGGTCGACCAGGTCGCTGATCACCTGCTCGATGCGCTTGTACGCCGTGGGCGCCTCCTCGAAGAGCAGTTGACGGTCGCCGCACACCACCACCGAACCCACCGACGTGCGACGCAGCTCCTCCACCGTGTGTTTGGCCCGCCCCCGGCGCAGGGCGTCGGCGCGGGACATCTTGCGGCCCGCGCCATGCGCCACCGAGTGGTTGGCGTCCGGGCCGGCGTGCGCGGCCACGAGGTACGAAGCCGTACCTCGCGTACCCGCGATGAGGACGTCGCGGCCGTCTCCGGGCGCGGCGCCCTTGCGGTGCAGGTAGACCCCGTCGCGAACCTCGACCAGGTTGTGGCACTGGTCGACGATCGGTGCGGTGGGCTCGGCCCCGAGAGCGTGCGCGACGCGGGCGGCCATCAGCCGGCGGTTGAGCGACCCCCACCGCACGGCGTCGTCATGCGCCGCCAGGTAGGCCTCCGGATCGGGGGCGGGGCCGGCGCCGTGGGCAGCGGTGTGCTCGCGCAGGATGCGCTCACCCAGACCCCGGGACCCACTGTGGACGATGAGGACGAGGTCGCCGGCGTCAAGCCCGAGCCGGCGCGCGTGGCCCGGGTCGAGGACGGTCCGCACGCGCGCGAGCTCCACGAAGTGGTTACCCCGGCCGACGGTCCCGAGGCCCTCCAGGTGACCGGCGGGGATGTCGTCCGACACGACGGCCCACGCCGGGTCGTCGGCGTCCAGCGCGGGGTCCAGCGCGCGGTCGAGGTCGGGAAACCGGGCGGCGAGCCTCTCGGGTACGGCGCGCTTGAGCCGGACGGGGAACACGGCGATGCCGCAGCCGATATCGGAGCCCACCAGGAACGGGTACAACACGGTCGACGCCATGGCGGCGCCGATGGGTGCGCCCTTGCCCGGATGCAGGTCGGGCATGGCGGCGACGTGGATCATGCCCTCGAGAGCGGCCACCTGCTGGCACTGCGCAAGGGCGTCGGACTCGACCCAGCTCGCCGGGGAGGCGAAAACGGTGACGCTGGCAGGGGTCGATCGGGGCAGCGGCTCCCGACGGGAGTGGTGCTGGGACAAGGATGCTCGCTTCTCGCGCAGACGTGGGAACGGACGGCATCACGGCCCCGGGGCGACGCCGCCGGGGCTCGGAGCAGAGGGGTGTTGTCCGTCAGTACGTCATGGGCGCCACTCTGGTGGAGCCCACCGCATCCCGGCAAGCGAGTTTCGTTCGCCATCTGTGCCGCCGGTGCTGTCGATGCGCAGATGACCGTCCTCGTGGACGGGGTGTCGCACCCGGAGCGGGCCCGGCCGACAGAACGTCGACCGGGCCCACCAGTCAGGACTCCTGGCTTCGACGCCGCGCGAGGAAGAACGCGATCCCGCCCAGGGCGACCAACACACTTCCCATGCCCGCCATTGCCGGGACCGGACCGCTACCGGTCACCGGCAGGATCGGGGACCTGCTTCCCGGGCTGCCAGGAGCACCGGGGCTGCCGGGCGCTCCGGGGCTGCCGGGCGCTCCGGGGCTGCCGGGCGCTCCGGGGCTACCGGGCGCTCCGGGGCTACCAGGGGCTCCGGGGGCGCCGGGGCTCCCAGGCGCGCCGGGACTACCGGCGGGGCCGGATGGTCCGGCGGGGCCGGATGGTCCGGCGGGGCCGGATGGTCCGGCGGGGCCGGATGGTCCGGCGGGGCCGGATGGTCCGGCGGGGCCGGATGGTCCGGCGGGGCCGGACGGCCCGGGTGGGCCGCTCGGGCCTGCGCACAGAGGTGCGGTGATGACGTTCGTGTCGAGCGTCACGGCGGCTGTTCTCGCCAGCGCGCGGCCCTGGAGCGTCGCACCCGTGGCCAGCGTGATCGAGGCCTGCGCCAGGATGGAACCCACGAAGCTGGTGCCCGTGCCGATCGTCGCCGAGCTGCCGATCTTCCAGAACACGTTGCAGGACGACGCGCCGTTTATCAGGACGACGCTGCTGTTCGACGCCGTCGTCAGCGAGGAGTCGACCTGGAAGATGAAGACGGCCGACGGGTCGCCCTGGCCGTTGAGCGTCAACGTCCCGGTCAGCTGCGCGGCCCCGATCCGGTACACGCCGGCGTTGAGCGTGTTGCCGCCGAGCTCCGCGGGGAGGTTGGTGAACGGGGTTCGACCGGCGGCGTCGTTGAAGGCGATGGTCAAATCGCTCTGGGCCTGCAGGGCGACCGCGTCACCGAGGTGGACCTCGCCGCCGATGGTTGCCGTGCCGAAGCCCGCCGCGGTGTTTCCCGGGAACCGCCCGAGACTCTGGGCCAGGAAGCTGGGGCCGGTGTTGGTGGGCTCGGCCCCGGCGAGGACGGAGAAGTCGGCCGCCGTCCCCAGGTTCACCGGTGCTTCCTGCGCGTTGGCCGCGGTCGAGTTGAAGAGCAGCAGGCTGACTGCCGCAGCGACGGCCGCGGAAGCCGCCAGTGCCGGCAGAGCCGTCCTGCGTAGACGAGAATTGGGTTTAGCTGTCACAGAAACACCCCTCCGTGGGCACTACTCGCAGGAGGCGTCTCGCGAGCCGCTTCCTGCGCAGAGCCGCCTGTGTGGCGCAGACAAATGCGGTGACCACCACATCACGTAGGGTGTGCTCATGGGACCGAAATAGAACAATAAGTAAAAATGCCTGGTGGTAGAGGCCGGTCTTCACATCTTCGGTCAGGTCAGCCGGCGGCTGCTGTTTCTCATCGAAGACTCGGCGGGGCCGGTCTGATCGCGCGACCCAGGACACAGGGCGAGGACGGGCCGTTGCTGCTGGCGGGAAACCTGAAGCGGCGCAGCTCCTCGATGGCGAATCCGGCCCCCGCGATGGCGGCGACGGTGTCGCGGCCGATGTGGCAACCGCCGAACAGCTTCGGCCACAGTGTCGCGTCGAGCAGCTGTTGGACCCGACGCATGCCGCTGGGTTCCTCGACCGCGACGTGCTCGAAGAAACGCAACTGGCCGCCGGGACGCAGCACCCGGCCGACCTCGGTGAGGGCACCCGGCTGGTCGGGCACTGTGCACAACACCAAGGCGACCACGGCCGCATCGAACTCGCCCTGCCCGACGGGCAGTGCCTCGGCCAGACCGTCGACGACCGTGACCGGCACCGGCGCCCTCGACGCCGCCCTGACGGCGGCGGCACGCAGGCGTCGTTCCGGCTCGACCGCGACGACCTCGGTCACCCCCGGTGGGTAGTGGGGAAACATGCGGCCATTGCCCGCGCCGATCTCGATCACCCGGCCGGACAGGCCGGCGACCAGACTCCGTCGGAACTCGACCATGCCGGAGCGGTCCATGGCCACACTGAGCCGCTCGTAGACCCGGGCGAACACCGGGTGGGACACCGTCGCCATGGCGACCTCCGGACGCGTTGGCAGGCCGTCACCCATCCTGCACGTCGTACGCAATCACCGGTGGGACGCCCGGGGCGCGCTACGGCGCGCCGCCGGTCGGATCCGTCGGCCGGCCGAGACGTTCCACCAGCTCCCGAGCCGCGCGGGTGAACCGCTCGTCGGACTCGCACGGCGAGTGCGCCTGAATCGGTGGCGGGACGCTGTCACCGGGCGGGGTCACCACACCGCAGGGATCTCGCAGTCGCTGGTCCACGTCCGCCGCCGGGCCATCGACGGTCGCCGGCTCACCCGGCCGGTGGCCGGAAAAGATCCAACCGCCGATCGCGTCGGTGTCGCGCCACAGGTTCACCCACCGCCAGCCGACCCGGCCTCCGACCTCGCGCAGTACCGCGTCGTTGAGGTAGGCGGGGAAGAGCCGCCCGTACAGCCGGCGCAGCGGTGCCCCGCCGGTGAGCAGGGCGACCCGGCTGCTGACCTGCGGTGGCAACTGGAGCACCGTCGCGGCGACCAGGACCGAGCCGTGGCTGTGCCCGGTGAGCAGCACCGCGTCGCCACGTGAGACCAGGTACGTGACTCGCCGGGCCAGCTCCGGCACGGCCCGTTCGGCGTAGCAGGGCGGCGCGAACGGGTGGGCGGCCCGGGGCCAGAAGGTGCCCAGGTCCCAGAGGACGCCGACGTGCCGTCGGAACGGGATGGTCCGGTAGGCGAAGATCCCGCCGAGGATCAGACCGAGGATGATGGCCGCGATCACCCAGCTGCCGAACGCGATGCCGAAGGTGACCACGTCGGCCGGAATGCCGAGGAAACCCTCCACGACGTCGCTCGGAAACAGCCCCAGCAGGCCGATGGTGGTGGTGGCCGTGCCGAGCCCGGCGAGGCAGCCGTAGACCACGGCCAACGGCACCAGTCGCTCGGTGAACAGGGCGCGCGCCACCGCCTGCCGTACCTGTCGCAGGCGGGGGCCGGCCGCGGCGGGCGCATCCGGGTGGTCACGTGCCACGATCGCCGCCGCAGCACGGTACCGGCCGCGGCGGGAGATCAGGATGACCAGGCCCGCGGCGATCAAGGTGATCACCACGCTCCGGAAGAAGCCGAAGATCGCCCAGGTGTACGCCCGGGGCGGCCCCGCGGCCAGGGCCTGCCCGGTGGGCGCGTCGCGGTCCAGGAGGTCCGCCACCCGGTAGACCAGTTCGGCGGAGTACGCGACCGCCAGGCTGATCGCGACGGCCACCATCACCAGCGTTCCCAGCCCGAACATCGGGGTGACGTCCCGCCGTCGGTTGCGACGCAGGAGCAGCACCACGCCCAGGGCCACCAGCAGCGCCGTCTGGACGACGAAGAGGCAGGCCAGGATCGCCTCGTAGCCGGGCAGGCCGGCCCTCGTCGCCCAGGGTGCCGGGTCGGCCAGCAGGTGGGCCACGACCACCACGGTCAGGATGACGGCTGTCGTCCGCAGCGTGCTGGTGATCGCGTCGAGCCGTCGCTGGGTCGCGGCCCGGTCGATCAGCGGGGGAGTGCAGAGCAGGAGCACGCACGCGGCCAGGACCGTCCCGGTGACCACGGCCAGCGCGAACGTGCCGGCGGAGACACCGGTTGCGGCTCGGGCGGCGAGCAGGGGAACGTTCAGCGTGGCGAGCGCCGCCGCGACGTGGATGGAGCGCAGCCGGCCCACCAGCGGCTCGGCGTCCCACTGACCGACCGCGCTGAGCGGCTGACCGGAGACCTCCCGCTCGGGTGCACGAAACGCCTCGAAGGTCCTCCCCGGCCGGGTGCTGAGCCGCCAGAGCAGGCCGATGGCGGTGGCCGGGACAAGCGCGAGGACCGCCAGCCGCAGCCCGGTGGGCTGCCCTCCCAGCCAGGACAGCCAGCTGCGCCCGGCCAGGCAGCGGGGCGACCCCATGCACTTCCAGGCGATCAGGTCCAGGGCGACGCCGGCGACGGCGAGCACGTACAGCGCGGTGAGCGTGAGCGCCAGCACCCGGCACAGGGACGTGACCACCGCCTCCGAGCCACGGTTCGCCGGGCGCATCCAGATCGCCACGTTGGCCAGCATGAACGGCAGCAGGAAGACCAGTGCCACAGTGCGGGTCACGGTCCCGGAGGGCAGATCACCCCAGCGGTACGCCTCGATCGTCACCCCGCGTACACCGCTGGTGTCGGACCCCTGCGGGCGGAGCCGGTAGAAGCCCCCGCTGCGGTCTCCCGCGACCTGCGCTGTCTGGTGCAGGTCCAACACCTGCTCGGCGCTCGCGCTGGAGACCCCGTGCACCCGCAACTCCACGACGCCGCCGGAGCTGCCTGGCCCGCTCAACCGCGCTGATCCGTCCGACATCGCCCCCCCGAGGCGTTCCGGCAGCCCCTGCCACGCGTCCAGCCGAGGACGGCCCGCCACCGACGTGGCAGACGGCGGTCTACCCCGCCTGAGACGGCGCAATCGGCGCAATGTCGCCACGTGCGGCCCGGCGACCGGGGCGGCCGACCGCTGGCACACCGGCTCGGGCCGGCCAGGATTGATCCGGGCACGGCGGGGTAGGTGCCGCCATGGTCGATGCCGGTCGGCACGGGTCGGACGGGGGCGCGCCGAGCCGGGCCGATGGCACCGCCCACGCCGGTCTGGCGGGGACCGCCGCCCGGCTCCGCGGCCGTGCGGTGGCTGCTCTGCGCGACCGGTCGCATCGGGTACGCGCCTTCGGGGGGCTCGCCGTGCAGGCCGGGCTGGCCGCGGCGCTGTCCTGGCTGGTGGTGCACCAGGTGCTGCACGTCTCGCAACCGGTGTTCGCGCCGATCTCCGCGGTGTCGACCCTGGCCGCGTCGGTGGGCCAACGCCTGCGCCGTACCGTCGAGCTGATCATCGGTGTCACCGTCGGGGTGGTGATCGGTGACCTGCTGCTCGCCGTGATCGACACCGGGTGGTGGCAGCTCGCCCTGATGGTCGTGCTGGCGATCGTCGTCGCCGTGCTGCTCGCCGGTAGTGCGGCGGTGGTGGTCCAGGCCGGGGCCACGGCGGTGCTCATCGCCACGCTCAGTCCATCCGTGCGTGACCTGGAGATCCCCCGGTTCGTGGACGCCCTGGTGGGGGGAGCGGCGGCGCTGCTGGTCACCGCGGTGCTGCTGCCGTTGAACCCGCTGCGGGTGCTCAACCGGGCCGCGCGGCCGGCGCTGGACCTGCTCAGCGCCCAGCTCGACGCCGCCGCTGGCGCGCTGGTCCGCCGCGACGCCGCTCCGGCGCGTACGGCCATGGTCGAACTGCGGCAGAACAAGGACGAGTTGAAGGCCCTGGTCGAGGCGACCCAGGGTGCGCGGGAGGCCAGCACCCTGTCGCCCCTGCACTGGCATGAGCGGCATGGGCCGGTGAGCCGGTACGCGCAGGCGGCGGAGCCGATCGACCGGGCGATGCGCAACAGCGGCACGTTGATCCGCCGGACGGTGACCCTGATCGAGGACGGCGAACCCATTCCGGAGTCGCTGCCGACGGCGGTCGCCGGTCTCGCCGAGGCGGTCCGGCTGTTGAAGCGGCAGTTCGCCGCCGGCAACGAACCCAGGGACGCGCGGGACAAGGCGCTGCGGGCGGTCTGCAGGGCGGGCGACGCCTACCGGCAGGGGGTGGGCTTCTCCGGCGCCGTCGTCGTCGCACAGGTCCGGACGACCGTCAGCGACCTGTTGGTGGCCACCGGATTGGACCAGGAAGACGCGAACAGCCTGGTCCGGCGGGTGTTCGGTGAGCTGACGTCGCCCATCGGGGGCCGCCGGGGCTGACCATGGTTTCCACGATGGCATCATCGTGAGCCGGATGGTGTTGCACGGTGAGCCAAAATGGTGCCATGATGGTGTCATGGATTTGAGGTCGTACGTGGAGAGCCTCCGCAACGAGTTCGCCGTGGCCGCCCAGAGCGCCGACCCGGACGGCCGGGCGCTGGCCGACCGGCTCTTTCCCCAACTGGAGGCCGCGACCCGCCTCACCCTGCTCGACGCGCTGTCCGACGCGGCCGACGAGATCACCCGCGAACTCGCCCCCGGGTCGGTGCACGTGCGGCTACGCGGGCGGGAGCCAGAGTTCGCCGTCACACCTGCCAGCCCTCCGGCCGACCACCCGGGCGGGGACACCGCTTCGACCACGGTGCCGGCACCGATCGTCACACCCGAGGGCGACGACGGAGGCACCTCACGGATCAACCTCCGCCTCCCCGACCACCTGAAGACCAGCGTCGAGCGGGCCGCCGGAAAGACCGGCCTGTCGGTCAACGCCTGGCTGGTGCGAGCCGTCGCCGGCGCGATCGGGGCGGGCGGGTCGGATCGTCGCCCGGGCCGGCCGGAGCCGCGGTCCGGTCGGCACGTCACCGGCTGGGCGCGCTGACCCCCGTACTCCCTCGTCTTTTCCCCGCCCACCCGCAGACCACATCCCGGGAGACCGCCATGCCTGTTTTCGCCACACCAGAACCGATCACCGTCCAGGTCGATCTTCCCGTCGGGGACGTCTGGATCGCCGCGACCGACCGCACGGACACGGTGGTGCAGATGCGGCCCCGTGACCCGTCGAGCAGGGCCGACGTGAGCGCCGCGGAGCAGACCACGGTCGAGTACGCCGCCGGTCAACTGCTGATCCGGGCGCCAAAGACCTGGCGTCGCTACAGCCTGTTCGGCTCCGGGCCTTCGGTCGACATCCTGATCGAGGTGCCGACCGGCTCGCGGGTACACGCCGAGGCGTCGTGGGCGGCGTTCCGCTGTGAGGGGCAGCTCGGGCAGTGCCGTTTCAAGACCGGCGGCGCGATCCGGCTCGACCGGACCGGCCCGTTGGACATCGACACCAGCCACGGCGAGGTCGCGGTGGAGGCTGTCCAGGGTCCGGTGCGGGTGCGGGCGTCCTCCGGCAAGGTGCGACTGGGCGCGGTCGACGGCACGGCGGAGATCAAGAATTCCTCCGGCGACTGCTGGATCGGCCAGAGCACCGGCGAGGTACGGGTCAACACCGCCTACGGCGACATCACCGTCGACCGGACGGCGGCCTCGGTGACGGCCCGCACCGCCTACGGCAACGTGCGGCTGGGCGAGGTCGCACGAGGGGTGATCGCGGTGGACACCTCGTACGGCGGCATCGAGGTCGGGATCCGGCGTGGAACCGCAGCGTGGCTGGACGTCGGTTCCCGCCACGGCCGGGTGCACAACGCGCTCGAGACGTCCGACGGCCCGCCGCCGACCGACGAGACGGTCGAGGTACGGGCCAGCACGTCCTACGGCGACATCCTGATCCGCCGCGCCTGACCGACGGCGTACGGCCACCACGTCCACGAATCGAGGAGACCATGACCAGCCCGTTCCGGCCCGCGATCATCGCCACCGGCCTGCGCAAGTCCTACGGCGACAAGGTGGTGCTCGACACCATCGACCTGGAGATCGCCGAGGGGACGATCTTCGCGTTGCTCGGCCCCAATGGTGCCGGCAAGACCACCACCGTGCAGATCCTGTCCACTCTGATAGCCGCCGACAGCGGCCAGGCCCGCATCGCCGGCCACGACCTCACCCGGGAACCCGCCGCGGTACGCGAGCTGATCGGCGTCACCGGCCAGTTCTCCGCCGTCGACAATCTGATCACCGGCCAGGAGAACCTGAGCCTGATGGCCGACCTGTGCCACCTGGACAGAGCGGCCGGCCGACGACGCACCGCCGAGCTGCTCGACCGGTTCGACCTGACGGAGGCTGCGCGCAGGCCGGTGGCGACGTACTCCGGGGGCATGCGTCGGCGCCTCGACCTCGCGATGACGCTGGTCGGTGAACCCCGCGTCATCTTCCTCGACGAGCCGACGACCGGTCTCGACCCACGCAGCCGCCGCGCCATGTGGCAGATCATCCGCGACCTCGTCGCCGGCGGCGTCACCGTCCTCCTGACCACCCAATACCTGGAGGAGGCCGATCAACTCGCCGACCGGGTCGCGTTCCTCGACCACGGCCGCCTGATCGCCGAGGGCACCCCGCACGAGCTCAAGCGGCTCATCCCCGGTGGTCACGTCGTGGTGCAGTTCGCCGACCTGGCGGAGCTCGACTCCGCCGCCCGCGCGCTCGCGGCAGCCACCCGCGACGACGCGGCGCTCACCCTGCAGGTGCCGAGCGACGGCGGGGTCGGGTCGTTGCGCTCCCTGCTCGACCAGCTCGACCGCGCCTCGGTGAGTGTCGCCGGTCTCGCCGTGCACACCCCCGATCTCGACGACGTCTTCCTCGCCCTCACCGGCCAACCCGACACCGAAAGGGCCATCGCGCGATGACCACTCTCACCCTCGCCGTCCGCGACTCGAGCACGATGCTGCGGCGCAACCTCCTGCACATGCGGCGCTACCCGTCGATGACGCTCATGCTCGTCGGCATCCCGGTCATCCTCCTGTTGGTCTTCGTCTACGTCTTCGGTGGCACGCTCGGCGCCGGCCTCGGGCCCACCGGCGACCGCGCCGACTACGCCAACTACGTCACCCCCGGCATCCTGCTCATCACCGTGACCAGCGCGGCACAGGGCACCGCCATCTCGGTCGCCATGGACATGACCGAGGGCATCGTCGCCCGCTTCCGCACCATGGCGATCTTCCATCCCTCGATCCTCACCGCCCACGTCCTGGGCAGCCTGATCCAGACGCTGCTCGGCCTGTCGGCCGTCACCGGAGTGGCCCTGCTCGTCGGATTCCGGCCCACCGCCAACCCGATCGAATGGCTCGCCGCAATCGGCGTCCTTGTCATGATCACTGTTGCGCTCACCTGGCTGTCGGTGGCCCTCGGCCTGGTCACCAGGAGCGTCGAGACGGCGAGCAACCTGCCCATGCCGCTGGTTCTCCTGCCGTTCCTCGGCAGCGGGTTCGTCCCCACCGACTCCATGCCGACGCCGGTACGGTGGTTCGCCGACTACCAGCCCTTCACGCCCGTGATGGAAACCCTCCGCGGGCTGCTCCTCGGCACCGGGATCGGCACCAACGGGATCCTCGCCGTCGCCTGGTGCGCCGTCATCACCGTCCTCTGCTTCTTCTGGGCCAGGTCGCTCTACAACCGCAAGCCCGCGGGCTGAAACCCGGCGGGCGCGGCCGATCTACCACGACGGGATGGATCGACGTCTTGACGGTTCTGGATGTGAGCGTTAACACTGACGATGTCATCGGCGGAGGTGGACGTAACCAACCGAGCACATCGGCGGGTTCCTGACGAACCACCGGCCACTCCGGACGCCGTCGGCGCGCACCCACCCCACCAGCGAAGGAGATCCGATGAGAAAGACGCGAACGCCCGCAGCTCAACGGCGCGTCGCCGCGGTCCTCGCCACCGTGCTGCTCGCCGGCAGTCTGGTGGCCTGCGGCAACAGCGACACCGGCGGCGCCGCCGACGACGGCAAGATCACGCTCGGCTTCTCCCAGGTCGGTGCGGAGAGCGGCTGGCGTACCGCCAACACCACCTCGATCAAGGATTCGGCCTCCGCCGCGGGCATCGACCTGAAGTTCGACGACGCCCAACAGAAGCAGGAAAACCAGATCAAGGCGATCCGTAACTACATCCAGCAGAAGGTCGACGTCATCGCCTTCTCGCCGGTGGTGGAGTCCGGTTGGGACACGGTGCTCAAGGAGGCCAAGGACGCCAAGATCCCGGTGATCCTGACCGACCGCTCGGTCGACTCCGCCGACAAGTCCCTGTACAAGACCTTCCTGGGCTCCGACTTCGTCAAGGAGGGCCGGCTGGCGGGGGAGTGGCTGGTGGACAACCAGAAGTCGGCGACGGGGCCGGTGAACATCGTCGAGTTGCAGGGGACAACCGGCTCGGCACCGGCGAACGACCGCAAGAAGGGCTTCGCCGAGGCGATCGCCACCAACCCCAACCTGAAGATCGTCGCCTCCCAGACGGGCGACTTCACCCGGGCTGGCGGCAAGCAGGTCATGGAGCAGTTCCTCAAGGCCAACCCGAAGATCGACGTGCTGTTCGCGCACAACGACGACATGGGCCTGGGCGCCCTGGAGGCGATCACCGCGGCCGGCAAGGTGCCCGGCAAGGACATCACCATCATCACGGTCGACGCCGTGAAGGACGGCATGCAGGCGCTCGCCGACGGCAAGTTCAACTTCATCGCCGAGTGCAGCCCGCTGCTCGGCCCACAGTTGATGGACCTCGCCAAGAAGGTCCACACTGGCCAGGAGGTGCCGGCCCGGATCGAGACCGAGGAGACCACCTTCACGCAGACGCAGGCCAAGGAGGTTCTGCCGAACCGCAAGTATTGATCGACGTCGGGGGTCGCCGCGCTCGCGCGGCGACCCCACCGCGTCACGTGACGTCCCGAAACGACCGGCCCGGCCCGCGAGCACACGTTCGTAGCCCAGTCGTGGAACGAGCGCCGCAGTCGATCCCCGTAGACAACCCGAGGAGGTCCGATCGGATGACGGACAGCCGCCCGGTCCTCACGATGGCCGGGATCAGCAAGGCGTTTCCCGGGGTGCGTGCACTCCACGACGTCGACTTCCGGCTCTTCCCCGGTGAGGTGCACGCCCTCATGGGCGAGAACGGCGCCGGCAAGTCGACCCTCATCAAGGTGCTGACCGGTGTCTACGGCACCGACGACGGCGTGATCACCCTCAGCGGCGTACCGGTGTCCTTCAGCGGGCCGATGCAGGCCACCGCCGCCGGGGTGAGCACCGTCTACCAGGAGGTCAATCTCTGCACCAATCTCTCGGTGGCGGAGAACATCTTTATCGGGCGGGAACCTCGCCGGCTCGGCGCCGTCCGCTGGCGTGAGGTTCGTCGGCGTGCCCGTGCGCTCCTGGCCCGCCTCGACCTCGACCTCGACGTCAGCGCGCCGCTCGCGACGTACTCGCTCGCCATCCAACAGATGGTGGCCATCGCCCGCGCCATCGACATCCAGGCCCGGGTGCTGATCCTCGACGAGCCGACCTCCAGCCTCGATGCGGTCGAGGTCGCGCAGTTGTTCCGGATCATGCGCAACCTGCGCGACGAGGGCATCGCCATCCTGTTCGTCACCCACTTTCTCGACCAGGTCTACGGAGTCGCCGACCGCATCACCGTGCTCCGTAACGGCGGACTCGTCGGTGAGTACAAGACCGCCGAGCTGCCTCAGCTCGCCCTGGTGGAGAAGATGATCGGCAAGGAACTCGACGTGCTCGAGGGAATCGACAAGCACTCCCACCGGGACGTGGCCGTCCGTACGGAAGGGGCTGCCCTCGTGGAGGCCTCCAACGTCGGCCGGGCGGGAGCGGTCGAGCCATTCAACCTCACCATTCACGCCGGTGAGGTGGTCGGTCTGGCCGGTCTGCTGGGCTCCGGCCGCACCGAGGTCGCGAGACTGTTGTTCGGGGCCGACCGGTCCGACGGCGGACAGATCACGGTCGACGGAGAACCGACCACCCTGCGCACCCCCGCCAAGGCCATCGACCACGGCTTCGGCTTCTGCTCCGAGAACCGCCGGACGGAAGGCATCGTCGGCGACCTGTCGATCCGCGAGAACATGATCCTCGCCATGCAGGCCGCGCGCGGCTGGCTTCGGCAGGTTCCGCGCCGCCGCCAGGACGAGTTGGTCGAGAAGTACGTCTCCGCGCTGGGCATCCGACCGGCCGACCCGGAGGTGCCGGTGCGCAACCTCTCCGGCGGCAACCAGCAGAAGGTGCTCCTGGCTCGGTGGCTGATCACCGAACCGCGGCTGCTGATCCTCGACGAACCCACCCGGGGCATCGACATCGGCGCGAAGACCGAGATCCAGAAGATCGTGGCGCAGTTGTCCGACGGCGGCACGGCCGTGCTGTTCATCTCCGCCGAGCTGGAGGAGGTGCTGCGGCTCAGCCACCGGGTGGCGGTCATGCGCGAGCGGCGGTTGGTCGCGCAGCTCGCCAACGACGACGACCTCGACGCCGACCGCGTCATGCAGACCATCGCCAGTGGGTCCCACCGGGAGGAGCCAGACCGATGAACGAGTACCTGGACCGCGCTCGGGCGATGATCGGTCACCGGTTGTTCTGGCCCGCCGCCGTGCTCGTCGTCATGCTCGCCGCGAACACGGTCTACCGGCCCGGGTTCCTCTCCATCGAGGTCAAGGCCGGGCACCTGTACGGCACGCCGATCGACATCCTGCGGCTGAGCGCGCCCCTGATCCTCGTCGCGCTGGGCATGACCGTCGTCATCGCGACCGGCGGTATCGACCTCTCGGTCGGTTCGGTCTGCGCGATCAGTGGAGCGACCGCCTGCCTGTACATCAGCCAGCAGCCCGACCAGAACAGTCTCCCCGTGGTGGCGACCGCCATCGCGACGGCCTTCGGGGTCGCGCTCGTGCTCGGCGCCTGGAACGGGGTACTGGTGGCCGTGATCGGCATCCAACCGATCATCGCCACCCTGATCCTGATGGTGGCCGGCCGCGGGCTCGCACAGCTGATCACCGAGGGTCAGATCATCACCATCAACTCCGGTCCGTACCGGTCGATCGGTCTGGGCCATCTGTTGACCCTGCCGCTGGCCATCTTCATCGCGCTGGCTGCGGCACTGCTCGTCGCCGCGTTCACCCGCCGCACCGCGCTCGGCATGATCATCGAGTCGGTGGGCGGTAACGCCGAGGCCAGCCGACTGGCCGGCATCCGCTCCGCGCGGGTCGTCCTCCTCGCGTACGTGCTCAGTGCCGGTTGCGCCGCGGTCGCCGGGTTCATGTTGACCGCCAACGTCTCCAGTGCCGACGGCAACGCCGCCGGCCTGTGGGTGGAGCTCGACGCCATCCTCGCTGTCGTCATCGGTGGAACGTCCCTGGCGGGCGGCCGGTTCTACCTCAGCGGCACCATCCTCGGCGCGCTGATCATCCAGACCCTGACCACCACGGTGTACGCCATGAACATCTCACCGCAGACGTCCCTGCTGTTCAAGGCGGTCGTCGTCATCGCTGTCTGCCTCATCCAGGCGCCGGCCTTCCGCGCCCGGCTGCGCCGCCGCCGCGGCGGTGCGCCGCCGCCGCGTGCCGCCACCCGGACGGACCCGCCGAAGGTGCAGGTGCCGGCATGACGACCGGAACGCTCACCGGCGGCCGCACCCGGGTCCGGCTGCCGAGGCGGCAGGTACCGGTCCTGGCCACTCTCGTCCTGCTCCTGGTCATGTACGGCATCGGTGTGTCCCAGTACCAGGCGTTCTCCAACGTGCAGGTCATCTTCAACGTCTTCATCGACAACGGGTTCCTGCTGGTCGTCGCGGTCGGGATGACCTTCGTGATCCTCACCGGCGGCATCGACCTCTCGGTCGGCTCCGTGGTCGCCATGACGGCGATGGTGTCGGCCTCGCTGTTGAGCCACGGCGTGCCGGCGGCGGTGGTCCTCGTCATCGCGCTGCTCATCGGCCCGACGCTCGGTCTGTTGATGGGCTGTGCCATCCACTTCTTCGAGATCCAGCCGTTCATCGTCACGCTCGCGGGCATGTTCTTCGCCCGGGGTATGTGCACGTTCATCTCCGGGTCGTCCATCCCGATCACCGACGGGTTCTGGACCAGGATGTCGCAGGACAGGGTCGGCGATCCCCGCGGCAACTTCGTCTCGATCAGCGTGCTCATCGCCTTCGTCGTGGTCGCGGTCGCCGCCTACACGCTGGCGTACACGCGGCTGGGACGCAACGTGTACGCCATCGGCGGTAACCCGCAGTCGGCGCTGCTGATGGGTCTGCCGGTGGCCCGTACGCGAATCGCCGTCTACACGATCAGTGGCCTGTGCTCCGCGATCGGCGGGATCCTGTTGTCCTTCTACACCCTCTCCGGTGCGCCACTGATCGGCGTCGGCATGGAACTGGACGTCATCGCCGCGGTGGTCATCGGGGGAACCGTGCTCACCGGGGGCGCGGGATACGTCTTTGGCACGGTGCTCGGTGTCCTGGTCCTCGGCGTGATCCAGACCCTCATCACCTTCGACGGGAGCCTCAACTCCTGGTGGACCAAGATAGTGATCGGGGGTCTGCTCTTCGCCTTCATCCTTCTCCAGCGCCTCATCGGTATCCGCTACCGGTGACCGTTGCCTCTCGTGAGCGACGGGAATCCGGCGTCGCGCCCGCTCGGCCTCGTCCGGATCCCGAGGAGCGCGGGCGTAGACTGTCGGCGATTCGGCGCTGGTCACCGGGGATCCGTCGGCGACGTGGTGGCGTGCGGGCATCGTGTCGGTTCGCGTTCCGTCGACGGGACGCGATGTCGGTGACGTGGGCGGGGGGAGTGACATGGCCGTACACGGCCCGGCGATGACGGACGTCGCCCGTCTGGCCGGGGTCTCCCATCAGACGGTCTCGCGGGTGCTCAACGGGCACCCCAACGTTCGCGAGCAGACCCGGTTGCGGGTGCGGGCCGCGATTGCCGAGCTCGGTTACCGGCCCAACGGCGCGGCGCGGACGTTGGTGACCGGCCGATCGCAGGTCATCGGGGTGGTCGCGCAGAACACGACGCTGTACGGCCCGGCGTCGTTGCTCGCCGCGCTCGAGCAGACCGCCGCGGAGGGAGGCTTCGCGGTCAGTGTGGGCAGCGTGCGGAACCTGGACCACCGTTCGATTTCGGCGGCGGTGGAGCGGCACCTGTCGCACCGGGTCGCCGGGATCGTCGTCATCGCGCCGGTCGAGTCGGCCGGTGAGGCGCTGGAACGGCTTCCCAAGGATGTCCCGCTGGTCACGGTCGACGGTGACCCGCGCCGGCCGGTGCCGCTGGTGACGGTCGACCAGGTGGCCGGTGCGCGGGCGGCGACCCAGCACCTCCTGGATGCCGGGCACCGCAGTGTCTGGCACGTGTCGGGGCCGTCCGACTGGTTCGACAGCGCCGGTCGGATCCAGGGCTGGCGGGAGGCGCTGCTGGCCGCCGGAGTGGACCCGCCGCCGCTGCTACCGGGCGACTGGTCCGCGGCATCGGGATACCGGGCGGGACAACTTCTGGCGCGAATGCCGGAGGTCACCGCGATCTTCACTGCCAACGATCATCTCGCGCTCGGCGTGCTGCGGGCCCTGCACGAGATGGGTCGTCGGGTGCCGGAGGAGATCAGCGTGGTCGGTTTCGACGACGTTCCCGAAGCCGCGTACTTCATCCCCCCGCTGACCACCGTCCGGCCGGACTTCGACGCGGTGGCGCGGGCCAGCCTCCGCATGTTGCTGAGCCAGATCGAGACGGGCACCGGCGGGGCGCTGCGGCAGACGATCGCCCCGACACTGGTCTCCCGCGACAGCGTTGCCGCCGCACCACCCCGTTGACGACTCCGCTCCGGCCACCATGCGGCCGAGGTCGAGTGTGACCGCTGGCGGCGGTCCGAGGTGGAGCGCGAGTCCTCCGTTCCCTGCGGCCTCCGTTACGAGACCGTGACATCGGTATTGCGGGGTACGTGTTGACGTACCAGTTGTGAGCGCTAACACTACCCGAAAGGTGACAGCTGGCCCCGGCGGTCGACGGGGGAGTCCAGAGAGGAAAAGCCTATGGGCAGGAAATTCCTGGCCGCTCTCGGCGCCACGGCGCTGGCGGTGAGCCTGACGGCCTGCAGTGGTGGAGGTGCCGGCAGCGGCGGCGACACCAGCGCGAAGAAGCCCGGTGACCTGACCATCGGTGTGTCGATGCCGACCCAGACGTCGGAGCGGTGGATCGCCGACGGCAAGGCGGTCAAGGAGAAGCTGGAGAGCAAGGGCTACAAGGTCGAACTCCAGTACGCGGGTGACGACATCCCCACCCAGTCGCAGCAGGTCGATCAGATGATCACCCAGGGCGCCGACGTCCTGATCATCGCGGCGATCGACGGCACGGCACTCACCGGCCAACTGCAGGCCGCCGCCGACGCGAAGATCCCGGTCATCTCGTACGACCGGTTGATCCGCGGCAGCAAGAACGTCGACTTCTACGTCAGCTTCGACAACTACAAGGTCGGTGTTGCCCAGGCCACCGCACTGCTGGTCGGCCTCGGCCTGCAGAACAAGGACGGCTCGAAGGGCACCGCGACCGGTCCGTTCAACGTGGAACTGTTCGCCGGCTCGCTGGACGACAACAACACCCAGTACTTCTTCGGCGGCGCGATGGACACCCTCAAGCCGTTCCTCGACGCGGGCACGTTGAAGGTGAAGTCCCGCCAGACCACCAAGGAGCAGGTGGCCATCCTGCGGTGGCAGCAGGAGACCGCGCAGAAGCGGATGGAGGACCTGCTCACCTCCAGCTACAACGACGGCGCGCCGGTCAACGGGGTTCTCTCGCCGTACGACGGCATCTCCCGCGGCATCATCACTGCCCTGCAGAACGCCGGCTACGGTGGCGCGGGCAAGAAGAAGATGCCGGTGGTGACCGGCCAGGACGCGGAGATCGCCTCGATCAAGCTGATCAACGACGGGGTGCAGAGTTCCACCGTCTTCAAGGACACCCGTCTGCTGGCCGAGCAGGCCGTGAACGCCGCCGAGGCGTTCCTGCAGAAGAAGGAGCCGCAGGCCAACGACACGAAGACGTACGACAACGGCACCAAGGTCGTCCCGTCGTACCTGCTGCCGATCGCGACCGTCTACAAGGACGACATCAAGACGACGCTGATCGACTCGGGCTACTGGACAGCGGAAGAGGTAGCCTCCGGCCAGGCCAAGGGCTGAGCCGGCCGGCCGGGCTCGGCGCGCACCGCAGAGCCCGGCCGCACGGCCCCTTCGCGTCCGGAGCAGAGGATGAGGACACTGACCATGGACGACACCATCCTCGAGATGCGACGCATCACGAAGACATTCCCCGGGGTGACCGCGCTGCAGGACGTCACCCTCGCCGTCCGCCGGGGAGAGATCCACGCGATCTGTGGCGAGAACGGCGCCGGCAAGTCGACCCTCATGAAGGTGTTGTCCGGTGTCCACCCCACCGGCTCGTACGACGGTGAGATCCTCTTCGACGGTGCGCCGATGCAGTTCCGAGGCATCCGGGACAGCGAGGCCAACGGCATCGTCATCATCCACCAGGAACTCGCGCTGGTGCCGTACCTGTCGATCGCCGAGAACCTCTTCCTCGGCAACGAACGCCGCGGCCGCGGCGGGCTCATCGACTGGAACCGGGCCAACGCCGAGGCCGCGGAGCTGCTGGCGTCCGTCGGACTGCACGAGAACCCGGTCACGCCGGTCATCCAGCTCGGGGTGGGCAAGCAGCAGCTCGTGGAGATCGCCAAGGCGCTGTCGAAGAAGGTGCGCCTGCTCATCCTGGACGAACCGACCGCCGCCCTCAACGACGTCGACTCGGCTCACCTGCTCAGCCTCCTGCGCCAGCTCAGAGAGCGGGGGATCACCTGCATCATGATCTCCCACAAGCTGAGCGAGATCACCGCGATCGCCGACTCGACGACCGTCATCCGCGACGGGCGCGCGGTGGAGACGCTCGACATGCGGGCCGACGGCGTGACCCAGCAACGGATCATCCGCGGCATGGTCGGGCGCGACCTGGACAGCTTCTATCCCGACCGGGTGTCATCCCCCGGGAACGAGGTGCTCCGGCTCGAGGACTGGACGGTGCGACACCCGATCCAGGACCGGACGGTCGCCGAGGGCGTCGGCCTGTCGGTGCGGGCCGGCGAGGTCGTCGGTATCGCGGGGCTGATGGGAGCCGGGCGTACCGAGCTGGCGATGAGCGTGTTCGGCCGGTCGTACGGCCGCGACATCAGCGGCCGGCTGTTCGTGCACGGACGGGAGGTCACCGCCCGTACCGTCGCGGAGGCGATCGGCATCGGCATCGCCTACGTCACCGAGGACCGCAAGCGGTACGGCCTGAACCTCATCGACGACGTCCGTCGCAACGTCTCCGCCGCCGCCCTGGACCGGTTGTCCCGCCTGGGCTGGGTCGACGGCAACGAGGAGATCAAGGTCGCCGAGGCGAGCAGACGGGAACTGAACATCAAGGCCCCCAGTGTGATGGCGACGGTCGGCAAGCTCTCCGGGGGCAACCAGCAGAAGGTCGTGCTGTCGAAGTGGCTCTTCACCGACCCGGACGTGCTGATCCTGGACGAACCGACGCGCGGGATCGACGTCGGTGCCAAGTACGAGATCTACACGATCATCAATCGGCTGGTGGCGGACGGCAAAGCGGTGATCATCATCTCCTCCGAGCTGCCGGAGCTGCTCGGGATGTGCGACCGCATCTACACCCTCGCGGCCGGGCGGATCACCGGCGAGAAGCCGGTGGGTGAGGCGACCCAGGAGAACCTCATGGAGCTGATGACCATGGACAAGGAGCTCGTCCGATGACCAGCATCAAGACCCCCTCGACGCAGCGCCCGACACCCTCGGACAGCGCGCCGGCCGCCGCCCTGCACACCGGGACGAGCGACCTGCGGGCCCTGGTGCTGAACAACCTGCGCCAGAGCGGGATCTACGTCGCGCTGGTCGTCATCGTGGCGCTCTTCGCGATCCTCACCGACGGGGTGTCGCTGAGCCCCGGGAACATCACCAACATCGTCCTTCAGTACTCGTACATCCTGGTGCTCGCGATCGGCATGGTCATTCTGATCATCGGCGGTCACATCGACCTGTCGGTGGGATCGGTGGTCGCGCTGACCGGAGCGGTCTCGGCCGTTCTGGTGATCCGGCAGGGCTACCCGTGGTGGGTCGGCGTCCTGGCCGCGCTGGCCGTCGGCGTCGCGGTCGGCGCCTGGCACGGGTTCTGGGTGGCGTACGCCGGCATCCCCGCCTTCATCGTGACCCTGGCCGGCATGCTGCTGTTCCGAGGTCTCACCCTGCGCGTGCTCGACAACATCTCGCTGTCGCCGTTCCCGGCCGAATACCAGCGCGTCGCCGCGGGATTCCTCAACGGGCTGCTCGGCGGGCAGGGCTTCGACGCGTTCACGCTGCTCATCGGTGCCATCGCCGTGGCCGGGTACGGCGTGAGCGTCTTCCGCACCCGGGTCGCACGCATCCGCTACCAGCAGCCAGTCGAATCGTTCCCGCTGTTCGTCGCCCGGGTCGCCGTGGTCGGGGCAGTCATCATGTACTTCGCCTGGCAGTTGGCGCACGCCCGCGGCCTCCCGATCGTGCTGATCATCCTGGCGGTCCTCGTCCTGGTCTACGGGCTGCTCACCCGGCGTACCGTGTTCGGCCGCCAGGTGTACGCGATCGGTGGCAACCTCTCGGCGGCGGCACTGTCCGGAGTGAAGGTCCGTACCGTCAACTTCTGGATGTTCGTCAACATGGGCTTCCTGGCGGCCGTGGCCGGCGTCATCTACTCTTCGCGGTCCAACGGCGCGCAGCCCGGCGCCGGCAACATGTTCGAGCTGGACGCCATCGCCGCGGCCTTCATCGGTGGTGCGGCGGTCACCGGCGGGGTGGGGACCGTGGTGGGCGCGATGGTCGGCGGTCTGATCATGGCGGTGATGAGTAACGGCATGCAGCTGATGGGCGTCGACCAGTCGGCGCAGTCGGTGGTGAAGGGGCTCGTCCTGCTCGTCGCGGTGGCCTTCGACGTCTACAACAAGCGCCGCGCCGGCGCGGCCCGCTGACCCTGGCGTCGCCGGTGGACCTCAACCGGTCGTGAGCCGAGCGCAGGTTGTGCGTAGCCGGGCGCCCGTTGCGTCACGCTTCTGAGCTGTTCGCCCTCACTGCGCTGGCCGCGCGGCCGTACTGGGCCTGTCCACCGGTGCGCGCTGCCGCCGTGGCCGCCGCCATCGACTTCTTCCTCCGCTCGCCGGTGTGCCGTCAGCGATGACACCGGGCATGCCGGGAGGTGGTTCCCCCAAGATCGGTCACGAATCGGGCCGACGATCGGGCCGATCCGGTCACCGCACCCCGGCGCCGAATCACCAGATGTCAGGTCGTAACGCTGTGACGGGCGATTGAACCGGGCACATGCCGGGCATCGGTGCGACAGCTGTGAACCTCGCCACATCGATGTGTCGGTGCTAGACAGGACGCAGACGCAACGAGGCCAGTCGAGGAGGTGCGGAATGCAGGCTCAGCAGCGGCGGCACCGGATCCTGGAACTGGTCCGCGCCGAGGGTCAGGTGCTGGTCGCCAAGCTCGCCGTCGAACTGGCCGCAGCTCCCGAGACGATCCGTCGGGACCTGCGGGTTCTCGAGGAGCACGGGCTCGTCCGGCGTACGCACGGCGGGGCCTACCCGGTGGAGAGCGCGGGCTTCGAGAGCAGCCTGGCAGTGCGTACGACCCGGCGGGTGCAGGACAAACGCCGGATCGCCGCGGCCGCGGTCGGTCTGCTCCAGGACGCGGAAACGGTGTTCATCGACGAGGGCTTCACACCTCAACTGATCGCCGAGGCGCTACCCCGGGACCGGCGACTGACCGTGATCACCGCGTCGCTGATCACCGCCGCCGGCCTGGCCACCGTTCCGGCGGTGACCGTGCTGCTGCTCGGTGGCAGGGTCCGCGGACGGACACTGGCCACCGTGGACCACTGGGCTGGCGACATGCTGGCCGGCTTCGTCATCGATCTGGCCTTCGTGGGCGCGAACGGAATCACCCGCGACCACGGCCTGACCACGCCGGACCCCGCCGTCGCCCACGTCAAGTCCCGGGCCATGCAGGCCGCCCGGCGCAGTGTCTTCGTCGGTCTGCACACCAAGTTCGGTGCGAGCAGCTTCTGCCGCTTCGCCGACATCGCCGATCTGGAAACCATCGTCACCGACGCCCACCTCGGTACCGCCGAGGCGCACCGGTACTCCGTGTTGGGGCCGCAGGTCATCCGAGTCTGACCCCCGCACGCATCACCGCCATCTCACCCGATCGCCATCCTGGAGGTTCGTTGTGCCGCATCGTGCCCGAATAGTCGCCGTCGCCGTCCTGGCGGCCACGTCCACCGTCCTGGCAACCGCCGGCTGTAGCGGCGCCGGTGGCGGAGGTGGTGGTGCCGGCGGCGCAAAGACGATCAACGTACTCATGGTCAACAACCCGCAGATGCTGGATATCCAGAAGCTGACCGCGGACAACTTCACCAAGAAGACCGGCATCACGGTCAACTACACGGTGCTGCCGGAGAACGACGTCCGGGACAAGATCAGTCAGGAGTTCTCCAGCCAGGCCGGCCAGTACGACGTCGCCACCATCAGCAACTTCGAGGTGCCGTTCTACGCCAAGAACCGCTGGTTGACACCGTTGGACGACTACGTCGGCAAGGACAGCGCGTTCAACCAGGCGGACATCCTGAAGCCGATGACCACGTCGCTGACCGCGGCCGACGGCAAGCTGTACGCGGAGCCGTTCTACGGCGAGTCCTCCTTCCTCATGTACCGCAAGGATGTCTTCGCCGCCAAGGGCCTGACCATGCCGGAGAAGCCGACCTGGCAACAGGTCGCCGACCTGGCGGCCAAGGCCGACGGCGCGCAGCCCGGCATGAAAGGCATCTGCCTGCGCGGTCAGCCGGGCTGGGGTCAGCTCTTCGCGCCGCTGACGACGGTGGTGAACACCTTCGGCGGCACCTGGTTCACCAAGGACTGGCAGCCCCAGGTGAACGCCCCGGAGTTCGTGCGGGCCACCAACTTCTACGTCGACCTGGTCAAGAAACACGGCGAGGCAGGCGCGCCGCAGGCCGGCTTCACCGAGTGCCTGAACAACTTCGTCCAGGGCAAGGTCGCCATGTGGTACGACGCCACCTCCGCCGCCGGCTCCATCGAGGCCACCGGCTCGCCGGTCGCCGGCAAGGCCGGCTACGCCCTGGCACCGGTGGACAAGACGCCCAGCTCCGGCTGGCTCTACACCTGGGCGTGGGGCATCCAGAAGGCCAGCAAGAACGCGGACAACGCCTGGAAGTTCATCTCCTGGGCGTCCAGCTCGGAATACGAGCAGCTGGTCGGCAGCCAGCTCGGCTGGGCCAAGGTGCCCGACGGCAAACGGGCGTCGCTGTACGCGAACCCGCAGTACCAGCAGGCGGCAGCCGCGTTCTACAAGGTGACCGAGCAGGCGATCACCACCGCCGACCCGGCCAACCCCGGCGTGCAGCCCCGACCGGCGCCCGGCATCCAGTTCGTCGGCGTACCGGAGTTCACCGACCTCGGTACCCAGGTCTCGCAGGGCGTCAGCTCGGCCATCGCCGGCCGGACTTCTGTGCAGAAGGCGCTGGACGACGGCCAACGACTGGCAGAGCAGGTCGCCAGCAAGTACCGCGGCAAGTGACGCGGGTGGGCGCCGGTCCCGCCGAGCGGGGCCGGCGCTCCCATCTCAGAACTGGAGGCAGCGATGAGCGCTGTTGACGTACGGGCCGCGTCGGCGACCGCACCCACCACCAACTCCCCCCGAGTCGGGGGGCAGCGGCAGCGGTGGGTCCGCCGCGCTCCGCTGCTGCCCGCGCTGATCTTCACGATCGCGGTGACCCAGCTGCCGTTCGTGGCGACACTGGTCATCTCGTTCCTGAACTGGAACTCGCTCTATCCCGACGAGCGGCGGTTCACCGGCTTCGACAACTACGTGGCGGTCGCCTCGGACCGGGTGCTGCGTGGCTCGGTGGTCACCACCGTCCTGCTCACCGTCCTGGTAGTGATCATCAGCCTGTTGATCGGGTTGGGGCTGGCCCTCCTGCTGGATCGCTCCTTCCCCGGTCGAGGTGTCGTCCGGACCCTGATGATCGCCCCGTTCCTGGTGGTGCCGGTCGCCGCGGCGCTGCTCTGGAAACACGCCCTCTACAACCCGGAGTACGGCCTGTTCAACGGCCTGCTCGCGACGGTGGCGAACTGGTTCGGGGTCAGCGCGCCACAGCCGGACTGGATCTCGAACTTCCCGCTGCCAGCGGTTGTCGCCTCGCTGGTCTGGCAGTGGACCCCGTTCATGATGCTGATCCTGCTGGCCGGCCTGCAGAGCCGTCCCCTGGACGCGCTCGAGGCGGCCCGGGTCGACGGTGCCGGGGCCTGGCAGATATTCCGGTACGTGACCCTGCCGTACCTGCGCCGCTATCTCGAGCTGGGTGCGCTGCTCGGCTCGATCTACATCGTGCAGAACTTCGACGCCGTCTTCACCATCACCTCGGGTGGTCTGGGCACCGCGAACCTGCCGTACACCATCTACACCACCTTCTACCAGGCGCACGACTACGGCCGTGCCTCGGCGGCCGGGGTGGTGGTGGTGATCGGTTCGATCATCATCGCCACCTTCGCGTTGCGGGTGGTGCTGTCCCTGTTCCGGGAGGAGACGACGCGATGACCACCCCTGCTGTCGCCGTCCGGCCGCCGCGCAGCCGCAGCGGTCCGCTGCTCGGCCTGCTCGCCTGGCTGCTCGGCCTGCTGTTCTTCGTCCCGGTCGGTTGGATGGTGCTGACCTCGCTGCACAGCGAGTCGGACGCGGCCAGCAACCCGCCCGCGTTCGCCGCGCCGCTGACCCTCGACGGTTACCGGGAGTTCTTCGGCGCCTCCAGCGGGGCCAGCCCGTGGCCGCCGCTGCTCAACTCGGTCACGGCCAGCGTCGCGTCGACCCTGATCGTGCTCGCGCTGGCCATTCCGGCGGCGTACGCCCTCGCCGTGAAGCCGGTCCAGAAGTGGACCGACGTGCTCTTCTTCTTCCTGTCCACCAAGATGCTGCCGGTGGTCGCCGCGTTGCTGCCGCTCTACCTGATCGCCCAGACCGCCGGCCTGTTGGACAACATCTGGCTGCTGGTCATCCTCTACACCTCGATGAACCTGCCGATCGCGGTCTGGATGATGCGCTCGTTCCTGGCCGAGGTGCCGGTGGCGATCCTGGAGGCCGCCGAGCTGGACGGCGCCCGACTGCCGGCCGTCCTGCGGCGGGTCATCCTGCCGATCACCGCGCCCGGGATCGCCGCGACCGCGCTGATCTGCTTCATCTTCAGTTGGAACGAGATGCTGTTCGCCCGGGTGCTCACCGGTGTGGTGGCCGGCACCGCGCCGGTGTTCCTCACCAGCTTCGTCACCAGCCAGGGCCTGTTCCTGGCCAAGGTGTGTGCCGCGGCCACCGTCATCTCGCTACCGGTGCTGGCGGCCGGGTTCGCCGCGCAGGACAAACTCGTGCAGGGACTGTCGTTGGGAGCCGTCAAGTGAGAGCCGCAGTGATCACCGCACCGGGCAAGGTCGAGGTCACCACCGTCGAGGATCCCACCCCGGGTCGCCGTGACGTTGTCGTACGCGTCGCCGCCTGTGGCCTCTGCGGGACCGACCTGCACATCCTGCAGGGTGAGTTCGCGCCCACCCTGCCGGTCGTGCCCGGCCACGAGTTCGCCGGTGAGGTGGCGGCGATCGGCGCCGATGTCACCGAGTTGGCGGTGGGGGACCGGGTCGCCGTCGACCCCTCCCTCTACTGCCACGAATGCCACTACTGCCGGCTCGGCCGGAGCAACCTCTGCGAGCGCTGGGCCGCGATCGGGGTGACCGTCGCGGGAGGTGCCGCCGAGTACGCCGTCGCACCGGTCGCCAACTGCGTCCGGCTGCCCGAACACGTCCGCACCGAGGACGCGGCGCTGATCGAACCGCTGTCCTGCGCGGTGCGGGGCTACGACGTGCTGCGTTCCCAACTCGGCGCGCACGTGCTCATCTACGGCTCGGGCACGATGGGGCTCATGATGCTCCAGCTGGCCAAGCGCACCGGTGCGGCCAGTGTCGACGTTCTGGATCTCAATGCCGAGCGCCTCACCACCGCCCGTACCCTCGGTGTCTCCCGTACCGCCGCCGGCGCTGACGAGCTCGACGAGCCGCGCGGATGGGACCTCGTGGTGGACGCCACCGGGAACGCGGCCGCCATCCAGGACGGCCTGACCCGGGTCGGTAAGGGCGGCACCTTCCTGCAGTTCGGCGTCGCCGACTACGCGGCCCGAGCGGTCATCGAGCCGTACCGGATCTACAACCAGGAGATCACCATCACCGGCTCGATGGCGGTGCTGCACAGCTTCGAACGCGCCGCGGACCTGTTCGCGCAGGGCGTGCTCGACCCGGAGGTCTTCATCAGTGACCGGCTGAGCCTGGACAGCTACCCCGAGGCGTTGAACCGCTTCGCCGCCGGAACCGGCCGCAAAATCCAAGTCCGCCCCTAACCCCCACCCCGCCCGTCGCCTGACCCGTCGATCTAGGGTGAATCATCGTGACATGATCTTCATCCACGGCGATTCGCCCTAGACCGACGCTGGTTCTGGGCCGTTAGTGACAGGTGCCGGTGCCGCTGTCGTTGTAGGACTGGCCGGCTACTGGTACGAACTGCCAGTCGTAGCTGCCGGCGTGCAGGGTGAACTTCAGGACCCCGTACGCCGAGCTGTTGCGGGCCTCGCTGTTGGGCTGGATGGTGCCGAAGGTGTAGTGGCTCGCACCGCCCATCCCGGCGACGAAGCTGCGTATGCCCCGGCTGGCGTCGGCGCCTCCGGCCGGGTTCGTCGGCCCGAACCGCTCGTACACGTGGTTGTGGCCCCACACCACGACGTCGGCGTTGTTGTCGTAGAGCGCCTGGTACAGCGGACGCGTCGACGTCGACGGCGCGTGGTTGGAGCTGGACGTGAACAGCGGGTGGTGCCAGTACGCCAGCGTGCACGGCTTGCTGCTGGCGCCGAGGTCCGTCCGCAGCCACTGCTCCTGCGCCGAGCCCACCGACATGCTGATGTTCGAGTTCAGCGACACGATGTGCCAGTTGCCGAGGTCGTAGGAGTAGTAGCCACGCCCGCTCGGGCCGGCCTGGGCGCCGAAGTAGCTGTAGTAGGGCGTCGCGCCGGACGTGTTGTAGTCGTGGTTGCCCGGCGATGGTCGGGTGCGGGACTTGTGCCGGCCCCAGGTGGGCTCGTAGTAGCTGGCGAACTCGGCCGCGGTGCCGTTGTCGTAGACGTTGTCGCCGGTGGTGAAGACCGTTCCGGGAATCCCGTCCAGCAGCGTGGCGGTGGCGCTGTCGCCGGAGCCCGAGTTGGCGATGTCGCCGACCCCGACGAATACCGGGTCCCCGGAGGGCGGCGGCGTGGTCCCGGTCGTGACCACCAGTTGCGGGGCGTCGGCGCCGCTCTCGCGCGTGTCGTAGTAGGCGCCGTCGCCGCTGGCGGAGGTCGCACCGAAGCTGTACGTCCCGTTTCCGGCGACCGCGGCCGTGACGTCGATCTCGTACCAGGTGTTGCCGCTGACCGCGCCGATCGTGCCGAGGGTGGCCCCGTCGATGGTCGGCTGGTTGTTCCAGGTCGTGCCGGTCTCCGACCAGGTCGTGTTGGACATCCGCCGGAACGTGCCGCCGGCGTCACTGCCACTGTTGCCGCTGATGGTGCGCAGCCGCAGCTTCGCGCTGGTGACCGTGCCGCTGACGCCGCTCACCGTGAAGCGCAGGAACGTCCGCCGGACCGGGGAGTTGTCGACGACGACCTGCGTCGACGTGCCGTAGTTGGTGGACGCCGTGTCGTTCTGGACGTAGGTGTCGGCGACCGGCGTGAAGGTCACGCTCGCCGCCGAGGCCACGCCCGAGCTGGTCAGGACGACGGTGGCGGTGGCGACGACCAGCAGAACGGCCGTCCCCATCGTCAGCGACGGCCGGGGAAATCGAATGTCCATCCAGGACCCCTTCTCTGCGGGTGGGGAGCGCAAGGAATGTAGGAGGGTCGATGGGCCCGTAGGCCACGGCCATATGAACAGTACGCTCAGGCAGTTAAACTTCTCGATGTTTGCCGCACGTTCACCCGCCGCATGTCTGCCGGCCCCCGACGGACCCTTGTTCCTCCCTCCGATCAGTCGCCACGATTGCTGACCGTCAGCCAGCGACCCGAGGAGATGCTCGTGTACCTGTCGACCGTCTCCCGACCGGTCACCGACCCGCCCACCCACGGGCGAACCGGCCGCCGGCTCGCCCTGGTCAGTGGCAACGTCGTGGCCCTCGGAACGGTCAGCCTGATCACCGACGTGTCCGCCGAGATGGTGGCCGCGGTCCTGCCGCTGTACCTGGTGCTGGGCCTGCAGCTCAGCCCGGTGGCCTTCGGCGTGCTCGACGGCGTCCACACCGGGGCCACCGCGCTGCTGCGGGTCGTCGGCGGCTTCGTGGCGGACCGGTTCCGGCGGCGCAAGCTGGTCGCCGGCGTCGGCTACGCCCTCTCGGCGGTCGCCAAACTCGGCCTGCTGCTCGCCGGCCGTTCGGTGCCGATGATCGGCGCCGTCATCGCCGTCGACCGGCTCGGCAAGGGTGTGCGCAGTGCGCCACGCGACGCGTTGATCACGCTCTCCACACCACCGGAATCGCTGGGCCGGGCCTTCGGGGTGCACCGGGCGATGGACAGCGTCGGGGCGTTCCTCGGGCCGCTCGCCGCGTTCGCGGTCCTGCTGGCCGTCGGGCAGTCCTACGACGCGGTCTTCGTCATCAGCTTCTGCGTCGCCGCCCTGGCCCTCGTGGTGCTGGTGCTCTTCGTCCGGGAGCGCCCGCCCGGTGCGCCGGTGGTCGGCCCCGACGATCCGAAGGTCTCCGTCCACGAGGCGTTCGGTCTGCTGCGCAGCCGGGCCGTCCGCCGTCTGCTGCTGGCCGCCACGCTGCTCGGGCTCGCCACGATCGGCGACGGTTTCGTCTACCTGCTGCTGCAACGTCGGGAGGACCTCGGCCTGCGGTGGTTCCCGCTGCTCGCCGTGGGGACCAGCCTCGCCTACCTGGTGTTGGCCGCCCCGCTGGGTGTGCTGGCCGACCGGATCGGCCGCCTCCCGGTGGTGGTGGGCGGGTACGTGGCCCTCGGCGCCACGTACCTGCTGCTGACCGGCCCGGTCCACGGCTGGCCGTTGCTCGCGGTGACGCTGACGCTGTACGGCGCGTTCTACGCGGCCACCGACGGCGTGCTCATCGCGCTCGCCGGGCCGGTGTTGCCGCCGCGGCTGCGGACCACCGGCATCGCCCTCGTGCAGACCGGACAGGCGCTGGCGTACCTCGTCTCCTCGGTCCTGTTCGGTCTGGCGTGGCAGGCATGGGGTCCGGAGCACGCTGTCCGGGCCGCTGCGGCGGTCGCCGCCGGCGTCCTCGTGGTCACGGTGCTCCTATTGGTCTCCCCGTCCCGTCTCGTCACCCGGAAGGTGCCCCGATGACCGCGCTCTCGACCCGAGCGAAGCTGGGCGTGGTGGCCGCTTCGGCGGTGCTGCTGGGGACCGTGGCGGCCGGCTACGCCGCCACGACCAGGGAGCCGGCCCCGAGCCCGGTATCCGCCGCGGCGACCGGGGACCAGGCGGTCACCCTGACGCCGGGGCCACGCCTGCTGGCGATCACCGACCGGCACGTCTCGTCCGTCGCCACGGCCGACCCCACGGGCTCGCGCTCCGTTTCCGGCCTGGAGTGTCTCCGGGTGTACGCGGCAGCCGGCACCGGTGTCTGCCTGAGACCGGACACCGCCTGGACGTACCAGGTCGTCGTGCTCGACGCCGCGCTGCGCCCGACGCGGACGCTCAGTGTGCCCGGGTTGCCCAACCGCGCCCGGGTCTCGGCCTCCGGCCGGATGGTCTCCTGGACGACGTTCGTCGGTGGCGACTCCTACACCAGCGCGGGCTTCTCCACCCGCACCGGCATCATCGACACCGCCACCGGCGTCACGGTGACCTCGCTCGAGGAATTCGCGATCAAGCGGGACGGTCGGGCCTACCGGAACCCCGACGTCAACTACTGGGGTGTCACCTTCACCGCCGACGACAACCTCTTCTACGCGACGATGTCGACCGGCGGCAGGCGGTATCTCGTCCGCGGCGACGTCGCCAGGCGTGCCGTCGAGACGTTGAAGGAGAACGTCGAGTGCCCGTCGCTGTCGCCCGACGGCACCCGGATCGCCTTCAAGGAGGCGGTCGACGCCGATCCGGCCAAGGGCTGGCGGCTGTCGGTCCTCGACCTCGCCACGATGCGGGTGACAGCGACGGCCGAGACGGCGAGCGTCGACGACCAGGCGGCCTGGCTTGGCACCGGCACACTGGCCTACACGCTGCGCCAGAGCGACGGCCAGCCCGACGTCTGGACCGTCCCGGCGGACGGCTCCGGTACGCCGAAGCTGGTGCTGCCCGGCGCGGAATCGCCATCGCCACTCACCTGACCACACCAACGGATCGTCGAACATGGATCGAATGGGACCGCCGGTGGGTCGGACACCTAACCGCCTTGGCCCGGACAGCATCGCGTCATGTCGGATTCCACGCCGCACCCAGTGCCGTTCATCGGCGCCGCCCAGGGTGTTGACCATGACAAGGCTGAGCCGTCGCATCTTCGTCCTCGGTGGACTTGCCGCCGCCGGCGCCGCGGTAGCACCCTGGCAGAGTGCCCAGGCCGCGGTGCCGTATCCCTTCAAACTCGGTGTGGCCTCCGGTGACCCGGCGCCCGACAGCGTCGTCCTCTGGACCCGGCTGGCACCCGCACCGCTCAACGCCGACGGGCAGGGCGGGATGGCCAACGCCGACGTGACCGTCGAGTGGCAGGTGTCGACCAACGACCGGTTCACCTCGCTGGTCGCCTCCGGCTCGGTGGCCGCCCGCTACGCCGACGCGCACTCGGTGCACGCCATCGCCGGTGGGCTCGCCGCCGACTCCGACTACTACTACCGGTTCCGGGCGCAGGGCCACATCTCGGCGGTCGGACGGACGCGGACCGCACCCGCGCCGGGCACCTTCGGCCGCGACCTGGTGATGGCCTTCGCCTCCTGCGCGCACTACGAGAACGGCTACTACACCGCCTACCGGCGGATGGCCGAGGAGAACCCGGGTCTGATCCTGCACCTTGGCGACTACATCTACGAGGGTGGTGTCGGCGCCTCCGGGGTCCGGCAGCACGTCGGCGCCGAGATCGTGTCACTGGCCGACTACCGCCGCCGGTACGCGCTCTACAAGTCCGACCCGGACCTGCAGGCCGCGCACGCGGCGGCGCCCTGGCTCGTGGTGCCGGACGACCACGAGGTGGAGAACAACTACGCCAACATGGTCCGCGCCGACAGCAGCCCGACGCTGACCGCCGCGCAGTGGACCGCCCGGCGGACCGCCGCCTACCGGGCGTACTACGAGAACATGCCGCTGCGGCCGACCTCCGCGCCGAGCGGCAACAGCATCCCGCTGTACCGCCGCGTCCGCTGGGGGCAGCTCGCCACCTTCCACATGCTCGACACCCGGCAGTTCCGCGACGACCAGGCATGTGGTGACGGCTGGAAGGTCTGCGCCGACGCGGATCTGGCCTCCCGGTCACTGACCGGCGCCGCGCAGGAGACCTGGCTGCTCGACGGTCTGGCACAGCACTACGGCACCTGGGACATCCTCGGCCAGCAGGTCTTCTTCGCCCGACAGTTCGACGCGAGCGGGGCGGCGAGCATGGACGCCTGGGACGGCTACCGGGCGTCGCGCAGTCGGATCCAGACCGGCTGGCAGCAGCGTGGGGTGCGCAACCCGCTGGTCCTCACCGGCGACGTGCACCGGGGCTGGGCCAACGAGCTCAAGGCCGACTACGCGAACCCGTCCTCGGCGACCATCGGCACCGAGCTGGTCTGCACCTCGATCAGCTCGACCGGTAACGGCACCGGCAGCACCACCATCCCGAACGTGGCGACCAACCCGCACCTGAAGTTCTACTCGGATCGACGTGGCTACGTCCGTACCACGATCAGTCGCAGCCAGGTCCGCGCGGACTTCCGCGCGGTCAACACGGTGACCGAGCACGACGCGGCGGCGTCCACGCTGCGCTCGTTCGTCATCCTCGACGGCCAGCCCGGCCTGCAGGCCGGGTAGAGGGAGTGCCAACCATGACCGCGTTCACCGCACTGCTCGCCGCGTCCATGCTGGCCCCGGGCGTGCTCACGACCGCCGCCGCACCCACCGCCATGACCGCCGACGCCGTCACCTGGACCACCGCCAACAGCGTCGCGACCGGCGACCAGGACCTGCCCGGCATCGCCATGAACCGCAACGGACAGGTCGCGGTCGTGTGGGAGGACGACCGGGACAGCACCGCCCCCGAGGACGACACCCACACCGAGGTCTTCCTGCGCCTCTTCCGGGACGGCATCCCCGGGTACGAGCTGAAGCTGTCCACCGGCGGCACCAGCGGCGCGGCCTGGCGGCACATCAGCCCGGACGTGGGCCTCGACGACCGGGGCAACGCCGTGGTGGCCTGGGCCGCCGACGGCGACGGCAACGGCGTCTACAACATCCAGTACCGGGTGGTGTCGCCCACCGGCGCGGTGCTCGGCTCGGGGCAGGCCAACGCCAGTGACGCCGGTCAGCAGATCTGGCCGAAGGTCGCGGTGGACCCGGACGGCGCGCCCAACAACGCCGCCGCGGTCGGCTTCACCGTGGTCTGGGAGGACGTGCAGGGGACCGCCCCGGCCACCGTCAAGGCCGCCGGCTTCACCGCCGCCACCACCAAGGCGTACGAGGTGACGGCCTCGCAGACGACCGGCGCGCACCACCGCCCCGACGTGGCGGTCTCCGCCAGCGGCGAGGCACTGGTGGTCTGGGACGAGGACGCCGACGCGAACGGTTCGTACAACATCGGGCTGACCCGCCTGGCCCGGTCCAACGGCGCGGTGGTGCTGTCACGGCGGACGGCCAACGCGCAGAGCGGCGGACAGCAGCAGCGCGCCTCGGTCGCGGCGAACTTCGCCGGCGACTTCACCGTCGGCTGGGAATCCGACCACACGGGTACGCGCGGCGTCTGGGCGCGTTCGTTCACCGCCGCCGGCACCCCACGGCACGACGAGGTCCAGGTCTCGACCGGCACCGGAGCCACCGCACCCGGCGTCGGCATCGACGACCAGGACAACGCGGTGGTGGGATGGACGGTGTCGGGTGCCAATCCGGACGTCTGGGCCCGCGGTCTCAACCCCGACGGCACGTCCACCGGCCGGTTGGCGGCTCAGGCGTTGAGCCAGACCACGACGGGTCGGCAGGACCAGCTGGCCATCGCAGCCTCGCCCTGGGGCGAGGTGAGCCTCTGCTACACCGACGACAACGACGGCAACGCCTTCGACCAGGTGCTCCTCGGTCTCGGAGCGACGAACTCCACCTGGCTGATGTCCGCCGACGAGCTGCGTCGCCTGAAGGCGCGGGCAGCGGCAGCTCCTCGCTGAGCGGTCAGGGGCGGATCGGGGGCCACTTTCCGACGCCGGGAAGTGGCCCCCGAAGCCGTCGTCGTGCGGCAGTCCAGGCTCAGGGGCCGGCCGGCGCGCCGAACAGCAGGTCGAGCTGGGCATCCAGGGCACCCAACGCCTGCTCGGCGGTGTACTGCCCACCGAGCAGATAGACGCCCAGGCCTTCCATGAGCGCCAACAGGCCGGCCGCGGCGGCGGCGGCGTCGGCGTCCTGGGCAGGGAGCATGCTCGCGATGAACCCGGTCAGCTGCACGGTGTCCTCGCGCAGGCTGGGCGCGGCCGCCGGTCGCACCGCGGTGTAGGCGAGGAACGCCAGCGCCACCCGCCCGTCGTCGCGAGCCCGCTCGTCCAGCGGCAACAGCGCGGCGATCATCGTGCGCAGCAACAGCCGGGGGGAGGGGTCCTCGCCCAGGCGCGCCAACGCCTCGGTGACCCGGGTCTGACCACGCTCGCGGACCACGGTCAACGCGAACGCCATCATCTCGTCCTTGGTGCGGAAGTAGTGCTGGACCAGCCCGGCGGAGACGCCGGCCTCGGCGGCCACGTGACGGAGGCTGACGGCCTCCAGACCCTGGTCGGCGGCGACCCGCATCAGCGCGCCCGCGATGAGTGTGCGTCGCTCCTGGTGATCGACCTTCTTGGGCATGACCTCGATCGTTTCACAGTCGGTGGGCCGGGTTCCCGGCCGGCGGGCTGCGGTTACCGGCTGACCGGTGCGCCGCGCGCGCTGCGCAGCAGGCCGTCGGGATCGTCGGCGTACAGCCGCAGCTCATGCACCGGCTCGGACCCGGCCTTGCGCAGGTCGAAGGTCGTCGGATGGCGCAGCAGGACGTCGATGCTCGTCTGGCTGCCGACCGAGATGGACACCACCCGACGGTCACCCTCCTGCTCGACCTGCACCGACCTGCTGGAGGGCAGCGACCGGTGACGCTTGCGCAGGGCCTCGATGTCGGACCACGGGATCCAGATGTCGATCCCCGACCCCGACCGCACCCGCAGGCCCGTGTCACCGACGACGTGTGGGTTGATCGTCATGCTGGCGAAGAGCCCGACCATCCAGAGCAGACCCCAGATGCCGAGGCCGAGCACGATCCAGCGGGCTGGCCTCCACGGCACCACGTTGGCGACGACGAGGTCGAAGATCGGGATTTCCACGATCGACAGGCCGATGAAGATGCCGAGGATCGGCTTGACCACACCGAGGTAGCCGAACGGCTCGTCGCCCGGCGCCAGGGGGAGCGGCGTGCGGCGTACCCACACGTAGAGGCTGCGCCACATCGCCGCCTCCATCTCGGCCGCACGGCGCAACAGCGGGCCCAGCTTCGCCCCGGTCGGGGCCTTCGTGTCGGTCATGTCGTCCCCGCAATCGATGGTCGCCTCGGACAACGCGTGCAGGTGCTTGCGTGTCTCCATGCAATGCAACTGCATTGCATCAACCGTACCCGGATGGCGATACGACTGCAATGTCAACGCCCACGGCGACCCGGACGGGCGGCTTTGTCGACGTCTGCCATGCTCGGGGCGGTGACGACCGGCCACCCCACCAGAGTCCGCACCCATCGCCGCGTCCGCAGCCGCACCGCCCGCGTACTCCTTGCACTCCTCGCGGTCATGGCCGTCGTCGGCGTCGCGCTGGTCATCGTGCCGATGCTGCGGTCGCCCGGTCCCCGACCGCTCTTTCAACTCCCGGTCCCGTGCGGTGAGACCTGGCAGCTCAGCACCTACCCCGGCCACGACGACTACGACGTCGACCTGTTTCCGACCGAGGGTGAGGCATGGGGACGGCCCGTGCTCGCGTCCTCCGCCGGCACCGTCACCGTGTCCGGCGTCAACGGCTCGCTGGGAGGGCGTAACCCGGAAAACCCGGAGGGTCCGCGCGGTCGCGGCGGCGGTTACTGGGTGAAGATCGACCACGGTGGTACGTGGGAGACGCAGTACCTGCACCTGCTCGAACCCCCGCTGGTCCGGGTTGGCCAGCGGGTGGCCCAGGGCGACCAGATCGGGCGGCTCGGCAGCACCGGCAACTCCGGAGCGCCGCACCTGCACTACGAACAGCGCCGGGGCTGGGACAAGGTCGAGACCCACTTCGACGGGGAGCCGTCCGGCATCACCACCGACGATCGCGAACAGATCATCAAGCGGGCCAGCAACAACTGCGTCCCCGGGTGACCGCGGGCGGCCCCACCGTCTCCCGAGGAGGGCGTGGGCCGGGTTTTGTTCCGCGTGACCCGGGGCACTGATCCGGTGGACAGTTCATACGCTGGGAGGAGAGCCGCCATGGCCAAGGGTGACGTCGACACGTACCACGAGGACGGGCAGTGGAAGAACCGCCCGGAGGGCAACGAGCGGGCCAGCAGCACGCACGAGGTGAAGGCCGACGCGCAGGCCGAGGGCCGCGAGATGGCGGCCGACCGTGGCGTGGAGCACGTGATCAAGAAGCAGGACGGCACGATCGGGGAGAAGAACACCTACCCGCGCAGTCGCGACCCACGAGACATCGAGGGCTGACCGCCATCGCCGCACGCGAATGACCTCCTCGGCGCGGCCGGGGAGGTCAGTTCGCTTTTCACCGGTGGGCCCGATCAGGCCGGCACGACGTAGGGGAAGGTCTTCGCGCGGGCGTTCTTGTTGACGTCCGAGGTCAGGCCCGAGGTGGTGGCGGTGTTGAGGACCAGGGAGAACATCACCTCGGGCGCGTTGTCAGCCATGGTGCGGCCGTTGCGGATCGCGAAGCCGTAGTTCGCGGCAGTGCCGATCTTGTACGACAGCAGGTCGGGGTAGAGCTGCCGGGCGACGCTCTGGCCGTACGCCCGGGGATCCGGGGCCGTGCCGTTCGCCGCGACGACCCCCGCGACCGCACTCGCGATCTCCTCGCCGTCCTCCCGGAGATCGTCGCCGGGGTGCCGGGTGTTGGCCGGGTTCGAGAAGTCGGTGTCGTGCGGCCAGAAGATCGGCCACATCATGGGGTGACCGGCGCGGTTGATCTGTCGCCATCCGCCGGCATCGGTGGCCAGCAGGGTGCGGCACCACACGCCGATCTCGGTGCCGTCGCGCAGCAGCGGCTCGTCATGGGAGACCTCGAGGACGATCGACTCGACGGTGGTACCGGCGAAGCTGTTCTTGGCCTGGTCGGCTCGCCACGCTGAGCGGTCCACCCTGGCGCCGTTCGTGATCGCGCCGTTGATGGTGGCGAGTTCGTCGAGGTCGACGAAGAACGGGTCGGTGATCCGCCCGGCCCAGGTGCGGACGTTGCCGCCGGTCGACACCTCGCCGGTCCGCCCCTCGGCGACGGGAGTGCCCATCGCGGCGTCGTCGCGGGCATCAGCCCCGGTGAGCTCGTACACCTGGAGGGCCTGTTTGCCGTCGCCGTTCGACTCGCCGAAGGCGAACCGGTAGGTCAGGTCCTCCAGGTCCCCGCCGTTGATGTGAATCTTGAACTCGTAGCGCGCCTCGGCGTGGAAACCGCGCTTGATGTCGGCCTTCGTCACCGAGCTGTTGACGTCCATGACGAACACCGTGGCGCGGTCGCCGTCGAACACGTAGAGGTCGTCGATGTAGAGCTGGCCGCCCTGGGCGGCGAGGGGGGTGTCGAGGTGGTGCGACATGAGTTCACTCCCAGAAATGCCCGACTTGTTGGATTAATCCGAACATAGTGGGCGTACGTCTGGTCCTCGCGTCTTCGGGCCGAATCCGATGGGTGGGTGGATCGGCAGCACACGGCCGTGGGCCGCCCGAAGCCGTTCTCGGGCGGCCCACGTTCGTGGTGGCTACCGGCGTCGTCAGATGCGGGACCACTTCTGGTTGGCGGCGCCCGTGCAGTCCCACAGATGCAGCTTGCCCCCGTTGTTGGGGTTGACGTCCCGGACGTCCACGCATCGGTTGGCGCTCACGTTGACCAGGTCGCCTGCGGCGTTGAGCGTGAAGCGCTGGGCGGGATTTCCGTTGCAGGAGACCAGGTTGACCTCGGTGCCGTTGGCGGTGCCGGCCCAGGCCGGGTCCATGCACTTACCCATCGCCCGGACCGTCGAGTCGGCGGCGAACGTCCAGGCCTGGGCGGCGGTGGTGTTGCAGTCCCAGATCTGCAGCTTGGCGCCCTCGACCGGGTTGGCGCCGGGGATGTCGATGCAGCGCCCGCTCTGCGCACCCCTGATCCTGCTGGTGCCGGGTGCCGGGCCGCCGCCGGAGGTGTAGCTGGACACCCGGACGTAGTCGACGAGCATCTGCTGCGGGAACTGCGTGGAGGCGTCCGGGTAGCCGGGCCAGTTACCGCCGACAGCCACATTGAGGATCACGAAGAAGGGGTGGTCGAACACCCAACGGTTGCCGCCGAGCCGGGCGGGGTCGACCCGGTGGTACTCCACCCCGTCCAGGTACCAGGTGATCAGGTTCGGCTCCCAGTCCACCCGGTAGGTGTGGAAACCGTCGGCGAGCGGTCCGCCGAGGGTGCGGCTGCCGGTGATACCACCGGCGCCGGAGTAGCCGGGCCCGTGCACGGTGCCGTAGACGGTGTTGGGCTCCCTGCCGATGTTCTCCATGACGTCGATCTCGCCGATGGTGGGCCATCCGCCGCCGCCGGTGCCCAGCATCCAGAACGCGGGCCAGATGCCCTGACCGCGCGGGATCTTGATGCGGGCCTCGAACCGGCCGTACGTCTGGGTGAAGGTGGACGCGGTCAGCAACCGCGCCGACGTGTACTCGCAGCGCCCGTAGTGGCACTGGTAGTTGGCGGGGTTGTCCCGGCGGGCCGTGATGACCAGGTTGCCCTGGCCATCGTGGACGGCGTTGCTGGTGCTGTTGGTGTAGTACTGCCGTTCGTTGTTGCCCCAGCCGCTGCCGCCGATGTCGAACCGCCACTTGTTCTGGTCGACGGGAGCGCCGGCAGGGGAGTTGAACTCGTCCTGCCAGCTGATCGGGCCGATGGCAGCCTCGGCCCGGTCGTTCTGGGCCGGGAGGGCGAGCGCCACGGAGGTGGCGAGAAGGGAGACCGCCGCGAGGACGAACGGTCGGAGGCGAGGGCTGGGCAAGGCTGTGAACACGGGAGGCTCCTCAGCGTCGGGGGGGTGGCGGAGGCGTGGCCCGGGGAATGTGGGAGAGCGCTCTCTTCAACGAAGACTGTCAATATGGCGACACGTTGTCAAGACTCTGCCACGGCCTGCGGACCGCGACCACGAGCTACCCCGATAGCGGTCGAACCGACCCTTCCTATTGCCGTGGGGCGTCCAAGGGGGACAGGATGACGAGGCTCGCCGGAAACATCCCCGTAACCTGCGTGCTGCTGGTCTCTGTCACGAGGAAGTGGGAGTCAGTCATGAGCGACGTGTCGACGGCGCTGGGTGTGCGCCTCTATCCGGACCTGGTCGAGCGGGGTGGTCTGGCCCCCGCGCTCATCGAGATCGCCGCCCGGCACCAGCTCGATCTCGGCCGGGTGAGCGCCCCGGAGCAGGGGCGAAGCCGGTTCACCTGCGCTGAGCTGCACTCCGACCAGGGCGTGGTCTGCGTCGGGTTGGGCTCGCAGGCCCGATACTTCATGGTCGACCTGCGGGTCTCCGGCGAGGTCCAGGCCCGCGGCGACGCCATGGATCTCGTGCAGGTTGCCCAACTCGCCTCGGACTGGAGGGCCGGGCTGACGCTCGCCGAGCTCACCAGCCGGTTCCCCTTCATGGAGGAGACCGCTCAGCAGCGCAGCCGGGGTGGCGGCAGCGAACCGGTCGTGGCGTCACGCTCCAGATAGGTTCAGCGGGCCGTCCTCGTCCTCCATCGACCGCTGCCAGTCACCCTGGACATTGACCGCGCGGATCTGCCGGGCATGGGTGATCATTCCGTGCGACTGTTGACCGGGAACCATCGCACGGATCGGCCACCAACGGAGGGATCGGCACGTGAACCTGCCCGACGACCTGCTCGCGCTGATGCGCGAGCCGAGCACCTGCTACGTCACGACGCTGATGCCGGACGGCTCACCGCAGCTCACCCAGACCTGGGTGGACACCGACGGCACCCACATCCTCATCAACACGGTGGAGACCCACCAGAAGACGCGCAACGTCCGACGCGACCCGCGGGTGGCCGTGGCGGTCTCGGACCCGGAGAAGCCGGGTCGCTACCACGAGGTCCGGGGGCGGGTGGTCGGCATCAGCACCGACGGCGCCGAGGAGCACATCGAGCGGCTGTCCCACCGCTACCTCGGCGGGCCGTACCCGTGGTTCGGTGGCCGCGACCAGGTCAGGATCATCCTCACCATCGAGGCCGACCGGCTCCACGCGATGGGCTGACCGACGCAGGGTCACCGGCCGGTGGTCGGTGGCCAGCCGGCGGGAATGCGTTCGAGCACCCCGCCGGCGAAGACGTCCCGTAACCCCAGCGGCTTGAGGTGGACGTACCCGATGTGGCAGTCGCAGATCGCGGTGCCGCACGGGCGTGGCGTCAACGCGGCCCGCCACGACCCGTCGTACAGATTGCCGATCGGGGTGGGAATGAAGTGGCAGCGGCGGACGGTGCCGTCGCCGACGACGGAGATGGCCGTCTCCCCGGCGTGGCAGGGCACCGCCGCTCACTCCGCGACCGCTGAAGCGATCTTGCCTGCCGTCGTACTCCTCGATGCCGGTCGCCAGGCCACCGCCGACGGATCTCCGGCACCTGCGTGACCGGCGTGAAGGCCAGCACCGGCAGCCCAGCGAACGACGACACGCGCGAGCTGATCACGTCAACCTCCGGCTCGACAGCGGCAACGGCGGCGCGACCGTAACAGGCGCTTCCGACACGAAGATCACGCGCGGGACGGCGGCGCGGGAACGGGACGCGTCGCACGGTCCGGGTGCTGGCCGGGGCGAGCCGGGCGTTTTCCGACACCGCGACCTGGTCGTGGACGGGCCTGCGTCGGTGGCGGAGGTGCGGATCACACGGCCGTGCCGGTTGGCCGTGCGGCGCCTCGGGGGGAGATCTGTGATCGTGGGCGGCCGGTGGCGGGAGGCAGCCCGGCGGAGCTAGCCTCCGACGGGTCCCGGTGAGATCAGCCCTGCTGGCGGCGCCAGGGGCAACGGCCGGTGTCGATCATGGCGCGGGCCGGGGGCGGCAGGGGTGCGGCGGCCGAACGGAGGACGCCGTCAGGGGCGGCCGGGACCGCTGTGACAGGCGAACACTCGGTCACATCTATATTGCCGGATTGTTACATTTTCAACAGGCCCTCGCCTTGCGGATGACCCTGCCACCGCAATACGTTGCCGTCAACAACAAAACCAAGTGAAGGTCAAACCTTCCGGAGGCACCGATGACGTTGGCGAGGTGGTACGAGCGATGAGCGACGTGCCCATCCTCCTTGAGATGCGTTCCATCACCAAGGAGTTTCCCGGAGTCAAGGCCCTCTCCGACGTCAACCTGGTGGTTCGCGCCGGCGAGATCCATGCCATCTGCGGCGAGAACGGCGCGGGCAAGTCCACGCTGATGAAGGTCCTCAGCGGGGTCTACCCGCACGGCACCTACGACGGCCAGATCATCTACCAGGGCGCGGAGACCCGGTTCTCCGACATCCGCGCCAGCGAGAACGCCGGGGTCGTGATCATCCACCAGGAGCTCGCGCTCATCCCGGGGATGTCGATCGCCGAGAACATCTTCCTCGGTAACGAACCGCGCAAGCGGGGCGCGATCGACTGGAAGGCCGCCAACCGGATGGCGCTGGACCTGATGGCCCGGGTCGGTCTGCAGGAGGACCCGGACACCCTGGTCAGGGACATCGGGGTCGGCAAGCAGCAGCTCGTGGAGATCGCCAAGGCGTTCGCCAAGGACGTGAAGCTGCTCATCCTGGACGAGCCGACGGCGGCGCTGAACGAGGCCGACTCCCGGCACCTGCTGGACCTGCTGCGCGGCTTCCGGTCGCGTGGCATCACCTCGATCATGATTTCGCACAAGCTGAACGAGATCGAGGCGATCGCCGACCAGATCACCATCCTCCGCGATGGCAAGACCGTCGAGACGCTGGACGTCAAGGCGGGCGGCGTCGACGAGGACCGGATCGTGCGGGGCATGGTCGGCCGCGAGCTGAGCAGCCGTTTCCCGGACCACACCCCGAAGATCGGTGAAGTCTTCTTCGAGGTCCGCAACTGGAACGTCCGGCACCCGATCTCGGCCGACCGGCAGGTCTGCAAGAACGAGAGCTTCGTGGTGCGCCGTGGCGAGATCGTCGGCTTCGCGGGCCTCATGGGCGCGGGTCGCACGGAACTCGCGATGAGCGTGTTCGGCCGCTCCTACGGGGTGTTCGAGTCGGGCACGATCATCAAGGACGGCAAGGAGATCGTGCTGAAGTCGGTGGCGGACGCGATCCACCACGGGCTTGCGTACGTCAGTGAGGACCGCAAGGCGATCGGCCTCAACCTGCTCGACGACATCAAGGCGTCGACGGTCGCCGCCAAGCTGTCCAAGATCAGGCACCACGGCGTCCTGAGCGAGGTCGAGGAATACCAGGCGGCCGAGGCGTACCGCAAGGAGTTGCGGACCAAGGCCCCGACGGTCGACGAGGGCGTCTCCAAGCTCTCCGGCGGCAACCAGCAGAAGGTCGTCCTGGCGAAGTGGATGTTCACCGACCCGGACCTGCTGATCCTCGACGAGCCGACGCGCGGCATCGACGTGGGTGCCAAGTACGAGATCTACGGCATCATCCAGCGGCTCGCCGACCAGGGGAAGGGCGTCGTCGTCATCTCCTCGGAGCTGCCTGAGCTGATCGGGCTCTGCGACCGCATCTACACCGTGTTCGAAGGCACCATCACGGGCGAGATCGCCCGGGCGGACGCGGATCCGGAGACCCTCATGAAGCAGATGACCTCGACGAAGAAGTTGGCCACCCGATGAGCCGTATCAAGGACCTTCAGAAGAACCTGTTTGGAGGCACCACCTCCAACGCCCGTCAGTTCGGGATGATCTTCACACTCGTGGTGATCGTCCTGATCTTCCAGATCTGGACCGACGGGCTGACACTGCGGTCGGACAACCTGATCGCGCTGTTCCAGCAGAACTCGTACATCCTGATCCTGGCCATCGGCATGCTGATGGTGATCGTCGCCGGGCACATCGACCTGTCGGTCGGCTCGGTAGCGGCGTTCGCCGGCATCCTGGTGGCCAAGTCGATGGCCGAGTGGGACCTGCCCTGGCCCGCCGCGATCCTGTTCGGCCTCGTGATCGGCGCGATCATCGGCGCCTGGCAGGGCTTCTGGGTCGCCTACATCGGGGTGCCCGCGTTCATCGTCACCCTGGCGGGCATGCTGCTCTTCCGCGGCGGCAACCAGTTCATCGGTAACGCCAGCACCATCCCGGTGCCGGAGGGCTTCCGCGAGATCGGCTCCGGCTTCCTGCCCGAGTTCGGGCCGGACACCGGCTACAACAACGCGACGTTGCTGCTGGGTCTGGCCGCGGCGGTGGCGGTGGTGTGGCGCGAGTTGCAGGCGCGCAAGACCCGCCGGGCGATGGACGCCGACCCGGCCCCCTTGTGGATCTCGATCCTCCGGATGGCCGTCATGGTCGGCGTGATCGCCTTCGCGGCGCTGCGCTTCGCCAGCGGTCGCGTCGGCACCAGTTTCCCGATCTCGGGCCTCATCCTGCTGGCCCTGGTCATCGCGTACTCCTTCTACACCCGCAACACGGCAGGTGGCCGGCACATCTACGCGGTGGGCGGCAACTCCCGGGCGGCCGAGCTGTCCGGCGTGAAGCTCAAGCGGGTCAACTTCTTCGTCATGATGAACATGTCCGTCCTGGCCGCCCTGGCCGGCATGATCTTCGTGGCCCGTTCGGCGGCCTCCGGCCCGCAGGACGGTAACGGCTGGGAGCTTGACGCGATCGCCGCGGTCTTCATCGGCGGCGCGGCCGTCGCCGGCGGTATCGGCACCATCAGCGGCTCGATCGTCGGTGGTCTCGTCATGGCCGTGCTCAACAACGGCCTCCAGCTCCAGGGCGTGGGCACCGACAAGGTCCAGATCATCAAGGGCCTGGTGCTGCTGCTGGCCGTCGCGATCGACGTCTACAACAAGAGCCAGGGGCGCTTCTCGGTGATCGGGAGCATCACGCGCCCGTTCCGCCGGGACACACCCACGACCCCCGATGGACAGCCGGACGCGGAGCGCCAGCCCGCCACGGCGTCGGTGCCCGGCTGACGGCCACCGACCGCACACCCCGCATCACCTCTTCCAGAAAGGCAAGTAACCTCCATGCGTAAATTCTTTGGCACGTCGGTGGTGGCCATCGGTGCCGCCGCCATGCTGGCCCTCGCCGGCTGCGGCTCCGGCCGCGACGACGAGTCCGGCTCCAAGGGTGACGCCAAGGGCTTCGCTGCCGACTCCGTGATCGGTGTCGCGCTTCCGGCCAAGACCTCGGAGAACTGGGTCCTCGCCGGTGACCTGTTCACCAACGGCCTCAAGGAGGCCGGCTTCAAGGGCCAGGTGCAGTACGCCGGCGCGTCGACCACGGTCGCCGACCAGCAGAACCAGATCACCGCCATGGTCACCCAGGGCGCCAAGGTCATCGTCATCGGCGCGACCGACGCCGCGCAGCTCTCGACCCAGGTCGCCGCTGCCCACGCCCAGGGCGTGAAGGTCATCGCGTACGACCGGCTCATCACCAACACGCCGGACCTCGACTACTACGTCGCGTTCGACAACTTCAAGGTCGGCCAGCTCCAGGGCCAGGCCCTGCTGGACGGACTGAAGGCCAAGAAGCCGAACGGCCCGTACAACATCGAGCTGTTCTCCGGCTCGCCGGACGACAACAACGCCGGTGTCTTCTTCAACGGCGCGATGAGCGTGCTCAAGCCGGAGATCGACAAGGGCAACCTGGTCGTCGCCTCGAAGCAGACCGACGTCAAGCAGACCGCCATCCAGGGCTGGAAGGCCGAGGGTGCGCAGGCCCGCATGGACCAGCTGCTGACCTCGACCTACGGCAGCAAGGAGCTGGACGGCGTCCTCTCCCCGAACGACACCCTGGCCCGCGCCATCCTGACCTCGGTCAAGGGTGCCGGCAAGCCGACCCCGGTCGTCACCGGTCAGGACTCCGAGGTTGAGTCCGTCAAGTCGATCATGCAGGGCGAGCAGTACATGACGATCAACAAGGACACCCGGAACCTGGTGAAGGAGACCATCAACATGGTCAAGGCCCTCCAGGCCGGCAACACCCCGCAGGTGAACGACACCAAGTCCTACAACAACGGCAGCAAGGTCGTCGACACGTACCTGCTCCCGCCGGTCGCCGTCACCAAGGCCAACGCGGCCGAGGCGTACGCCAACGACCCGAAGCTCGCGCCGCTCACCAAGTAATCACCGCTCGGTAGGCAGCAACGCCGATGGGTCCCGGATCTCTTCGTCCGGGACCCATCGTCGTCCTGGCACTCCCGCTCCACGCGGCACCGCCCCGGAAGGAGGTCTGACCGTGGCGACACCCGTCCGGTCCAGGCCAACCGGCGTCGGCCGCAACCCCGAATCCCCGCAGCCCTCGGTCCCCGGCGCGAGCCAGGAGGAGATCCGGCGGCAGAACCTGGGCGCCGTGCTCCGCTTCGTGCACCTGCACGGGCCGACGTCCCGGGCGGAACTGACCAGCCGGCTCGGCCTCAACCGCAGCACCATCGGCGCCCTCGCGGCGGACCTGGTCGCCAGCGGCCTGGTCACCGAGGAGGCACCGACCACCGCCCGTCGCGCCGGTCGCCCCTCACTCGTCGTCAGCCCGCGCTCCGACCGGGTCTACGCCCACGCGCTGAGCATCGACGCGGACCGGCTGCGCGCCGCGCGGATCGGGCTCGGCGGAAGCATCCTCGACCTGCGCGAGGTCGCCCGTCCCAGTGGCATGTCCGCGGTCGACGCCGTCGGACCGCTGGCCGACCTCGTCCGCGACATGGAACGGTCCGTGGCCGCCGACGCATTGCTGGTCGGCGGCGCGGTCGCGGTCACCGACACCACCCGTGACCGGGACGGCAGGATTCTGATCGCCGGCGTCGACGAGACCCTCGGCCCCGCGCTGGCGGCCGAGTTCTCCGCCGGCCCCGGCTTCGTGACCGGCGATCTGGCCGACATCGCCGGTCTGGCCGAACACGTCCGCGGCGTGGCGGCCGGTATCGACGATCTCATCTACTTGCACGGTGACCTCGGCATCAGCGCCGGCCTCATCATCGGCGGCCGACTGATGATCGGGCACCGGGGCCACAGCGGCAAGGTCGGCCACATGGTGGTCAACCCGAACGGGCTGCCCTGCGGGTGCGGTTCACGTGGCTGCTGGGAGACCGAGATCGGTGAGGCCGCGCTGTTGCGCCACGCCGGTCGGGATCCGGACGAGCGCGAAGCGGTGGCCGAGGTGCTGCGCGCGGCGGCGCTCGGCGACACCACGGCGCGTCAGGCCGTCGAGCGGGTCGCCGACTGGCTCGGCTTCGGCGTCGCCAACCTGGTCAACGTGGTCAACCCGGACGCCGTGGTGTTCGGCGGCTCGCTGCGCGACATCTTCATCGCCGGGGCGGACACGGTCCGCAGCCGGTTGGACGCCATGCCGCTCCCGGTCTCCCGCGAGCACCTGCGTCTGGAGGCGGCGGCACTCGGCCGTGACGCCGTCCTGATCGGTGCCGCCGAGCTGGCCTTCGACAAGCTGCTGGCCGATCCGCTGAACGTCGGCGTCGTCGGCCAGGTGGGGACCACCGACCCGGCGTAGCCGGAGGGCCTTCGATGCGCCACGTTTCCGCCTTCTGCGCTGACGGGTGACCGCCGGGGTCCGCGGGCCCCGGCGATCACCCGTCGCCGAGCTACGCGATCCGGCGGACCCGGCGGACGGCCAGATAGAGCAGGAGCAGGGCGAGGGCGACGAAGATCCCCGTCTCGATGCCCTGGAACAGCCAGAACCGGTCCGCAGGTTGGTACAGCTGCCAGTTGTACGCGCCCGGTTCGAGGCCCAGCTCGGCGCCGCAGCCCCGACCCTTCGCCTCAGCAGCACCGGGCGGGCACATGATCCGGGTGTTCTCCGCCATCATCTTTCCGTCGGGGTTGCGGATGCCCTGGGTGAGGATCCAGTCGCCACGGCTCGTGGCCTCCTCGGTGCTCCCCTCGATCGGGAAGGTGAGGGTGCGGGCGGGCTGGTAGTGCGGTCGCACCAACACCTCCACCGCCGCCCGTACGCCGATGTACCCGGCGAGGGTGATGCCCATGGCGGGCAGCATGCGCTTCCAGACGGTGCCGGCGAAGACGCCGATCGCCACGGCGAAGAGGGTGTAGCCGATCGGGACGATGCCTTGCAGGTCGAAGACGATCAGGCCGAGACGACCCTCCCGGGCGGCCTCGGTCAGCGGCTCGACCCACCACGACATGCCCAGCCCATAGCCGACCGCGAGGACCATCACGGCGGCGCCGACCAGCCCGAACTTCACCAACGCCCAGCGGGTACGGCCGACGCCCTGGGTCCAGACGAACCGGTGCGTGCCCTGTTCCACCTCGCGGGCAACCAACGGGGCACCCCAGAACAGGCCGACCAGCGCCGGCAGGGTGAGCAGCAGCACGGCCAACAGATTGAGGCTGCCGTACCGGTTGCCGAAACGGCGGAAGCCCTCGTCGCAGGTCTCCCGGGTGGCCTCCGCCACGTCGGTACCGGCAAGCTGGCGTACGCACTCGGTCAGCCCGAGGTCGGCGAAGGTGTGCCGCATCGACAGGCCGATCGGCACCATCAGCGCGGCGAGCGCGGCAAAGCCCAGCAGAGTGAACAGGGCCTGCTTGCGGTGCTGCCGCCAGGTCAGCCAGATCATGCCGGCACCCCCCACTCGCTGTGACTGGTCTGCGTGTCGCCGTCGGCCAGGTAGGCCAGGATGACGTCCTCCAGGCCGACCTCCCGCACCGTCCAGGCCGGATCGGTGACCGGGCCGTCGGCGCGGACGAGCAGCGTGGACTGCCGGTCGGTGTGGCTGGCCCGGACGACGGCGGCGACGCCCCCGATCGGGCCGCCGTCGTGCCGCGGGCCGATCAGCTGCCGGTGCCCGGACACCAGGTCGTCGACGGTGCCGGCGAGCTGCACCTGGGCGGCGTTGAGCACGATCAGGTAGTCGCAGACGCGCTCCAGGTCGGCCAGCAGGTGCGAGGAGAGCAGGACGGTGGTCCCGGAGTCCGCCACGCTGCCCATCAGCGACTGGAGGAACTCCCGCCGGGCCAGCGGGTCGAGGCTGGCGACCGGCTCGTCGAGCAGCAGCAGCCGGGGCCGCTTGGCCAGTGCCAGGGCGAGCGCCACCTGGGCCCGCTGCCCGCCGGAGAGTTTGCCGACCGGCCGGTCCGGCGGAATGCCCAGCTGGGCCAGCCGGTTCCGGGCCAGCTCGGCGTCCCACCGCTTGTTCAGCTTGCCGCCAGCGGTGACCAGCTCGGCGGCGCTGAAGTCCCGGTAGAGCGGCGTGTCCTGTGCGACGAACCCGATGTCGGCCAGGCACTCCGTGTCGCCGTACGGCGACCTGCCGAACACCCGTACCGTTCCCGCGTCGGGCCTGAGCAGCCCGACGGCCAGGTGCAGCAGCGTGCTCTTGCCGGCACCGTTCGGCCCGACCAGCGCGGCGATCCGGCCGGCCGGCAGGTGCAGCGAGCAGTCCCGTAGTGCCCAGGTCCGGCCGTACCGCTTACCCAGCCGGTCGGCCTCCAGGATCATGTCCATCCTCTGTCCTCTCGTTCCGCCCGCGCCGCCGCTTCGCGGTGGCGCGGGCGCCTGCTGCTGTGCTCGTTCACGCGGGCTCCCTCTGCGGGGTGTCGTCGGCGAGGGTGGCCCGGAGCGTGGTCTCCACCAGGGCGACGACGTCCTCGGCCGTGAGGCCGGCGGCCTGCGCCCGGTGCAGCCACGCCACCAGGTCCTCGCGCAACTCGGCCTGGTTGGGCAGCGAAGCGCCGGCCAGGGTGCGTTCGACGAACGTGCCCACCCCCGGTCGGCCGCCGACCAGGCCCTCGATCTCCAGCTCCCGGTACGCCTTGAGCACCGTGTTCGGGTTGATCGCCAGCGACTGTGCGACGTCCCGCACCTTCGGTAGTTGGTCGCCCGGCACCAGCAGGCCGACCCGCAGCGCCTGTTTCACCTGCTGCACGAGCTGCATGTAGGTGTTCACCTTCGACCGGCTGTCCAGCACAAACTCGATCACTCGAGACGTTCCCTCCTGTTGTCCTACGACAGTAGGACTAATAGACAGCGTCATCGGGAGACTGGCCGCTGTCAAGGGCGACTCGGGAATTTCCTGCGATCGGGTCCGCTGACCGGGGTGTGGCGGTGCCGGCACCGACGGGGCCACACGTCGGCACCCGCGGGTCAATGGGCCGGGAAGGCGGCGGGCGCGACCTGACGGGCAGCCTGGTGGACGACCCGCACCTCACCTGTTGCCCCCGGAGGCGACCCGTTGCCGGGCCGGTGCGAGGTGCTGACGGCGTACGCCATCGGTTGCCGGGCTTACGCGGCCCGTTGCTGCGGGGCGGGGCTCACGCGGCCGCGGCCGGCGCGGTCACGTCCGGCGGCCCTCGTCGCGGGCGGGGATCTCCTGGCGCTGTTCGAGGGCGTCGGCCGGGTTGGCGTCGGCCGGCAGCGACGTCACCTCCTCGAGGGTGCCCGCCGGCAGGGCGCCCTGCTCGGCCAGGTCGGCCTCGGATGCCTCCGGGTCGACATCGCCCGACATCCGGTCCGGCGGCCCGTAGTCGACGGCGTCCTGCCGTTGCTCGAGGGCGTCTGCCTCCGGCGGGGGAACCGGATCACTCTGCTCGTCCCGGTACGTGCTCATCGCGGCCTCCTGCCCGGCGATGTCGACCACACCGCCCGGCCGCTGCCTACCCGCCCCGCGCCTCCGCACGCCTGCCACCCCACGCGCTGGGCGTGTTGGTCCACCAACCGCGCCTGCGCAGATCTCGACGGGGTGACGCTTCGAGGATTGGGCACCCTCGTTGCTGGCGGTTCAGCGCAGGACGGGTGGTCTCCGGGACCGTTCGGCGCAGCCAGCGCGGCGTTCGGCTCGCGCCCGTGCCGACCCGGGTCCGGACCACCCCATCAATCGCTAATCATCAATGGAATCGTCCAGTTGCGGTGCTCGTTATCGGCGGACGGCACCGCCACCGAAGTCCCTGGACGACCGGCGACGAGAGGGATCAACCATGCGATGGAACGCACGACGAGCCGCCGCCGGCGGCTTCGGGCTCGTCCTCGGCGCCGTGCTGGCGCTGGCCCAGGTCGCGCCCGCCCAGGCCGAATCGAACGGCGGGGTACGGGTGATGCCGCTCGGTGACTCGATCACCGACGGCTTCAACGTGCCCGGCGGGTACCGGATCGACCTGTGGCAACGGCTGGCCGGCGGCGGCTACACCGTCGACTTCGTCGGCTCGGGCTTCAACGGGCCGGCCAGCCTCGGCGACCACGATCACGAGGGGCACTCGGGCTGGCGGATCGATCAGCTCGACGCCAACATCGTGGCGTGGTTGCAGGCGACCACTCCTCGTACGGTGCTGTTGCACATCGGCACCAACGACGTGAACCAGAACTACGACCTGGCCAATGCGCCGGCCCGGCTCGCCGCCCTGCTCGACAAGATCAGGTCGACGGCGCCGGAGGTCGAGGTCTTCGTCGCCACCATCACGCCGGAGACCGACGCCACGCGGGAGGCGCGGGTGCAGGCGTACAACGCGGCGATCCCCGGCATCGTGGCGCAGAAGGGGAGCCGGGTGCACCTGGTCGACATGCACGCGGCGCTCGGCACCGCCGACCTCGCCGACGGCGTCCATCCCAACGCCGGCGGGTACGACAAGATGGCAGCCCGCTGGTACGACGCGCTGCGGTCGGTGCCCGGCAGCCTGACCCCGCTGGGCGGGCCACCGGTCGGCACCCCGGTCGGCCTGGTCAACCCGAACTCCGGTCGCTGCCTGGACGTCTCCGGCGCCAGCACCAGCGCTGGCGCCCCGACCATCATCTGGGACTGTCACGGCGGCGCCAACCAGCGCTGGACGCGTACCGCCGCCGGGGAGTTGCGGGTCTACGGCGACCGGTGCCTGGACGTGGCCGGCGGGGCGAACGCGAACGGCACCGTGGTGCAGATCTGGACCTGCAACGGCACCGCCGCCCAGCGCTTCACCTTCGGTGCGGACGGGGCGATCGTGCTCAGCGCCGCCGGCAAGTGCGTGGACGTGGCGTCCTCCGGCACCGCCAATGGCACGAAGGTCCAGCTCTGGACCTGCAACGGCACCGGTGCCCAGCGCTGGTCGGTGCGGTAGCGGACCGCCAGGACCGGTCCCGGCCGGCGCGTCAACCGATCAGCGCCACCGACGACCGGTCCTGGCGGGGCTCTGCGGCCAGCTCCGACGCGGGCAGCGTGCACACGTGCGCCGACCAGGAAGAGGAGGGAGGCCGCCGGCTGGCCCAGCCCGAACCAGGTGATCAGTGAGTGGAAAGATCACCGAGGCGTGGGCAAGGATCGGGTCGTGTCCCGTTGATGCGCGACACCTGTCGCCGGCATCAGCCAGGATTGACGGGACGGCCGGGCCACGGCCACGACGAGGAGAGCGGGCGATGGGGGTACGCAAGCGGCATGCTCGCGCCGGGGCGGCGCTGGTCACGATCGTCGTCGGCGCGGTGGCGCTGGCCCCGGGCGCGGCGGTCGCCGTGGCGCCGGGAGCCGGAACTCCGGTCTGCGAGGTACGCGACGAGCGACTCAACGAGATCTCCGGGATGGTCGCCACGGACACCGGCTACGTCGTGGTCAACGACGGCTCCGACAGCGAGGCCGCCCGCCGCATCTTCTTCCTCGACCGGCGCTGCACCGTGGTGCGGACGATCGCCTATCCCTCCCGTCCCCGCGACACCGAGGACCTGGCGGTCGGCGCGGACGGCACCGTCTGGGTCGCCGACATCGGCGACAACGACCGCACCCGGCAGACGATCGCGCTGTGGCGACTCGCGCCGGGCGCGGACCAGCCGGTGCTGCACCGGATGACCTACCCGGACGGCCCGCACGACGCGGAGGCTCTGCTGCTCGACTCGGCCGGCCGGCCGCTGATCATCACGAAGGGGGGCGGCGGCACCGTCGGCCTGTACGCGCCGACCACCGCGCTGCGGCCGGCCGCGACGACGCCGCTGGCCCCGGTCGGCCGGGTGGCCCTACCGGCCAGCACGACCAGCAACCCGTACTCCTTTCTCGGTCGGGGTGTGGTCACCGGTGCGGCGAGCGCGCCGGACGGGCGGCGGGTGGTGCTGCGCAGCTACGCCGACGCCTTCGAGTACGACGTGCGTGCCGGCGACGTCGTCGCCGCGCTGACCACCGGCACCGCGCGGATCACCCCGCTGCCGGACGAGCCCCAGGGCGAGTCGATCACCTACAGCCGCGACGGTCGGTGGTTGCTCACCATCTCCGAGTCAGCCGACCAGCCGTCGGGCACCCGCCCGGCGATCCTGCGGTACCCCACCACCACGGCACCGTCCGCGTCCCCGCGGCCGCCGGAGCCCACCACCGCGGGCCCGGTGGCACCCGCCCCAGGCCGCCCGGCGGCCGGACACATGGTCGACACGGTCAACCGGATCTGGCCGGTGGTGGCAGGCGCCGGGATCCTGTTGGCGGTGCTCGGGTTGGCCGGAGTGCTGCGCTGGCGGCGCGCCGACAACCGCTGACCGCCGGCCCGGGCAGGGCACACCTCGACCCGTTGGACCGGGCCGATGCGACAGGATGGGTGGATGTCCGTGCTGTCCGCGTTGCGCCACCCGATCGTCGCCGCCCCGATGGCCGGCGGCCCGTCCACGCCAGCGCTCGTGGCGGCCGTCTCCGGGGCGGGTGGTCTGGGCTTCCTGGCGGCCGGCATGATCGACACCGGGCGGCTTGCCGCAGACATCGCCGAGGTCCGCGCACGCACCGACCGGCCGTTCGGCGTCAACCTCTTCCTGCCCGGTTCCAGCGGCGTGGACGAGGCTGCCATCCGGGCGTACGCGGACCGGCTCGCCCCGCAGGCCGGCCAGCGCGGGGTGAGGTTGGGCGAGCCGGTGGGCGACGACGACGGGTACCCGGAGAAGCTGGCCGCGCTGCTCGCCGACCCGATTCCGGTGGTGTCGTTCGCGTTCGGGCTGCCCGATCGTGCCGCGGTGGCCGCCCTGCGCGAGCGGGGCACCGAGGTGTGGGCCACCGTCACCCGACCGGATGCCGCCACGACCGCCGCAGAGCTCGGTGTGGACGTCGTGGTGGTGCAGGGCACCGAGGCCGGTGGGCACCGCGGCGGTGTGCCGGACGACGACGACTACGCGCTGCTGCCGCTGCTCCGGCTGGCGGCCGCCGTCTGCGACCGCCCGCTGGTGGCCGCCGGCGGCATCGTCGACGGTCCGGGATTGGCGGCCGTGCTGACCGCCGGCGCCACGGGCGCCCAGCTCGGCACGGCCTTCCTGCGCTGCCCCGAGGCCGGCAGCTCACCGATGCACCGGGCGGCGGTCGCCAGTTCGACTCCGACCGCCCTGACCCGGGCGTACAGCGGCAAACGAGCGCGTGGTGTGGTCAACGAGTTCCTGCGCCGGCACGACGCGGCGGCGCCGCCCGGCTACCCGCAGGTGCTGCACCTGACCCGCCCGCTGCTCGCCGCCGCCCGGCGTGACGGTGACGCCTCGGTGGCCAATCTCTGGGCCGGGCAGGCACACCCGCTGGCTCGCGAGGTGCCGGCGGCCGAGCTGATCGCCGAGCTGAGCGCCGACGCCCGGGCCGCGCTGGCGACGGCGGCCGAGCGGTCGACACACTGGGGCTGACCGGACGACCGGGCGGCGGGACGGGCGGCCGACGGCGGGCGGAACGGGCGGCCGACGGAGACCCCGGCGGGCGGGCGCCGGAGACCTGGGCGGGCCGGACGGGCCGGACGCGAAACCCGTAGAGTCGCGCCGTGATCGAGATCGGCGCGCAGGTCGACCTGTCCCACCCGCCCGACCGGGTCTGGCTCGCACTCACCGACCGGAAACTGCTCGGTCGGTGGTTCGCCGAGGCCGAGACGGTGGCGGGAGTACCCGATCGGCTGGTGCTGCAGACGGCCGGGTTGCCCGGGTTCGACGCGGACGTCGAGGTCGAGGTCACCGAGCGGCGGGAGCCGGAGCTGCTGGCGCTGCGCTGCGACGAGGCCGGCCGACTCACCGAGCTGACCTGTGGCCTCACCGCCACAAGGGAGGGCTGCCGGCTGGCGGTCCGGGAGGTCACGACGCACGGTGTCTGGCCCACCGAGCAGCTCGAGCCGCGCGAGCAGCAGATCCGCCAGTCGCTGACCGTGCGCCTGCCGGCCATTCTCGACTGGCTCGCCTTCCAACAGGTCGACCTCCGTAGAGGTGCGGCCGGATTGACGGCCGAACTGCCGACGATCGGCCCACTCGGCGACGAAACCGCCCGCGCGCGTCGCCGTCGCCGCACCGTGGTCGCCGTGCTGGCCGGGGCCGTACCGCTGGCCGGGCTGGCGGCGTGGGTCATTCTGCCGGCCGAGAAGGACCGCGCCGCCGCGCTTCCTCCGGCGGCTTCGCCGACGTCGACCGTTGCGGACGCCACGCCCGCCGACACCCCGAGCGCGGCGTCCGCGCGTCCGGTGCGGACCGCGTCGCCGACGGCCCGTCCAGGTCGTACCCCCACGGCGAGGCCCTCCCGCACCGCGGCGTCGGCTCCGCCACCCCCGCCGCCGCCGCTGACCGCCCGCTACGACACCGAATCCGGCCGTCTGTTCGGCTTCACCGGCGAGGTCGTGGTCGAGAACCCGGGCAGCGCACCGGCGGAGCAGTGGGCCGTGGTGGTCACCCTCGCCGAGGGCAGCAGCGTCGACGACGTCGACGGCGCGGACTGGCGACAGGACGGGCCGGCGATCACGTTCACCGGGTCGGCGGTGCCGGCCGGTGGGTCGCAGACGTTCCGCTTCGACGTGCGCGACAGTCGGCCGAAGGCCAGGGAACCGGAGGGCTGCACCGTGGGCGGCGCTCCCTGCGCGGGCCTGTGACCCCGCGCGGGGCGGCGGGGCCTCCGCGACGACCATCGGCCCCCGTCGACCGGTGCTCTCCGGCGACGACCGGCGGCCGCGAACCGGGGGGTGCCGGGACGGCCAGTCGTCCCTAGGCTGGCGCAATGGCACTGCTGCACCGGGCGACACTGCGCCCCTCGAAGCTCGACCTGCTGACGACCTGGCTGCCCAGCCGACCCTGGTATCAGGGACCGGCGGATGCCGACGTGCTGATCCAGGCCGCCTACCGCCTCGATGACCCGGCTGACGAGGTCGGCATCGAGACGATGCTGGTCGGCACCACCGACGGCCCGGTCCACCAGGTCCCGCTCACCTACCGGGCCGCGCCCCTGCACGGCGCCGACGAGTCGCTGGTGGGCACCACCGAACACTCGGTGCTCGGCACGCGATGGGTCTACGACGGCTGCGCCGACCCGGCGTACGCCGTGGCCCTGGCCCTGGCCATCCTCACCGGCACCGGTCAGGCGGAGCAGTACTTCGAGGTCGACGGCCGGCGCGAGGTGCGCGAGCCGACCATGACGGTCTCCGTCAGCGGCGCCGGGGACACCGACCTGGCCCCGGTCGGCCCCCTGCGACGAGTGGTCGACGAGGACACCGCGCTGATCGTCACCGACTCCGTCGAGCTGCTCGTCATCCGCCGGCCGGGAACTGGTGACGCCGGTGCCTCCGGGGCCACCCTCAGCGGCAGCTGGAACGGACAGACGGCGAGCGTGCCGCTGGCGTACGCCCGACCGGTGTGACGCCACGGCGGCGGGCGGCCCGAGAGGTCGGGCCGCCCGCCGCGTTCACCACCGCGCCGGCGGTGGCGGCGGCGAGACCGGCGGCCGGTCGTTGCAGGTGATGGTGTTGGGCAGCAACCACGGGGCCAGCCAGCCGCCGTCGTTGCCGCCGAGATCGGCCAGCGCGAACTCCGAGCCGGCCGGGGTGAAGTGGAACGACCCGCAGTTGTTGACGCCGACCGCCCCCACGTTGCGGGCGTCCACGTTGGCGAACGAGGCCGACCCGGCCGAACGGGCACTCACCACCGAGGTGCCGGTGCCGTCGACCCGGATGTCCCGGAAGTGCACGTTGGTGATCGAGTAGAGGTCCTTCACCGGCCAGTCGCTGACCAGCATGATCGCGTTGTACGTGCTGTCGAGGTATGCGTCGCCGACCACCTCGATGGTCGCGTCGATGCTCCGGTCCAGGGCGAAGAACCAGATCGCGCCGAGGCCGATGTTCCAGTTCAACTCGTACGTGCCGGCGCGGGCCGTGGTGTTGTTGGTGATCCACAGGTGCCCGGCGAACGGCTCCGCGCCGAAACGGGCACCGACGTGGATGCCGCTGCCCTCGCGGACCGGGTCGGCGACGAGGTTGTGCGAGACGGTGTTGTCCGTGCCGCCGTAGATGGCGATGCCGTTGGCCAGCGTCGGGGACTGCACGGTGTTGTGGTCGAACGTGTTCCGTGAGTCGGCCGTCTTCTCCGACCACATCGCCAGGCCGTCGTCGCCGGTGTTGCGGACGAAGTTGTGCGCGACGAGCGAGTCGGTGACACCGGTGTGGAAGTTGAGGGCGTCCGCGATCTGGTCGACGACGATGTTGTTGGTGACGCGGACGTTTGTCATCGGCCCGTCGAACCACAGGCCGGCCTTGGTGTGGTGCAGGTAGAGCCCGTCGATGGTCGAGTCGCTCATCGCCCCGCCGACCGCGTTGACCTGGTCGGTGTCGATGCGCTCCCGGACGTCGCCCTGGATGGCGAAGCCGGAGAGGTGGACGTTGCGGCTGCCGCCGTCGGCGGCGTCCCGACCGTAGAAGCCGACGCCGGTGTGCACCGAGCCGTCCGGGGCGGGTGTCGGCAGGGCCACCTCGCGTCCCTTGATGACGGTGTACCAGCTGCCGGCACCCTCGATGGTCACGTCGTCGACGACGATGTGTCGGTTGACCTGGTAGACACCCGGCGGGATGTAGACCGTCAGGTGGGTGCGGCGGGCGAAGGCGATGGCCCGGTCCAGGGCGTCGGCGGAGTCGCGCCGGCCGGTGGGGTCGGCGCCGAAGGCCAGCACGTTCGCGGCGAGCAGCCGGACGTGCGGCGGCGCCACCAACTCGCTGTCGAGCAGGTCGATGACGGTCCACGCCGCTGCGCTGCCTCTCGGCGCGGTGAGCCGGATCCGGTCACCCGCCCGGTAGGTGCGCCCGAGCAGGAGGCGCTGCTCGTCGTAGAAGTGGGTGGGCCGGAACGGGGTGCTGATGGTCGGGTACGGCGTGGTGGTCGACGGGACGCACGAGCACTCGGTGATCCACCAGTCCGGGTGCAGCAGCCCGGCCCGGGGGTCGTTGGAGAACGGGTACTGGTTGTAGAGCCACGAGTACTGCGAGGTCAGCGTCATGCTGCGGACGTGCCTGCCGTTGACCGCGACACCGAGCGGCGCGGTGATCCCGCCGCCCTGCGGCGCGTCCGGGATGCTGTACCGCACGTTGATCGCGTTGGTCGCGCTGGGCAGGACGAACTCCACGTACTGCCCGGGGGTGAGCCGGACGGCCCGGCGGCCGGAGGCCTCCGCGGGCAGCGTGTAGGCCGACCGGTCCGGGCCGATGATCTCGCCGTTGGTGCGGGCGTTCTCCGCCTCCTGTTCGACGAAGTCGACGTCGGCGCCGCGCCCGGCGACCAGCGCGGGGTCGAGCGCGGCCCGGGTGACCACCGGCGCGGCCGCGGGGGACGCGGGTGGACCGGCGACGGCCGTGGTGGACCCGGCGACCAGCGTGGTGAGGGCGGTCGCGAGCGCGACCACCGCGGCGGCCGGTCGGCCTGGACGTCCCCGTGCCGCCATGTTGCTCCGAAACATCGGTGACCCTCCTGTGTGGGTGGTGGTGGAGGTCCGCCCGGCGCCCCCCGCGCCCGACATTGATCGCCATGATGCCAGCATCGAACATGTTGCTGCAAGACGCCAATCGAACGGCGAAAAGAAGCGACAGTTTGATCGCAAGAACTGAACGGTCATCGAATTGCCGTGTCGTTCGTCGGCTGTGCCCGGGCCGGTTCCACCGGGCGTACGCTGGCCGGCGTGGATCAAGAAGACCGTATCGCCCTTTTCCTGGACTACGAGAACCTCGCCCTGGGCGCGCGCGACAACCGTGGCGGCGCAGCCTTCGACTTCCGGCCCATCGCCGACGCGCTGGCCGAACGGGGGCGGGTGGTGGTGCGGCGGGCGTACGCCGACTGGTCGTACTTCGACGAGGACCGCCGGATGCTCACCAGGTCGCACGTCGAGCTGATCGAGATCCCGCAGCGGATGGGCGCCTCCCGCAAGAACGCGGCCGACATCAAGATGGCGGTCGACGCGATCGAGTTGGCCTTCGAGCGCGACTACATCTCCACCTTCGTGATCTGCAGCGGTGACAGCGATTTCACCCCGCTGGTGCACAAGCTCCGCGAGCTGAACAAGCGGGTCATCGGCGTCGGTGTCGAGGGGTCAACCTCGGCGCTGCTTCCGCCGGCGTGCGACGAGTTCCTCTACTACGACCGGCTGGAGGGTGTGGACATCCCGCCGACCAGCAGCCGTCGCGGTCGCCCGGCGCGGCAGTCCGGCCCGGACCTGCGACCGTCCGAGCCGGAGCGCGAGCAGGTGGAGCGGGAGCCGGAGCGGGAGGTGGACCGCCGGCCGGTGGGGGAGGAGCCCGCCCGGGACGTGGACGCCCTTGCCGTGCTGGTGGCCCAGACGGTGGCCGGCCTGCAGGGTAGCGCCAGCGGTGACGTGACGGCCTCCCGGCTCAAGCGCACCCTGCTGCGCAAGGACCCGACGTTCAGCGAGTCCGACTACGGGTTCCGTACGTTCGGCGAACTGCTGCGTCACCTCGCCGGCAACAACGTCATCGAGCTGGCCGAAGGCCCCGCGAAGGGCGATCCCGAGGTCTCGCTGCCCGAGCACGGCGACCGTGAGGTGGCCTTCGGCCTGCTCCGCGGTGTCGTGGCGGAACTCGGCAGCGGTGGCAACCCGGTGGCGCTGTCCGGGCTGAAGAACCAGCTGCGCAGGGCCCGCCCCGACTTCAGCGAGAAGAAGCTCGGCTACCGCAGCTTCCTCCAGTTCTGCAAGGCCGCCGCCACCGTTGGCGTGGTCGACCTGCGCTGGAGCCCGGAAGCCGACGACTACCTGCTCAGCGCGCGGGGATGAGCTCGGGCTCCGACCGACGCCGCCGGCCATCGACCACTGTCGAGCGGAGGTGGTGGGTGAGCCCCTAGGGTGGTGGTGGGGCTGCCCCGGAGGCGAGGTGAGGGTCGGCATGCCGGGACGTGGCGAATGGACACTCGTCGGCCGCGACGACGAGCTGAAGACCATCGGGGACGTGGTGTCGTCGCAGCTGCCCGGGCTGGTCCTGGTCGGTGACGCCGGGGTGGGCAAGACGAGGCTGCTGCGGGAGGCCCTCGCCCGGGCCGCCGACGACGGGGTCCAGTGCCACTGGGTCTCCGCGACCGGCGCGGCGCGGTCGATCCCGTTCGGCGCGGTCTCCCACCTCATACCCGCGCCGATCCGGCCACGCGCGGACTCGGTGGGGCTGGTCGCCACCGTGGAACGCGACTTCGCCCGGCGCGGAGGCGGCCGACCCGTGGTGATCGGCATCGACGACGCACACCTGCTGGACGAGCCCTCGGCCGGGCTGCTGCACCAGCTTGCCGTGCACCGCCTGGCGGTGGCGGTGGCCACGGTCCGGGCCGGTGAACCACTCTCCGACGCCCTCACCTCGCTCTGGAGCGGGTCGGGTCGACGGCTGGAGGTGCACCCCCTGCCGGCCACCGCGGTGGACCACCTCCTCGACGAGGCGGCGCCGGGGCCGCTCGACGCGATCAGCCGCCGGCGGCTCCTGCACCTCGCCGACGGCAACCCGCTGCTGCTGCGGGAGTTGCTGGCCGACGCGCTGGACACCGGAGGGTTACGCGAGTCGGGAGGGATCTGGCGCTGGCGTGGCACGGCGTCGGGCAGCCCACGGCTGGCCGAGCTGGTCAGCGCCCGGCTGCGGGCGCTGGAACCGGCCGCCCGTCAGGTGCTGGAGGTGGTGGCCTGCGGCGAACCGCTCTCCCTGGCCGTGCTGGAACGGATCGCCGCCCCGGCTGCCACCGAGGCGGCCGAGCGCAGCGGCATGGCGGTCGCGGAGCGCTCCGGCGGCCGAACGGCGCTGCGGATGGCCCACCCGCTCTACGGCGAGGCGCTGCGTGCCAGCATGCCGGCCAGCCGGTCCCGCACCGTCTTCGGGCAGCTCGCCGACGTGCTGGCCAACATGCCGCTACGCCGTCGCGACGACGCGCTGGTCGCGGGCATCTGGCAGCTGCGCTCCGGCAGCGTCCGGCATCCCGGCATCGCGTTGGCCGCCGCCCGTCAGGCGATCGACCGGTTCGACATCGACCTGGCCGAGCGGTTGGCCCGGACCGCGTACGACGCGGGGCAGGGCTGGGAGGCGCAGTGGCTGCTCGCCCGGGTCCTGCAGTACCAGGCGCGCAGTCAGGAGGCGTTCGACATGCTCCCGCCGGCCCCGCCGCCGGGCAGCAAGCGCCTCGCCATCTGGGCGATCACCCGCGCCGGGCTGCTCTACTGGGGTCTGGACCGGATCGACGAGGCGCACGAGACGCTGCGGATGGTGCCGACCGACTCACCGGGCCACGACCTGGCCGAGGCCACCCGGTCCTGGGTGCTGTTCTACGACGGCCGGTGCCAGGCGGCGCTGGACGTCGGCCAGGCCGTGCTGGCCCGCGCCGACACCGGCGTGCGCGCGGCGAGCTGGGCGACCATGGGCGCCGCGTCGGCGGCCGGGATGCTCGGCCGCCTCGGCCTCGCCGAGGAGCTGGCGCGGCAGGGCCGCGCCGTGCTGGCCGCCGAGCCCGAACCGATGCCGTGGAACGAGGCCCAGGTCGGGCTCGGGCTCTGCTACGCCCGGTACGCGGCGGGTGAGTTGACCGGGGCCGCCGTGCTCGCCGACGGCGGCTACCGCGCCGCGGTGGCCAGCGACGCGAGGGGCATGGCCGCCGTGTGGGCCGGGTTCCGGGGGATCATCGCCAAGGCCCAGGGCCGGCTCGACGCCGCCGAGGCCGACCTGCGCGAGGCCATCGCGCTGGTGGAGGAGAACGACCAGTATCACCTGGTACGGACGTACTGGGCCGAGCTGGCGGGCGTCCGTGCCCTCCTCGGTGACCTGCCCGGCGCCCGCCACTGGCTGGCTGCCGCCGACGCCCGGGAGCGGACCGCCAACCGGATCTTCCACCCGTGGGTGGAACTGAACCGGGCCTGGGTGGAGGTGGCCGAGGGCGACCTCACCGCGGCGACCCGCACCGCCCGGCACGCGGCCGACCTGGCCAGTGGCAGCGAACAACCCACGATCGAGGCGGTGGCGCTCTACGAGTGCGCGCGGCTGGGTGCGCCGGAGTCGGTGCGGGACCGGCTGACCGGCCTCGCCGACCGGCTGGGCGGGTTGGCGTCGACGCTCGCCAGCGCCGCCGACGGGCTCATCCACGATGACGGGCCGGCTCTGGAGACCTCCGCGGACGATCTCGTCTCCCGCGGCCACACCCTGCTCGCCGCCGAGGCGCTCGGGGCCGCCGCCCGCGCGTACGCCCGTCGTGGCCGGCCGCGGCTGGCGGTGGCGCAGCGGGCCGCGACGCTGGCCCGGGGCTGCGCGGCCGTCCGGACACCGTTGCTCACCTCGACCGCCCCCGGCACCGAACAGGCGTCGCTGACCCGGCGGGAGCAGGACGTGGCGAAGCTCGCCGTGACCCTGCCGAGCCGCAGCATCGCCGACCGGTTGGGGCTCTCGGTCAACACCGTCAACAACAACCTGGCCCGGGTCTTCGCGAAGCTGGGCGTGCGCAACCGTCGTGAGCTGGCCGTGGTGCTCGGGCACGAGCGGCTGGCGGTGCCGGACGGGTCACCGGACGCGATCCATCCTCCACAGTAGGTAAGGACGACTGATCTACCGGGCTCCCGTACTCGTGCCTACCGTGCGGTAACACCTACCGGTGCACTCAGTCCCTGGAGGACGGCATGAGCCAATCGAATCCGAACGGGCCACCAGGATCGCGACCCATCAGGTCGCCGCACGTCCACAACGCTCTCTTCGCCGCCGGGGTGGCGGTGGTGGTGGCCGTGGCCGGCGCCGTGATCGCCCCGACCGCCGGCGGTGCCCCAGCCGCCCCGGCCGCCGCGAGACCCGAGGCGGTGTCGTACCAGTCGCCGCCGTGCACCCGTCAGTTGGAGGGCACGACCTGGCTGTTGGATCCGTGTGTCAAGCCCGGCGGGAAGCTTCCCGCAGAGGTCGAGGCGCGGCTCGCGAAGATCCGCAGCCAGAAGGCGACAGCCGACGAGGACTGTCCGGACCCGACCGGTTCATCGTCGGCCTCGACCTCCGGGTCGCCGACCCGGGCCACCCGGCCGCCGGTGACGCTCGAGCCGGTCGCCGGGCGGGCACCGGCCGGCACCGCCACCGCCCCGCAGCCGACCGGCACCGGACCCACCTCGACGGCCTCGCCCACCGACTCGCCCTGTCCGTCGGGAAGCGCGTCGCCGTCGGGCAGCACCTCGCCGTCCGGCAGCGCGTCGCCGTCGGACAGTGCTTCGCCGTCGGACAGTGCTTCTCCGTCGGACAGTGCTTCTCCGTCGGACAGCGCGTCGCCGTCGGACAGCGCGTCGCCGTCGGACAGCGCGTCGCCGTCGGACAGCGCTTCTCCGTCGGACAGCGCGTCGCCGTCGGACAGCGCCTCTCCGTCGGAGAGCGCGTCTCCGTCGGGCAGCGGATCGCCGTCGGGTAGTTCGTCGCCGTCCGACAGTGCCTCGCCGAGCGGCTCGGCGTCGCCCAGCGGCAGCGGCTCGGCGGAGCCGACCGAATCGCCGGACCCGACCGACGGGCCGACCGGGGGACCGCCTCCGCCGCCACCCCCGCCGCCCACCGGCTGCCCGACGGTGAACGGCAACCCCACGCTGGTGGACGCGAACAAGGACCGGATCCGCTGCCGGGAGGTGCAGACGGTCGAGGATGACACCGTGCTCACCGTCACCGGCGACTCGGTCAGTTCGTCGCACCACCAGTTCGGTTTCGGCGTGGGCCCCGGCTGCCCGATGACCTCGTTCGACGACCGTGGCATGCCCGGCAACAACGGTGTCTACAGCTACGCCCGGCGCTACTTCGACATGAACGGCAGCATCGTCGACTACGACAACTACGCGCGCACCGGATACGGCACGGGCGACATCATCACCGGTCGCGCCGGCCCCGACGCGTGCGGCAACGCGTGGGCGCGGGTGGCCAGTCCACTGGGCCTGGCCACCGCCCGCATCGCCAAGGCCAAGTCCGACGGGCACAACGCCTACCACGCCACCACGGGCGGGGTGAACAACACCAACTGGACCACCGTCCTGACCCGACTGACCATGTGTCGCGCCCTCGAGTTCGCGGCGGAGACACTGAACCCGTACGGCGTGTTCCGTTTCGAGTGGGCGGCCGTGGGTGGCAAGGGCGGCATCGTCACCAACGGCGGCGGTTGCAACTTCTGGCTCGACCTGCCGGTCGGCGAGGACTACTACATCAACGTCGGGGTGCCGCGCTACGACGGCCCGGCCCAGTACGCCGGCATCACCGCGGACGCCACGGCGATCGTCAACTCGCTGCTGGCCGCCGGGGCGGACAAGGTGGTGTGGATGCTCTACTACGACATCACCCCGGCCAACGTCGACATCGGCCAGTACGCCTGGGCAAAGCTCAGGTCCTGGCTGCCGACCGGGACGCACTCCTACCTGCCGGCGGCGCCGGTGTCGACACTGCAACCGCTGATCGACCCGCTCTGGGTGGGCACCGTCCGGGGTGTGATCAGCGACGTGAACTGGGCCGTGCAACTCGGTGTCCCGTTCGACCCGGCCGTCCGGGTGGCGTTCCCACCGCCGTTCACCCCCGGCGACATCCAGGTCACCGCGGAGGGCGGCTCGCCGCACCCCAGCCCCTCCGGGCAGGACAAGTTGGCCAACACACTGGCCGGTGTGCTCAACGGTATCTGATCCGCGGAGCTGATCCGCCGCTCAGGATGGGGAGGACCTGCCGGGACGGTTCCTCCCCATCGGCGGCCGGACTGAAATGTGACTGAATTGCGGGTATTGAGGTGGTAACAGCCCACCTGCGACGTACCCCTTGGCCGGAATTTGCTATACGGTCGGCGAATGATGGTGGAGGAACACTGGTGGAACGGAGACACGACCCCGCGCGGGCGTCGGGACGTGTACATCCGCACCGACGGGCAGGGTTGGGAGGTCCGCGCCCAGATCGGTGGGGCGTCGGGTCGTGAGCGGGTGCAGCAGTGCCCGAGCCGGGCCTCGGCGGCCATCCTGGCCGACGCCTGGCGCGGCACCCACCCTTCCTGGCGCGAACTGAAGCGCTGATCCGGCACCGGGCCGGGCCGGCGACGCCCCGGGCACCAGCCCGGCGCGCTCATCGGCCGGCCCGGCGCTCGGTCCCGTCCCCAACACTCCAGCCAGCCGGCTGACGTCGACGCCGTGCGGTCAGACGGCTGGGACCGTCAGCACCGCCCTCTCGACCGCCGACCGGTGCGCCAGCTCGATCAGCTCGACGGTGGCGACCGAGTCGCGCGGATCCACCGGCATCGGCGTGCCGTCCCGCAGCGCCGCAGCCACCTGGCCGTAGAAGCTCTGGTAGGAGCCCGCCTCGGTGGGCACCGGCCGTAGGTCGCCGTCGACGCCGAGCAGGCCGTACCGCTCCGGCGGGACCTCGCCCCAGCCCGGCTGGCCCGGACGGCCGCCGTCGTGCAGCGCCGCCTCCTGCACGTCCAGCCCGTACGTCGTGTAGCCGGCCCGATCGCCCAGCACCCGCAGCCGCGGACCGAGCTGAGCGGTCACCGCGCCCATCCACAGGTGTGAGTGCACCCCGCTGGCGTGGGTCAACGCCACGAACGCGTCGTCGTCGACCGCGGCACCCGCGCGACGACGGTCCACCTCCGCGTAGACGCGGTCGACCCGGCCGAAGAGCTGCACGGCCTGATCGACGAGGTGGGCGCCAAGGTCGAAGAGGGCGCCGCCGGCCTCCTCGGGACCGGCGAGTTCCCGCCAGCCCGGCTTGATCGTCGGACGGAAACGCTCGAACCGGGACTCGAAGCGAAGCACCCGCCCCAACTCGCCCTGCTCCACGAGCCGGCGGGCGGTCAGGAAGTCACCGTCCCAGCGGCGGTTCTGGAACACCGTCAGCGGCACACCCCGACGGTCGGCGTCCTCCACCAGTGCCCGGCTCTCGGCGGCGGTCGGGGCCAACGGCTTGTCGACGACGACCGGCAGGCCGGCGGCCACCGCTGCCCGGGCCATCGGCACGTGCTGCCGGTTCGGCGTCGCCACCACGACCAGGTCCAGCGCGTCGGGCCTACGCCACAGGTCGTCGGCGTCGTCGACCAGGCGGGCGTCCGGATAATGGTGTCGGGCCTGCCCGCGTCGCTGCGGATCCCGGGTCACGATGGCGTCGAGCCGCAACCCGGGGGTCGCGGCGACCAGCGGTGCGTGGAACACCCGGCCCGCCAGCCCGTAACCCAGCAGACCGACCCGCAGCGCCTCCGCCATGCCGTACTCCCGTCTTCCGGTCCGCGTCCCGGTGACGGCGGCCCCGCTGAGCGAATCTACGCCCAGGCCGGTCAGGCCGGACCCGTGCCCGGCCTGGCAACGACGGCCCGGACCAGTCGCCCTCGGCGGCGCCAGCGCGCTGGTCAGCTGGCCGGATCGGCGCGCAGATAGGTGAGCACCGCGAGCACCCGGCGGTTGGTGTCGTCGCTGGGCGGCAGGTCGAGCTTCAGCAGGATGTTGCCGACGTGCTTGCCGACCGCCGCCTCGGTGACGTACAGCCGGGCGGCGATCGACGCGTTGGACCGGCCCTCGGCCAGCAGCGCCAGCACCTCACGTTCCCGGACGGAGAGGGCGGCCAGCGGGTCGCGCGGACGGTGCAGCAGCTGCCGGACCACCTCCGGATCGATGGCGGTGCCACCGGCGACGACCCGACGCAGCGTGTCGACGAAGTCGGTGACCTCCGCCACCCGGTCCTTGAGTAGGTAGCCCACCCGCTGGCCGTCGCCGCTGTCCAGCAACGCCGCGGCGTACCCGGTCTGCACGTACTGGCTGAGCACGACGACCGGCAGCTCAGGCCGCTCGGCGCGTAGCGCGACGGCTGCGCGCAGCCCGTCGTCGCGCCGGCCGGGTGGCATCCGGATGTCGGTCAGCACCAGGTCCGGGCGGTGGGCGCGGGCCGCGTCCAGCAACTCCGGCGCGGAGCCGACGGCGGCGCACACCGCGAAGTCGAAGCGGGTCAGCAGCGCGACCAGACCCTCGCGCAGCAGCACCTCGTCCTCGGCCAGCACCACCCGGGTCACCGGCGCCACGGCAGCTCCACCCGCACACGGGTGGGCCCGCCCGCCGGGCTGGCCAGCAGCAGCCGACCGTCCGCGGCGGCGACCCGGTCGGCGAGACCGGTCAGGCCGGTACCCCGGGCCGGATCGGCGCCGCCACGACCGTCGTCGGAGACCTCGACGACGAGGTTCGGGCCGGCCCTGACGAGGCGGACCTCGGCGCGGCTCGCCCCGGCGTGCCGTGCCACGTTGCCCAGCGCCTCGGACACCGCGAAGTAGGCGGTGGTCTCGACGATCTCCGGCAACTCGCCGTCCAGGTCGGCGCGCAGGGTGACGGCGATGGTGGACGCGTCGGCCAGCTCCCGTACCGCACCGGCCAGACCGAGATCGGTGAGGCTCTGCGGCCGGATGCCGTGCACCAGCTGCCGGAGCATCACCATCAGAGCCCGGGCCTCGTCGTGGGCGACGGAGAGCGGCCGGGCCGCCGGGGAGTCCTCGGGCACGTCCAGCCGGGCCAGACCCAGCTGGAGGGTGAGGCTGGTCAGCCGGGGTTGCGCGCCGTCGTGCAGGTCGCGCTCGATGCGACGACGTTCGGCCTCGTACGCGCCGACCAGCCGGGTCCGCGACCGGGCGACCTCCCGCAGCGCCGCCGCGTCGACCGGCCGGGTCAGCGCCCACCGGGCCACGGCGGCCTGGGCGGCGGCGAGCAGCCCGGCCACGTACCAGAGCACCGGGAGGAGCAGGACCCCCACGATCGCGTACGGGACGGCCTCGCCGCCGGTGTCCACGGTGCCCCAGAGCACGATGACCTCGTCGGCGTCGCCGGCGAGCCAGGGGCTGGCGACCAGCCCGAGGTCGAGGAGCACCAGCAACAGGAAGACCCAGTACGCGACCGGTACGAACCCGCCCAGCCAGAACACGTACGCCACCTCCCGCCAGCCGGCGGTGCTGCGGTAGCGGGCGGCCAGGCCCTGCCACGGTGACGGCGGCAACGGTCGACCGTCCACGAGGCCGAGCCGCCACCGCTCGACGGCGGCCACCGGGAAGCTCGCGATCGGCGCCAGCGCCAGCAGGGTGAGGCTGCCGACGGCAAGGAACAGCAGGAGCCCGACCTCCGGCGGCCGACCGCGCAGCCAGATGCCGTTGAGGGCCGCCAGCAGCGGCGCGACGATGACGAGCAGGCCGACGGCGACCACGCCGGCGATCGGTATGGTGCTGACCAGGTAGAGCAGCGCACGCCAGGGCCAGGCGGAGATCAGCCAGCCGCGGCGGCGCAGCGCGTCGGCCAGGTGACGAGGGTGTTCCGGGGTCATGGCGCATGACGCTAATCGCCGGCGCCGTCGTCGACCCAGCCGTCCAGAACCACTTCTGAGGTATGCCCAGCCCTACCTCTCGGCCGGACACCGGCGCGGGAACGGGTGTGTCACGGCCGGAATGGGGAAGAACGGGCCGTCGCGCGGCACCGCGCGACCTGCGCTGGTGGCGGCTGGAGTGACATGGGTGCCAAGACGTTCGTGCTGGTCGGTGGCCGGCGCGTGCGGTGCACGGACGGGCGGTGGTGACAGCGGCGGCCGAGCGTCCGGTCTCGACGTGGGCGCCGCTGCGGACGGCGGCCTACCGCAACCTGTGGCTGGCCCTGCTCGCCGCCAACGTCGGCACCTGGATGCAGACGGTCGGTGCGCAGTGGCTGCTGATCCACCACTCCAACGCCTCCACCCTGGTGGCCCTGGTCCAGACCGCCAGCCTGCTGCCGGTGCTGCTGCTGGCACTTCCCGCCGGTGTGCTGGCCGACAACGTCGACCGCCGGCACCTGCTGATCGCGGTGCAGCTGTTCCTGGTGGCCGTCGCGGTGGCGTTGACCCTGCTCACCGTCACGAACCGGATGCCGCCGGCGCTGCTGCTCACCCTCACCTTCGCCTTCGGGGTCGGGCAGGCGCTCACCCTTCCGGCCTGGGCGGCGGTGATCCCGGAGCTGGTGCCACCGGACCAGCTGCGGTCGGCGTCCGCGCTCGGCTCGATCAGCGTGAACGTGGCGCGGGCGGTCGGGCCGGCGCTGGCCGGCGTCCTGATCGCGCGGACCGGCGTCGCCCCGGTCTTCGCGCTCAACGCCATCGCGTTCCTGATCTTCACGTACGCCCTGGTGCGCTGGCGGCCGGGCAACGCCCGAGCGGTCGAGGTGCCCGAGCGTTTCACGGCCGCGCTTCGCGCCGGTAGCCGCTACGTGCGGCACTCCCCGACGGTGCGTCGGCTGCTTCGCCGTGCGCTGGTCTTCGTGGTTCCGGCCAGCGCGCTCTGGGCGCTGCTGCCGCTGGTGGCCGACCGGATGCTCGGCCTGGGCTCCGGCGGGTACGGGCTGCTGCTGGCCGCCCTCGGGGTGGGGGCCGTCGCTGGTGGGCTGCTGCTGGCCGTGATCCGGACCCGTCTGCCGGCCAACCAGCTGCTGGTCATCGCCGGGGTGCTGTTCATCATCTCGCTGTGCGTGGTCGCGACCGTGCGGGTGGTGCCACTGGTGCTCGTCGCCCTGCTTCCGGCCGGAATGGCCTGGGTGACGGTGCTCGCCAATGTCAACGCCGAGATGCAGCTCTTCCTGCCGAGCTGGGTACGGGCCCGCGGTCTGGCCGTCTACCAGGTGTGCTTCGCCGGCGGGCAGGCGGCCGGCGCGCTCATCTGGGGGCTGGTGGCCGAGATGGCCGGGCTGGTGCTCGCCTATCTCGCGGCGGCGGCGCTGATGCTGGTCGGCACGCTGACGAGCCTGATCTGGCCGTTACCGGATCTGCGGATAGCGGTGAACCGTGACCCGGCGGCCTACTGGCCGCAACTGCACCTGGCGCGCGAGCCGGATCCCTGGGTGGGGCCGGTGCTGGTGATGGTGCAGTACACGGTTGCGCCGGAGCGGGCACAGCCGTTCCTGGCGGCGATGGACCTGGTGCGTGGTGCGCGCCAGCGGACCGGCGCGATGCGGTGGGGGCTGTTCCGGCCGGCCGAGACCACCGACCGGTTCGTGGAGGTGTACCTGGTGCCGTCCTGGGACGAACACCTGCGCCAGCACGGCGGCCGACTGACCGACGAGGACCGCCGGGCCGAGGATCGGGCCCGGGAGCTGACCGACGGCGTACCGGTGGTGCGTCACCTGGTGCCGGCCGCCGCCGGCCCGACGCTGCGCGACGATCACGAGGCGGTGTGATCCGACGCCGTTGCCGGCGAGCGCTCAGGCGGTCGAGTACGACCTCCGGCGCGTGCGGCTAGCATGACGGCACTATGGCGAGCGAGCGCAAGGCCACCGCGGACCCGGCCCGCAGCCTGGCCATCCTCTGGCGTACCCGGGAGCCGACCAGCCGCAGCGCCGGGCCGGGGCTCAGCGTCGACCGGATCGTCCGCGCCGGCATCGGCATCGCCGACGCCGAGGGCCTCGACGCGCTGACCATGCGCCGGGTCGCTGAGGGGCTCGGCGTCGGCACCATGTCGGTCTACACCTACGTGCCGGGCAAGGCCGAACTCGTCGCCGTCATGATCGACTCGGTCTACGGCGAGATGACCCGCGCCGCCGTCGCCGGGGACTGGCGGGCCCGGCTGGAGCGCGTCGCCCGGGACAATCTTGCCCTCTACCAGCGCCATTCCTGGATGCTGCGGGCCGAGACGACCCGGCCGGTGCTCGGCCCCCACCTGCTGGCGAAGTACGACCACGAGCTCACCGCGGTCGCCGACATCGGGCTCACCGACGTGGAGATGGACGCGGTGCTCACCCTCGTCCTCGGGCACGTGAAGAGCGCCGCGCGCGCGGCGTCCGAGGTGGTCGACCTGGAGCGGGAGACCGGCATGACCGACGGTCAGTGGTGGCAGTCGCACGCACCCTGGCTGGAGACGTTCATGACGGCCGGCAGCTACCCGACCGCCGCGCGGGTCGGCACCGCCGCGGGTCAGCAGCACGGCGCCGCGTACGGGCCGGAGTACGCCTTCGAGTTCGGCCTGCAACGCGTCCTCGACGGCATCTCGGTGGTGGTCGCCGAACGGGCGGCCGCCGGGCGGCCCTAGCCCGACCCGATCCACCCGCCCGGCGTCGTCCGATCAGCCAAGCCCGCCCGGGGCGTCCAACCGGGTGGTACGACTGGGACGGCGGTGGCATCGGAGGTCGGAAGGATGGCGATGGCTGGCGGGTTTTCCAGTCGGCTGCTGCAGCGCAGGGAGAACCCTCGAAGGCCGTCGTTCCTGGAACTGTTCTTCGATCTGGCCATCATCTTCGCGCTGAACCGGCTGTCCAGGGCTCTGCTCGACGACCTCAGTCTCAACGGCGGCTTCCGGGTGCTCCTGCTACTGGCGGCGATCTGGTGGGTGTGGTTCGTGACCGCCTGGTCGGCCGACTGGTTCGACCCGCGTGCCCCGCTGATCGTCGTCCTGCTGCTCGGGGTGATGTTCGGCGGCCTGATGATGGCCGCCGCCGTGCCGACCGCGTTCGGCGGACAGGCCCTGGTGTTCGCCGTCGCCTACGTGGCCATCCACCTGGGTCGGGGGGCCCTGCTGATCCCCGCCCTGCGGGGGCACCCGGTGCAGCGACGCAGCGTGCGGGTGGCGCTCTGGTTCGCCGTCTCCGGGGTGCTCTGGGTGCTCGGGGCGGCCGTCGCCCCGGCCCGGGAGGTGCTCTGGGCGCTCGCCCTGGTCATGGAGTACGCCCTGGCCGGGCTCGGCTGGCCCACGCCCCGGCTGGGCCGTAGCTCGTGGCCGGACCTCCAGGTGAATGGCGAGCACCTCGCCGAGCGCTACCAGCAGATCTTCATCATCGCGCTGGGCGAGCTGATCCTGATGTCCGGCATCACCTACGGCAACGCCGGCTTCCACCCGGACAGCACCTCGGCGTTCGCCGTGGCGTTCGTGGCTGCGGCGGCCCTCGCCCGGATCTACCTGAGGCCCACCGGCGGCCGGCTGGGCGCTGCCATCGAGGCCGCAGGGCCGCCCGGCAGTCGTCTGGCGCTGCTCGCCGGCTATCTGCACCTCGTCATGATCGCCGGGGTTCTGGCCACCTCGATCGGCATCGAGCTGATGATCGCCAACCCGCGGTCGGACGACGCGGCTCCCCGGGCCCTCCTGGTCACCGGCCCGGCGCTGTTCCTGCTCGGCCAGCTCCTGCTCTCGGCGGTGGTCGACGGGAGCCTCTCCAGGCCCCGACTGATCGGGCTGCCGATATTCGTCGTGGGTGGCTTCGCGAGCGCCGAACTGCCGCTGCTCGGCACCGCCACGCTCATCACCGGCCTGCTCCTGCTGATGATCGTGACCGAGACGCGGCTCGACCGGAGGCACCGCCGCCGAGTTGCCGACGCGGGCACAGCCGCCGACCGGCGGCGGCATGGGTAGCCACCCGGGGCAGACGGCTCCGGCACCTCGTCGACCACGGACCGCTGGTCGTGCGGCGCGGGAACGGCGACGTGATGTCTGAGGGGTCACGGCGCCGCGACGGGCCGGGGCGGCACGACATCGTGGAGTTGCGCGTGCACGGTATCTCCGGGGCACGCCCGGAGCGGATCCTCTACCGGGCGCACGTCCGGCAGGTGGCCGGCGACCCCAGCGGCGGCTTCCACCGCCCGGTGCCCGAGCGCCTCGGCGACGCCGACCCGGACGGAGTGACGGTGGAGGCGTACCGGTGGGGTGACCTGCCCTCGGGCACCGCCGGCCGGACGCTCTCGTTGGTCTTCCTGCTGCCGTTCATGCTCAGCAACGTCGCGGTCTGGATGCGGCCGGCGGGCCGGCGGATCGGCGCCGGGGTCACCGTGCTGTGCCGGCTCCTCGCGCTCAACCTCACCGCGCTGTACGTGCTGTCGACCGCCGGTGTCGCGCTCGACCTGCTCGCCTGGCGGTGTCTCGGTGCCGCCCGGTGCGCGGCTCCCTCCACCGGATCGGCCGAGCTCGACGGCCGGCAGACGGGGCAGCGACTGGCCGTGCTGGCTCTGCTGCCGGTGGCCGCCGTCGTCCTCGTCCGCCTGCTCGGCACCCGCCGACCCCGTCCGCCCCGCCACCCGCTGTGGGCGGTCGAGCCGTTGGTGGGACGGCTGCGCGCGATCCACGTGGCCGTGGCGCTGGCCGTGCTGGACCTGACGCTGCTCACGGCCCGCTCCAGCGGCGGTCCGACGGTCTGGACGACCGTTCTGCTGGCGCTCAGCGGTGCGGTGCTGGTGGTCGGCGTCGGCCTGCTCGCCGTTCCCGGGCTGCTGGACGGCGCGGCGACCGCGGGGGCGGCCGTCCGCACCGCCGCAACGCTACGAACGGTGGCGTACGCCGCGAGTGTGGCGACTCTCGCCGTCGTCGCCCTGGACGGGCGGGACTGGCCGTCGTCGGACGCGCTGCCGGGCTACGACCGGATCGTCAACTGGGCAGCGTTCGGTCAGATGGCACTGCTGGTGGTGCTGAGCGGATCGGTGCTGTGGCACCACGTTCGGGGGGACCGCCGCGCCCCGCTGCCGCATGGACTCGGTGCGGCGGTCATCGCGGCGATCGCGGTCGGCCTGTCCGGCGCGTTCTTCGCTGATCTGGTCTATCAGAGCGGGCAACTGCTCGACGGTTACCAGGGTGACGGCGAGCCGCCGCTGCCGTACCAGTGGACGATCCTGGCCTTCTTCCTCCACGTGAGCGCGGCCGTGGTGCTGGGCGGCGCGATGACGCTCACGTCGCGGCGACCACGGTGGCGTGCCGCGAGGACGATCACCGCCCGGGACTTCCCGGCACCCCCGCCGGGTGCTGCGCAGGATCTACGAATGGGAACGAGGGCCATCGCCCGGGCGCGGTTCACCGAGTGGTGGGGAACGCTCGCCGTCGCATACGCGGTGCTGGCGACGATCGGCCTGGCCACGAGCGTTCTCGGGCTGTTCGGGCTCGAACCGGACGGGCTGGCGTGGCGTCTCTTCGGGCTGCCCGCCGGGTCCGTCGGTGTCGGCCTCGCCGTGGGCAGCTACCTCACCGCCGGCGTGGTGTTCGCCCTACTGTTGGGCGGGATTCTCGCCTACCGGACGGCGTGGTTCCGTCGGCACGTCGGGATCCTGTGGGACCTGGGCACCTTCTGGCCCCGGGCGGCCCACCCGTTCGCGCCGCCCAGCTACGCCGACCGTGCGGTGCCGGAGTTGGTCGACCGGATCACCGAGCTCGCCGGGCGACACGCCGGGGTGCTGCTCTGCGGGCACAGCCACGGCTCGGCGCTGCTGGCCCTCGCGGTGCTGCGGCTGCCCTCGGAGGTGCGCGCACGGGTCGCGCTGCTCACGTACGGGTCCCCGCTGGGCCGGCTGTACGCCCGGTTGTTTCCGGCGTACCTGAATGACGAGGTGCTCCGCGAGGTGGGGGAGCGGATCGGGTGGCGGTGGCTGAACCTGTGGCGGGACACCGATCCGGTCGGCGGCTGGATCTTCGCCGCGCGCCGGCCCGGCGATCCGCCGCCGGACACCACCGACCCCGCCGGGCGGGTCGATCGGCGGCTGCGGGACCCGAGTGACCTGGCGCCGGCGGCGGGGGAGCGTCGGCCGTCACCACTGCGGGGGCACCAGCCGGGCGAGTCCGATCCGGAGTTCCGGGCGGCGGTGCGCGAGCTCGCCGGGCGTCTACGTGATCCGGGTCGTAGCTGAAACCGGCCGTCCGGACGCGCTCGTCACCGGTCCTCCGGTAGGCGTTCGGACTCCGCGACCACCGTTCGTACCTTGCGCAGGGTGGCGTCCGGCGCGCGGATCGCGGCCCGCCACCGGTCCAGCGTCCGGGTCAGCACCCGGACCACGAACTGGAGCTGGTTGACCTGCTCGCGCAGCACCCCCAGCTCGGACCGGGCGCTCAACGCCTGGTCCTCCAGCTCGGTGATCCGGGTCTGCAGCGGTTGCACCAGGGTGAGGGCGGCCTCGGTGAGGGTGTCGGCGGCGTCCGCCTTGAACTTGCCCCGCTGCACCACGACGGTGGCGATGGCCGCCAGGCCGGTGGAGCCGCCGAGGATGCCGAACACGCTGAGCGCCATCTGCAGCCACGCGGGTGCGTTGGGTGCCGGTGCAGAGATCACGACGCACCGCCGTTGACGGACGCGCCGCCCACGCACTGGGTTGCCCGGGCCAGCCGGCGCAGGTCGACGGCGATCTGGGCGGCCCGCCACAGGGACCCGATCGAGAGTGCGGCGATGAACGACGCCGCCGCGACGGCCTGCCGGCCCGCCGCGACCAGCAGCGCCGTCGTGTACATGCCGCTGATGGTGCCCAGCACCAGCACCGACGCGAGTTCGATGCCGAGCCCGGTGGCGAGCCGGCCGGGCCACAGGATGCCCAACAGGCCGCCCACACCGACCAGGATCAGGCTGCTCTCCCAGCCGATCTGGATCGGCACCGGCATGGACATCTGCACCGAGGTGGGTCGGACGTCGAGCAGCAGCAGGAGGACACCGCAGACGGGGGCCATCGACAGGGCGGCGATCTCGAACGGCTGGTGCCGGGACCGGATGCGCAGGATTCCCACGGCAACTCCTTGGTCGGGGACCTTCGTTCACCCGCCGGTGGCTGGTGGGTCGTGCCGTACGGGGATCACGTTGTTCGTTGCGGTCCGAGCGGCAAGGCCCCTGGTGGCGGTGGGTGCGGACGGTCGTGGGTCGAAGAGGGGTCGACTCGCCGCCGTTGGCTGGCCGGTTACTGCCTGTGTATCACCCGCGCACACTGTGCGTCCACCTGTGCAACGTCACATATCCGCAGGTCAGGGGCGTTTTCCAGGAATGCGGTAGCGGTTATCGCGCTCCGGGCGGACGAGGGGCCTGCCGGCCGGCCACCGTGCCACGGAGTAACGGCCGGTGTCGGAAATCTTACTTTTGTGGCATGGTGACCGGCCGGTCGTCTGACTAGCGGGCGAGCAGAGCGCGGACCGCCCGGACCACCTCCGCCGGTGCCTCCTCGGCCATGAAGTGCCCGCAGGTGACCGTCCGGTGCTCCAGGTCCGGCGCCCAGGCTCGCCACACCCCGGCCGCGTCGTAGCCGAGCGCCGCGCCCCAGTCCTGTTGCAGCACGCTCACCGGCATCCGCAGCTGGGTACCGGCCGCCCGGTCGGCGGTGTCGTGGGCGACGTCGACGCCGGCGGACGCCCGGTAGTCGGCGACGATCGAGGTGACCGCGGCCCGGGACGCGCGCAGGTACGCGGCCCGCACGTCCGCCGGCAGCGCCCCGGGGTCGCGGCTCCACACGTCGAGGAAGTGGCCGAAGAAGGCGTCCGGGCTCCCGCCGATCAGCTCCTCGGGCAGGCCGGGCGGCTGCGCCATCAGGTAGAGGTGGAAGGCGACCGCGGCGGTGGTGCCGTGCAGCACCTCCCACATGTCCAGGGTGGGCAACCCGTCGAGCAGGGCGAGGTGGCTGATCGCATCCGGGTGGTCGAGGCCGGCGCGGAACGCCACCAGGGCGCCCCGGTCGTGCCCCACCAGCGCGAAGCGCTCATGACCGAGCGCGGCGGCCAGCGCCACGGTGTCGGTGGCCATGGTGCGCTTGGCGTACACGTCGCCGTCGATGTCGACGGGCTTGTCGCTGTCGCCGTAGCCGCGCAGGTCGGGGCAGATGACCGTGTGGTCGGCGGCCAGGTCCGCCGCGACGTGCCGCCACATGAGGTGGGTCTGCGGAAAGCCGTGCAGCAGCACGACGGCGGGCCCGGAGCCGCCCACGGCGACGTTGAGCGTCACGCCGTCGGCGACGGCGACACGTCGGTAGTCGAATCCGTTGATGCTGGGGTCCATGAAAACCTTCCTGAAGGGGGAGGGCCGGCGCCGGGCGGTGCCCGTCGTCGTCGTCCGACGTCGAGCCTGCCCCGTGGAGATCAGCAACCGGTCAGTGTCCGATCAGTGCCGGCGGCTGCGGTCCACCACGTGGACCTGCCTAGATTGGTGCCATGACCAGGCAGCCGACGGCACCCGTGGCGGTGACCTTCGGCGTCCTGGGACCGGTGACCGCTGCGACCGGGCGTGGCCCGGTCCGGCTCGGGGGACCCCGGCACCGCCTGGTGCTGGCCCGGCTGCTGGTCGCCCGGGGTCGGATGGTGCCGGTGGACCGCCTCGTCGAGGACCTGTGGGAGGTGCCCCCGGAGGGGGCGGTCGGCGCGATCCGCACCTTCGTCGCCGACCTGCGCCGGGCACTGGAGCCCGACCGGCCGCCCCGGCAGCCACCCCGGCTCCTGGTCACCGAGCCTCCGGGGTACGTGCTGAGGGCCGCCCCGGAGGCGGTGGACGCCGATCGGTTCGAGACGGCGGTCGCCGAGGCGGGCCGGCTGCTGACGACGGGACGTCCGGCACCGGCCCTGGCCGGGTTGGACGTGGCGCTGGGGCTCTGGCGCGGCCCCGGGTACGCCGACGTCGCGGGCGAGACGTGGGCGATCGCGGAGATCAACCGGCTGGACGAGCTGAGGTTGCTCGCCGTCGAGCGGCGGGCGGAGGCGCTGTTGGCGCTGGGTCGGCCCGACGAGGCCGCCGCCGAACTGCCGGCCCACCTCGCCGGCCATCCGCTCCGCGAGGACGCCTGGCGGCTGCTCGCCATGGCCCGGTACCGCTCCGGCCGGCAGGGTGAGGCGCTGGCCGCGCTGCGTCAGGCCCGGAACGTCCTGGTGGCCGAGCTGGGTGTGGACCCGGGGCCCGAACTGCGGCGGCTGGAAGCCGACATCCTCGCGCAGGCGCCACATCTCACCCTGGAGGCCGAGCCGGCCGCGGCCCAGGTCGCCGCCCGGACGGAGCTGCCCGGACCGGTCGGACCGGGCGGTCCGGCGCAGGAGCGACCGTTCGTCGGCCGCGACGCGGAGCTGGACCGTCTGTGGCGGGCCGCTGGGGCAGCCGCTCGGAACGGCCGACCCACGCTCGCCCTGCTCAGCGGGGACCCGGGCGCCGGCAAGACGGCGCTGGCCGAGACGCTGACCCGGCGCCTGGCCGCCGAGGGCTGGACCACGGCGTGGGGGCGCAGCCCGGAGTACGAGGGCGCACCGGCAGCCTGGCCATGGACGCAGATCACCGACACGCTCGCCGGAGCGGCAGACCCGATCGTGGACGGCTCCGTCACGGCAGACGCGACCGAAGGCGCCGGCGATCCCGCCGTGGCGCGGTTCCGCCGGCACCGCGCGGTGGCATCGCTGGTCTCGGTGGTCGCCGACCGGGGGCCGGTGCTGCTGGTCCTCGACGACCTGCACCGGGCCGACGGGGACACCCTGGACCTGCTGACCGCGCTGCTCACCGGCGCCCGGCCAGTCAGCGGGCCGGTGCTGCTCCTCGGCACCTACCGGGCCACCGAGATCAGCCCGGAGCTCACCGCAACGCTGGCCCGGGCGGCCGGGCTGGAGCCGGTCCGGGAATATCTCGCCGGCCTGTCCGCGCCGGCGACCGGGGAGCTGGCCCGCGCCGTCGCCGGGCCGGAGCTGGACCCACCCACCGTGCGGCTGATCCACCACCGCAGCGGCGGCAACCCGTTCTTCGTCCGAGAGTTGGCCCAGCTGTACGCCACCGAGGGTGGCTTGGCGCTGGCGGCCGTGCCGCCGGGGGTACGCGACGTCATCCGGCACCGGCTGGCGCAGCTGCCCCCGCCGACCCGCACGGTGCTGCGGCAGGCGGCCGTGCTCGGCCGGGACCTCGACACCGAGGTGCTCGGTACGCTCACCGACGATCCCACGACCCTGCTCGACGCCGTGGACCGCGCGTTGCAAGCCGGCTTCCTCACCGAGCAGGGCGTCGACGGGCGGCTGCGCTTCACCCACATCCTGGTCCGCGACACGCTCTACGCCGACCTGTCCGCGCCGCGGCGCGCCGCCTGGCACGCCGCCGTCGCCGAGGCGCTGGGACAACGGCGGCACGCCGAGCCCGCCACGCTCGCGCACCACCTGCTGCGCGCCGGTGGACCGGTCGCCGCAGGCCGCGCCGCCGGGTACGCGCGCGTCGCCGCCGAGCAGGCCGAGCGCAGTGGTAACCCGCACGAGGCGGCGCGCCTGTGGGGGCAGGCGATCGACGCGTACGACCGTTGCGGTGGGGCCGACCGGCGCGAGCGGCTCGGTGCGGTGCTCGGCCTGGGGCGCGCGCTGGCCGTGACGGGCCGACTGGCCGAGGCGCGGCGACGGCGGGCCGAGGCGATCGACGACGCGGAGTCCGTCGGCGACCCCGATCTGATCGGGGAGGTGCTGGCCGGCTTCGTCGTGCCGGCCATCTGGACCCGCAACGACGACGACGGCCTCGCCGGGAGGATCGCCCGGGCCGCCGAGCGCGCCCTGGCCGCACCCGCGGGGCAGGGCTCGGCTCAGCGCAGCCGACTGCTGAGCACGCTGGCGCTGGAGCTGCGCGGTACCACCACCGACAGTGGCCGCCGGGCGGCGGACGAGGCCGAGGCCATCGCACGCGCCATCGGCGACCCTGGGCTGCTGGCCTTCGCACTCAACGCCCGTTTCATGCACGCCTTCCACCGGGTCGGCATGGCCGACGAACGGGCCCGGATCGGCGCCGACCTGATCGATGTCGCCGCCCGGGAGCACCTGGTGACCTTCGAGGTGCTGGGTCACCTCGTCCGGGTGCAGGCCTGCTGCGCGACGGCCGACCGGGCTGGCGCCGACACGCACGCCCGCGCCGCCGACCGCCTCGCGCAGCGGTACGAACTGCCACTGGTCGGCCTCTTCACCCGGTGGTACGCCGCGCTGCGCCTGGCGCTGGACGGCGAGTCGGCCGCCGCGGCGGACGCCTACCGGGCGGCCGCCGACCACCTGCCCGCCGACGGCATGCCGGGCCTGAGCCGCGGGCTGCTTCCGCTCGCACTGCTCGGCCTGCGCCTGGCCGACGCCGCTGACGACAACCGCGCCGGGTCCGGCGGCGACGACGGGCCGATGTCGGCTCTCGGTGGCGGGGACTGGGCTGGCCTGGACTGGGGCCCGCACGAGCCGTGGGTCCGACCGCTGCTGCTGCTCGCCGACGGCGAGTGGGTCGCCGCCGGCGCGGCCCTGCGGACACTCCCGATCGGGCCGCACGACCTGCTGCGGGAGGCACGGCTCTGCCTCACCGCCCGGGCCGCGCTCGCCCTGGACGACCGGGCCACGATGGAACGGGTCGCCGCCGAGCTTCGACCGGCCGCCGCCGAGCTGGCCGCGGGCAGCGGGGTGCTCACCCTCGGCCCGGTGGCCGGGCACCTCGCCGACCTGGCCGCCGCCCTGGGCCGCGCCGACGAGGCGGCCGCGCACCGCCGTACCGCCGGTGTGGTCACCGCCCGCGCACGCCGCGCCGCGTCCCCGGCCTGAGCACCGTCACCTCAGGCGACTTGCCGCTTTCCCGCGAACCGGGCCTGTGGGTGCGGTCAGATGGAACCACCGGCGCGGCCACCGTCGGCCAGGGATCGAGGGGGTACGCCGTGGAGGTGCTCGTCCTGATCGTGGTGCTGGGCGTCACCGTCCTGGTCGGCACCACGCTCGGCGGCCGGTACAGCGTCGCGCCGCCGGTCCTGCTCATCGCGTTCGGGGTGCTGCTCGGGCTGGTGCCGCCGCTGTCCGAGCTGACCCTGGAACCGGATCTGGTGCTGCTGATCTTCCTGCCGGCGATCCTCTACCGGGAGAGCCTCACCCTCAGCCTGCGCGAGATCCGGGCCAACCTTCCGGTGATCGGGCTGCTCGCCGTGGTGCTGGTCGTGCTCACCATGGTCACGGTGTCGCTGACCGCGCAGGCGTTCGGGGTGAACCCCGCCGCCGCCTGGGTGCTCGGGGCGGTCCTCGCACCGACCGACGCCGCTGCGGTCACCGGGCTGGCCAAGCAGCTGCCGCGCAAGCTCCTGACCACCCTGCACGCGGAGAGCCTGATCAACGACGGCACCGCCCTGGTGCTGTTCGCGGTGACGGTGGGTCTGCTCACCGGTGGCGCGGCGCCGGGCGCGCTCGGCATCGGTGAGGAGTTCCTCGGCGCCGCCGCCGGCGGCGTGATCGCCGGCCTGCTGGTGAGCGGCATCGCGGTGCTGATCCGCAGGCGGCTCGATGATCCGCTGCGCGAGGGCGCGCTGAGTGTCCTGACGCCGTTCGCCGCGTTCCTGCTCGCCGACTCGGTGCACGCCAGTGGTGTGCTGGCGGTGGTGGTCGCCGGCCTGGTGTTGGCCTACGCCGGCCCACGGGTGATCCGCGCCCGGTCCCGGGTGCTGGCGTACGCGTTCTGGGACCTGTCCACGTTTCTCATCAACGGAGGACTGTTCGTCCTGCTCGGTACGCAGATACCCCAGGCGGTGAGGCGCATCGCCAGCACCTCACCGACCAGGGCCTTGCTGATCGCGGTGGTGGTCGCCGTGGTTGTCGTCGGCACCCGGCTGGTCCTGGTCTACCTGACGGTGGAATCGGCGCGGCTGCTGCCCAACCGGCCGGTGGACCAACTTGGCGGGCCGACCAGCTGGCGGGTGGGGACCGTGGCCGGCTGGTCCGGTTTCCGTGGTGCCGTCTCCCTCGCCGCCTCGTTGGCGGTCCCGACCGTGACCGTCGCCGGCCGACCGGTGGCCGAACGCGATCTGATCATCTTCGTCACCGCACTGGTGATCGTGATGATCATGCTCGTGCAGGGCACCACCCTTCCGCTCGTGGTGCGGTGGGCGGGACTGACCGGCGACCCCGAGCGGGCCGACGAGTTGCGACAGGCCAGGCAGCGGGCCGCCGAGGTTGGCCTGGCCGCGCTACCGCAGGTCGCCGCCGAGGTCGGCGCCGGCGAGGAGACGGTACGCAGGCTGCAGGCCGAGTACCAGCGGCACCTCGATGACGTCAACGAGAGCGGCGCGGGTACCACGGAGGAACGCCGCCTGGACCGCCTCCTGCGCCTCGGCGTCCTCGACCACAAGCGGCGGGAGGTCACCCGGTTGCGCGACAGGCGGGAGATCGACGACCTGGTGCTGCAGGACCTCCAGGCCGCGTTGGACAACGAGGAGATCCGGCTGCTGGGCCGCGGAAGCGTCGAGTGAGCCCCGGCGGCTCAGAGCACCTGATCGAGGAATCGGCGCAGCCGTGGATGCTCGGCCCGCTCGAAGACGGCCTCCGGCGGGCCGGCCTCCAACACCACGCCCCGGTCCATGAAGGCGACGGTGTCGGCGACCTGCCGGGCGAAGCCCATCTCGTGGGTGACCACCACCATGGTCATGCCCCCGGCGGACAGGTCGGCCATCACGGCGAGCACCCCCTTGACCAGTTCCGGGTCGAGGGCCGAGGTGGCCTCGTCGAAGAGCATCACCTCCGGCCGCAGCGCCAGCGCCCGGGCGATGGCCACCCGCTGCTGCTGGCCGCCGGAGAGCTGCACGGGCCGTGAGTCGACCTTGCCGGCCAGCCCCACCAACTCCAGCTGGGCCCGGGCGACCGCCACCGCCTCGTCCTCGTCGAGCTTGCGCAGCCGACGCAGTGCCAGGGTGACGTTGCGCAGCACGCTCATGTGCGGAAAGAGGTTGAACTGCTGGAAGACCATGCCGACGCGCTGCCGCAGCGCGTCCGGGTCGTCGCGCAGCACGCTGCGTCCGTCCAGCAGCACGTCGCCGTGGTCCGGCTCGATCAGCCGGTTGATGGTGCGCAGCAGGGTGGACTTGCCCGACCCGGACGGGCCGATCACGCAGGCCGTCGCGCCGCGCGGCACGGTCAGGTCGACCCCGCGCAGCACCCGGTTCGGTCCGAAGGCGAGGTGCACGTCCCGGACGTCGACGCTGACCGAGGTGGTCGTGCCGGTGGTCATCGCTGGACCCCTTCGGTCGAGCCGGACAGCGTCAGATCGGTATCGTCCTCGTCGGCTGGCGCAGCCGCCGGCCGGCCGTGGCGCAGCCGCCGGTCGATCCAGTTGACCACGTGCGTCAGCGGCACGGTCAACGCCAGGTAGAACAGCCCGGCCAGCAGCAGCGCGGACTCGTTGCCGGTGGTGGCCGCATAGTCCTGCCCGATCCGGAACAGCTCCCGCTGGCTGGCCACCAGGCCGAGGAAGTAGACCAGGCTGGAGTCCTTGATCAGCGCGATGAGCTGGTTCACCCAGGCCGGCAGCACCCGCCGGATGCCCTGCGGAATGATCACCAGTCGCATCGAGTCGGCCCACGAGAAGCCGAGCGCCCGCGCGCCCTCCAACTGGGCTGCCTCCACCGACTGGATGCCGGAGCGGAAGATCTCCCCGATGTACGCCGCCGCGATCAGCGACAGCGCCAGGATGCCCAGCGGGTAGGGCTCGGGCCCCCAGATCTCCATGCCCAGCGGCGCCAGCCCGACGCCGATCAGGAGGATCGTCGCCGCGGCCGGCAGCCCCCGGAACACGTCGGTGTAGACCCGCGCCGGCCAGCGCAGCCACCGGCTGCGGGAGATGCCGGCAACGGCCAGCAGCAGACCCAGCACCGAACCGAGCAGGGCGGCGGAGACCGCCAGGATCAGCGTGTTGGGCAGCCCGACGGTCAGCATCTCGGGCAGCGCCTCGCGCATGGAGTCCCAGTCGAAGAAGGTCTCCCAGAGGGTGCTCAACGGATCCATCGGTTGCCTCTCCTACCGCCCTGCTCGTTCGTCACCGGTGGTGTGTCAGGACGCTGCGGACGCGGACGCGGACGCCGACGGTGCGGCCGGCACCGCCACCGTGCCGCTGCCCGGCTTGAAGTCCGCCGGGATCGGCCGGCCCGGGTAGTACTGCGACTGCAGCCGGCTCCAGGTGCCGTCCGCGATGACCTCGTCGAGGCCCTTGTTGAGTGCCTCGCGGAGCTTGTCGCTGCCCTTGGCGACCGCGAAGGCGGTCGGTGCGGGGCTGAGCTGCTTGGCCGCCACGGTGATCTTCCCGCTGCTGTCGGCAGCCGACTTCTCGCCGATCTCCGCCGGAGCGATCCACGCGTCGGCCGTGCCCGCCTTCAGCTGGTTGATCGCGCCGTTGTAGTCCGGCACCCGCACCGGGTTGAGCTGCTTGCCGGTGGCGTAGTCGTCCTGGACGGTGCCCTGGACCACCACGACCCGCTTGCCGGTGAGCTGGTCGAAGTTGGTGATCGGCGAGCCGGCCGGAACGTCCAGGCCGAAGTAGCCGAAGTCGTAGCCGTTGCCGAAGTCGACCGTCTTCTTCCGCGCCTCGGTGATCGTGATCGAGGAGCTGCCGACGTCGAACTTGCGGTTGTTGACCTGGGAGAGCAGCGCGGAGAAGTCGGTGCCGACGAACTCGACCTTCAGGCCGAGCTTGCCGGCCACCGCGGTCAGCAGGTCGTTGTCGAAGCCGGTGAACTTACCGTCCTTCAGGTACACGTTCGGCGGGGCGTCGGTGAGCGTGCCGGCGCGCAGCACGCCCGCCTGCGTCAGGCCGTACGGGTTGGCGGTGGCGTCGGACGAGGTGTCGTCGCCGCCGCAGCCGGTGAGCGCGGTGGCGGCGAGGATCGTGGCCGCGCCGAGGGCAGCGGCACGGGTCAGGGCAGGAAGGATTCGCACAGGTGTCTCCGAAATGAGTTTCGTTCCGGCGGGCACAGGCGTGCGCCGCCGAACGGTGCGCCCGGTGGGCGTACCGCTGGGATGGGTCTGGGGAGGGGGCGCGCTAGCGCGCGGCGTGGCAGCGACAGGCGGCGCTGCACACCCGCATCATGTCCACGTGCCGTCGCCGGGTCAGTGCCGGCGAGAGCCGACCGGCGCGGATGTCCGCGGCGTCGGCCGGTGGGGCGGTGCTGAGGATTCGCATGGTTCTCCCGGGTCTGTGCTGACCTGGGTGCCAGGCCACGCTTGCACCGACGTCCGTCGGTGCCTGGTCTTCACCCGGGGCACCCCACCGCGGAGGAGGGTTGCCGGCCAGCGAGCCGGGGCTTCGCGCTGGCGCTCATGACCTGACACGAGGCTAGCAGCCGGAACCGACGTATCGTCCAGTCGCTATGATCACGCTCACGTTCAGCGACGACGTCCCGACCGACGGGTCAACCCGCGTGAACGTGTGGGCGGCGGCTCCGGTGACGCTCGGCATCACCGCCGCCCCGGTGGGTTTCGGTCTCCGGGCACGGGGGAAGCAGCGCCTCCCGGCGTCCCTGCCCCCACCGCCGGGCGGTTCGGGCAACCGCCGGTGGATGCCTCCGGGGAGGGAGCGGATCATGGTCGGCGGCCGTCGGTTCCGCCCGGGCGAAGGCTTCGGCCGCCAGCTCGACGAGCACGAGACGCGCGGCAGCGAGCCGCCGGGCGAGGAGCCGGCCGGGTCGGCCACCGGGGGCCTGGTGGACAGCGCCATCTACATCCGGGGCCATCGTTTCGCGTCGCCGGCCGGTCTCGCCGAGACATACCGCTGCCTCCAGGAGCAGGACGAGGCGATGGCCTGGATCGGTCTGTACCGACCCGACATCGGGCAGATCACCTCGCTGGCGCGGGAGTTCCGGTTGCACGACCTGGCGGTCGAGGACGCCATCAACGCCCACCAGCGGCCCAAGCTGGAGCGGTACGGGCAGACCCTCTTCGTGGTGCTGCGGGCCGCCCGCTACGACGACGTGCGGGAGGAGGTCGAGTTCTCCGAGCTGCACCTGTTCATCGGGCCGGGGTTCGTCGTCACCGTCCGGCACGGCGAGGCACCGGATCTGGCCGCCGTGCGGCGGCGGATGGAAGCCGACGCGCAGATGCTCGGTCAGGGCCCGGAGGCGGTCCTGTACGCCATCCTGGACGAGGTGGTCGACGGTTACGCGCCCGTGGTGGCCGGGTTGGAGAACGACATCGACGAGATCGAGACCGAAGTCTTCGGTGGCGACCCGAACGCCAGCCGGCGCATCTACGGGCTCAGCCGCGAGGTCATCCAGTTCCAGCGGGCTGCCCGCCCGCTGCTCCACGTGCTCGACGCGTTGGCGGCCGGCGCGGGCAACTATGGCCCCGACCAGGAGCTGCGCCGCTATCTGCGCGACGTGATCGACCACCTCACCCAGGTCGTGGAACGCGTCGACGGCTTCCGGCACCTGTTGCAGAACATCCTCACCGTCAACGCCACCCTCGTCTCGCAGCAGCAGAACGAGGACATGCGCAGCCTCACGGCGGCCAGCTACGCACAGAACGAGGAGCTGAAGAAGGTCTCCTCGTGGGCGGCGATCCTGTTCGCGCCCACGCTCATCGGCACGGTGTACGGGATGAACTTCGTCCACATGCCGGAGTTGCAGTGGCGCTTCGGCTACCTGTTCGCGCTGCTGCTGATGGTGCTGGTCTGCGGCACCCTCTATCTGATCTTCAAGCGGCGCGGCTGGCTGTGACCGGGGGTCACTCGATGCCGCGAAGGATGTGCCGTTCGTCCTCGCTGTCGTCCTCGCCGGCGCCGATCCGGCCGAGCAGGACCGCAGCGGCCCAGATGGTCAGTGGCGTGGCCGCCCCGGTCATACCCCCGCCGGTCCGGTCGTCCCTGGTCTGGCTCCGCTCCGTCCGCGGTGGCCTGCGCTGAGCCTGCATGGGCAACGCCTCTCGTCGTCGAAGCCGTTCCGGGCGGCGCCACCGTGCGCCCGCGCCACCGGCCGGGCCGCCGCGCGTGGGCAGGCGGCCACCGGGAACGACATCCACCTCGCACCATCCCACAGTCGGGCGCCTCGGCACCGCCTGTTTTCGGTTTCCCGACTGTCGTCGGGCCGGTCGCACGCCGCGTCGAGGTTGCGTTCCGCGGCGAGTTGGGTAGCGGGGAAGGGGTGAGCGCATGTCTCGGCACGACGGCGCGGGTCCACCGCGGCCCTCGGGCGCTGCCGCGCTACCTCGTCGCGGCGGCGCTCGCCCGGGGCGCGGATGCCGGTGCGGCCGTCGGGGTGGTGCTGCTGGCCACCCTTCCCGAGGTCGGTGCGCACCGCCCGGCGCTGCTCGGCGGGCTGCTCGCCACCTGCCTGACCGCGCCGCACCTGCTCGGGCCGGTGCTCGCCCGGGCGCTGGACCGGGCGCGGGACGGTCGGGGCCTGCTCGCGGTCGCCTTCGCCACCTATGCCGGCGCGGTCACGACCACTGCGCTGCTTCTCGGCCGGGCACCGGTTGGCGTGTCCGCGGCGTTGTTGATCGTTGCCGGTGCCTGCGGGCCGCTGCTGACCGGTGGGCTGAGCAGCCGACTGGCCGCGCTGCTCGACCCGGGCGAGCGGGCACAACGGCGTGGGCAGGGCTGGGATGCGGTGACCTACGGAGTGGGTGGCAGTGCGGGCCCGGCGGTCGTGGCGGCCCTCGCCGCGATTGCCGGCCCCCGGATGTCCCTGTTCGGGCTGGGCGTCGCCACCCTGCTCGCGGCAGCCCTGGTGCGCACGCTGCCGGCAGCGCCTCCACCGGACGCGTCGGCGAACGGCCCGGCCGAGCCCGGTGTCCCGCGCGACCGTGGCGTGTTCCGGGCCGTGCTCGGAAGGGGACCGCTGAGGCGCGTCACCGGGGTCACCACCGTCGCCGCGCTCACCGGTGGCGCGGTGTCGGTGCTCGCGGTCGCCCTGGCCGCAAACCTCGGCCGGGAGGCGGTCTCCGGCGCGGTGCTCGCCGCCGCCTACGGCTGCGGCAATCTGGCCGCCTCGCTGCTGGTCACGGCCTTTCCCCTGCGGGGTGAGCCGGAACGGATCACGGTTCGGTGGGCCGTGCTCGGTGCGGTGGCGGTGGCGCTCTGCGCCGCCGTGCCGGGGTTCGGAACGGCGGTCGTCGCCTTCGCGCTGGCCGGGGCGGCGAGTGCGCCGCTCTTCGCGGCGACCCTGGCCGCCCGGTCGGCGTACGCGCCGGACTCCGCGCGGGCGCAGGTGTTCGTGTCGACAGCCGCGCTGAAGGTGGCCGCCGCGTCGCTCGGCACCGGACTCGCCGGGGCGCTCGCCCCCCAGGGCCCTCGCCGGTTGTTGCTCGCCGGAGCGACGGTCACGCTCACCGCCGCGCTGAGCGCCGCCGTCGCCGCTCGACGGCGGCGCAACCCCTGACCTGGATGGACACTGTCTGCGCTCGGCCGGCCGCAGCACCTCACCCACGGCTGCGACCGGTCAGGGCTGCGACCGGTCAGGGCTGCGACCGGTCAGGGCAGCGGGTGGGCGATGCCGCGGGCGTGGTCGGTCAGCGCCGCGCCGACCACGGTCGCGGCCAGCGGCAACACCTCCAGGCAGCGGCGCACCGCGGCGGCCATCAGCGCGTTCGGCACCCGCATGGAGAGGGTGCAGTGCGGCACCCAGCGCCCCGGCTGGTAGTGCTCGACCAGCGTGATGCCGGCGGCGGCGAGCCGGTCGTGCACCAGTCGGTGGTGAACCAGCAGCTCCGGGGTGGGCGCCGGGCCGAGCCAGAGCACCCGGCCGACGAACTGGCCGGCGTGCTGGAAGTCGAGTCGTAGCGGGGCGGCCACGACCGTGCCGCGCAGAGCCGTGGCGACCTGCTCGGGGTCGAAACGGGGTGCCACCGCGAGTGACAGGTGCGGACGGTGGCGTTGCTCCAGCAGCGAGCGCATGCTCTGCACGCCCTCGGCCTCCAGCGCGTCCCAGAGCGCCCGGATCCGCCGGGTGGCGTCCGGGTCCAGATACAGCTCCAACGCCGCGACCACTTGATCACCGTAGCGGCCGAGGTTTGGCCGCCCGCGTCGGCGGTACCTGATCGGGGACGAACCAGGAGGCGTGAACCGTGGACGTGAGTGACCTGTTGTCCGAGGCGTACGACCGGCTGCCCGACCTCGTCCGGGCGGCGGTCGACGGCCTCAGCCCCGAGCAGTTGCGCTGGACGCCCGGCGGCGGCGTCAATTCGATCGGCTGGTTGGTCTGGCACCTGACCAGGATCCAGGACCACCACGTGGCCGACCTGCTCGACGCCGACCAGGTGTGGGCCAGTGGCGACTGGGCGGGCCGGTTCGGGCTCGCCACCGACCCGGACGACACCGGCTACGGCTACTCGGCCGAGCAGGTCGCGGCGGTGCGACCGGAGAGCGCACAGGTGTTGGTCGACTACTACGACGCGGTCGCGGCACGGACCGGGCGTTTCCTGGCCGGGCTGCGGCCGGCGGATCTGGACCGGGTTGTCGACGAGTCGTGGGATCCTCCCGTCACCCTCGGGGTGCGACTGGTCAGCGTCGTCGACGACGACCTGCAGCACGCTGGCCAGGCCGCCTACATCCGTGGCCTCATCGGGGCGGACTGACAGGCGATCGGCCGGCGAGGGCCGTCACCCCATCGTCTTGGCGCCGTCGATCGCCTCGCGCAGGATGTCGGCGTGCCCGGCGTGCTGGGACGTCTCGGCGATCACGTGCAGCAGCACCCGGCGGACCGTCCAGCTCGCCCCCGGCTCGAACCAGGGCGCCTGCGGCAGCGGATGCGCCGCGTCCAGATCGAGCGTGACGACCAACTCGTCGGTCTGGTCGGCCACCTGCTGGAACCGCTCGACCAGACCGGCCAGGGTCTCGCCCGACGCCATCTGGAACTGACCGGTCCAGTCGACGTCCTCGCGCTGCATCGCCTCCGCGCCACCCACGGCGAAACGTATCCACCGCTCCTCGGTGCCGGCCACATGCTTGACAAGACCGCCCAGGCAGAGCTCGCTGACGGTGCTGCGGGTGGCCGCCTGTTCGTCGGACAGCCCGTCCACGGTCTGCAACAGGAAACCCCGGTGCCGGCGAAGCGTCTGCAGCAGGTCGGCCCGCTCCCCGGTGAGCTGCTGCTCGGTGCTGGTCATGTGCCGCCCCTTCCGTCACGGTCCGCTTCGGTGTCAGCGTAGGGCGATGCACCGACAGTCCAGGCCCGACACGACGCGCCGCCGCCAGCGGTTGCCGATCCGAGCACGGGGCGGTCCACTGAGTGACATGGCTGTCATCAGGGTGGGCACGTCCTCGTGGGCCGACCAGTCGCTGCTGCGCTCCGGGTGGTACCCGCGCTCGGCCAACACGCCGGCCGGCCGGCTGGGCTTCTACGCCGGTCGGTTTCCGCTGGTCGAGGTGGACACCTCCTACTACGCGATCCCGGTGCCCGAGGTCACCCAGGGCTGGGTCGACGCCACGCCGCCCGAGTTCACCTTCGACGTCAAGGCGTTCAGCCTCTTCACGGGTCACCCGACGCCGGTCGCAGCGCTGCCCCGCGACCTGCGCCCGGCCACCGGCCCGAGCCGGATCCGCCGCCGCGACCTGCCGGAGCGGGCGTACGACGAGTTGTGGTCCCGGTTCCGGGCGGCGCTGGAGCCGATCGCGGCCGCCGGCAAGCTGGGGGTGGTGATGTTGCAGTTCCCGCCGTGGCTGGTGCGCGGCGCCGCCGCCGAGCGCCGGATCGTCGAGCTGGCGCAGCGGTGCCGGCCGTGGCGGGTCGCGGTGGAGCTGCGACACGGGTCCTGGTTCGACGCGGGAGCCACCGTGGACACCCTGGACCTGCTCCGCGCACACGACCTCTCGCTGGTCTGCGTCGACATGCCGCAGGGGCATCCGTCGTCGGTGCCACCGATCCTCGCCACCACGGCGGAGCCGGCGATCGTCCGGTTCCACGGCCACAGCGACGCCTGGCACGATGGTGACAAACAGGACAAATTCCGCTATGCGTACGCCGAGGAGGAGCTGCGGCACTGGTCCGGGCTGCTGGCCGAGCTGGCCGGTCCGGCCGACGAACTGCACGTGCTGTTCAACAACTGCTGCGCGGGTCAGGCCCAACGGGACGCGACCCGGCTGGCGCAGCTGCTGACCGAGACGATCATTCGGCCGGCGGTCGGTGTCGACCGGCCGACCGTGCCCGACCGGGTCGCGTCCACCAGGTGATCCGTGCCGGCCGTCGGTGTCACCTAGCCCGGATGAGCGTCGCGGATGGTGTCAGGATCGCCGGCCGCGGGTGCGCAGCGCGTCCTGGCTGCGCTCGTTGATGTCCGCGTCGTCGGGAAAGGACCGTCCACTGGGTGCCGGGTCCGGCGGCGCGCCCGGGCCGGCCGCCGTGGTCCGGGTGGGTTCGACCGAGCCGAAGCCGTGCCGACCGGCCGGGTTGGTCCGGCCCGCCGGTGCGCCCGCGCCCCGCTCTCCGCGTCGACCCTCGGGCACCGCCGTCGTCTCGCTGCCCTCGTCCATCGGCGAGTCCTCGCCCGCGCCCCACGGCGGTTCGGCGTCGAAGCCGTCCTCGGTCTTCCACGGCTGAACCGCCTCCGGCTCCAGCCGGTCACCGCCGCTGCGTCCCTCGTACGCCGTCATGGCCACCTCGCTCGTCGGTCCGCCGCCACCGGCGGACGGTTGCGCGGGTCAGGGCCGATGCCCTCCCCGTGGCGTACCGGTCCCTGCGGCCGGTCGACCATCGCCCCGCCGAACAGGAGCGGCGGGGCAATGGCCGTCCGGTCCGTTCCTCAGCGGCCCGCCATCGCCATCTGACGCTTGCCGCCCATGCTCATGCCGGCCATCTTGGCCATCCCCTTCGGGGCACTGAACAGACCGCCGGCCCGGCCGAGCATTCCCCGGAACACCTGGCCGGGTTTCTGCTGCTCGCCCATGTACGCGGTGACCACGACCAGGCTTCCGGTCAGCGCCGGAATCGCCCACTGGAGCAGCTTCATCTGCCGCTGCGAGGAGGCCACGCTGGCCGGGGTCTGGTGGTTGGGCTCGGTGGCCCCGCTGACCGGCGGGGCACCCGCCTTCTCCAACCGCATGCCGATCAACCGGCTGTAACCGGTCACCGCGAGCGCGCCGATCGTCAGCGCGGTCTTGATGGTGCTGGCCCGGGCCACTCCGGCCTGGCTGGCGACCCGTGGGCTCTCCGTCACCAACTCGCCGACGGCCCCGGCCAGGTGCGCGCCGATCGCGGCCGCGTTGACCGGGGTCCACTTGGACCATCCGGCCGACGCGACCGGAAGTCGTTGGGTCGAGTCGCTGATCTTCGCCGCTGCGCCGTTGACGCCGAAGGCTCCCATCAGGGAGCCGCCGAACCAGGCCGCCAGGCCCAGATCGTGCATCGAGCGCAGTGCGGTGTGCCGTTCGGACATGTGATCCCCTTCCGCCGTGTCGGGCGCTGCGGCTTACCCACCGCCCGGGCCGCTAACCCCGGCCCGTGCCGGCCGATCCGAGGTCGCCCCGGCACGCCGGGGACATCCGGGTCGTCGCCGTACCGGGCGGCCACCGGCAGGAGTCGTCCGGTCGGTGGTGGGTAGACGCCGGAGGGACGCTGACGGAGAGGGGAAAACGGGATGTCGCAGCCGGACGAGAGCCGGGAGAAGACCGCCAAGACCGATGCGGTGCTCATGCATCCGGATAACGACCCGCACAGGACCACCGCCGAGGTCGCCCCGCGCAAGGACCCCGGTGAGGTTCGGGTGGAGCGCGACGGCGAGCTGGTGCCGCTGGATCAGGACGAGTGAGCCCGGCCGGTCCCGCCGGGCGACCGGTCGGCACGGTCCGGCGGGTTCGAGCGGTTGGCACCGTTTCGACGCGACGGAGGCCCCGCCGGGTGGCGGGGCCTCCGGACACGTGACCGGTTCAGGAGACGGAGATCGTCCCGTCGCCGGCGCGGACGCAGGCCACCGATCGTGCGCTGGTGGTGGCGGCGCCGCTCAGGCACTGGCCGAGCACCTGGTGCCCGGTGGCGTTCGGGTGCCACGACTCCTGGCAGGTCTGGAAGTAGCTGACGCAGGTGTTGGCGATCCGCTGAATGGCGATCTTGTCCTTGCCGGAGAGGCTGGTGACGAAGGTGCCGTTCGCGCCGTCCTGCAGACGGATCGGGGTGGCCAGCGCGCCGCTCGGGCTGGCCGGCGACTCGCAGAGCCGGGCACCGTCGAAGGCCCGCTGCACGTTGAGATAGACCAGGTCGGCACCGGGGAACTCGGCGGCCAGGGTGTCCCGGGTCGACTTCACGAGGGTGCCCAGGCCCTGCGAGAAGCGGTGCCCGGGCGCGAGACTGGCCCGGTGGATCGGGCAGCCGGCCGCGTACCGCTCGGCACCGAGGTCGCGGAACTTGTCCCGGGTGTCGTCGCGGCCGTCCTGGGTGTGGAAGGTCGGTTCGAGGTCCAGCGGTAGCGGGTTGGTGTAGTCCTGGAACACGACCCGGTGCTGACCGTCCGCGTCCACCTGGTCCAGGGTGGCCAGCAGTTGGCGTACCGCGGCGGTGGTCTCCGCGGTGGCGGCGCTGAACTGTGCGGCGGTGGCCAGGTCGGCGTCGGTGCACGGCTTCTGCTCCACCGGACCACCGAGGTACGCCCAGAACTCCCACCAGCCGGTCCAGGCGTCGGCGATGAACCGGTTGGCGCATTTCTCGGCGACGCTGCCGAAGGTGAACGAGCTGTTGTTCGAGCCCAGCCCGAGCAGCACCAGATCGATGTCCTGGGTCTGCGCGACGGCGCGGAGCTGGTCGATCTGCGCGGCCACCGTGCGGCCCTTCTCGCGCGCCGCCGACGCCGTGGCGATGTCGTGTGGCTGGCCGCCGGAGCAGGCCAGGTTGAACCGGTTCTGGATGCCCGGCAGGTCGGCCTGGTTCAGCGACGCGTTTGCCGAGCGGTGGCAGAAGTACGCGTTGTTGTTCGGCGCCGTCCAGCCGGGGAAGCCCTGGGCGACCCCGTTGACGTCGACCACCGGGGTGTACGCCCCGGCGCCCTCGCCGCTGATGAAGCTGTCGCCGAGGGCCACCGCCGCGGTGGGCAGCGCGGCGGATGCGGGGGCGGGCAGTGCGACGGCGGTCGACAGCGCGGCTGTGACGATCGTGAGTGCCGCAGCGAGCGCGGTACGCCGGAACCTGGACATGGGGGCTCCCATCCATCGAAAGATGAAAGATTCTCTGAGAGCGCGATCAGATCACCCCGGCGTCAAGGGCGTCAATGCCCCGTACCAGAATCGTTCGATCACTGCTGCGACGCTCACGGCGACAAAGCTGTTCCGTGGCTCACGTCCGGGGGCTGGCGCGCGGCGGGTCGCGTAGGTGCTCCAGGAGTTGTCCCAACCTCGGGCTAGGCTCGCTGCGGCGCGCCACGCCGGCTGATCTCGCCGGTGAGCGGCAGCACACCGCCGAGACCGGGGAGTACGACCAGTTGACCGCAGAGCCTGACACCCTGTACGGGGCCGATGACCTCACGCACCTCGAGGGGCTGGACGCTGTCCGCAAGCGGCCCGGCATGTACATCGGTTCCACCGACAGCCGTGGCGTGGGTCACCTCGTCAACGAGATCCTCGACAATTCCACCGACGAGGGTGTCGCCGGTCATGCCACCAACGTCGAGGTGACGCTGCACGTCGACGGCTCGGTGCAGGTCGACGACGACGGCCGGGGCATTCCGACCGACGTGCACGCCAAGTCCGGCATCTCCGGGGTCGAGCTGGTGCTCACCCGGCTGCACGCCGGCGGAAAGTTCGGCGGCTCCGGCTACAAGACCTCCGGCGGCCTGCACGGGGTCGGCGCGTCAGCGGTCAACGCGCTGTCCCGCCGGTTCGACGTGACCGTCCGTCGGGCCGGCAAGATCCACGCGATGTCCTTCCGGCACGGCGTGCCGGGGATCTTCGACGGCGACGGCCCGGACGCGCCGTTCACCGCGGGCCCCGGGCTCCAGGTTGTCGGCGCGATGAAGCGCAGGCAGGCCACCGGCACCTCGATCCGCTGGTGGCACGACGCCCGCTACTTCGAGACCGGCGCGGCGCTCGACGTCGACGCGGTCCGGATGAAGCTGCGCAACACCGCCTTCCTGGTTCCCGGCGTGGAGTATCTGCTGCGCGACCTGACCGGGGAGGCGCCCGCCGAGGAGCGGTTCCACTATCCCAACGGGCTCAGCGACATGGTGGAGTTCATCGCTCCGGCCGGCGACCGGGCGGTCTCCGGAATGTTGCTGGTGACCGGCGAAGGGACATACCGGGAGAACGCCGCCGACGCCAACGGCGTCATGCAGTCCAACGTGCAGCGCCGCGCCGAGGTCGAGGTGGCGTTCCGCTGGGGCACCGGCTACGAGCGCACCGTGGAGTGCTTCACCAACACCATCCGCAACGCGCACGGCGGCACCCACCGCAAGGGCTTCGAGCGGGCACTGGTCCGCACCATCGCCGACGCCGTCCGCAACACCCGGGGGCTGCTCAAGGCGAAGGAGGAGCCGCCGACCCTGGACGACGTGCTGGAGGGGATGACCGCTGTGGTGCACGTGCGCATCCCCGAGCCGCAGTTCACCTCGCAGACCAAGGACGAGCTCTCCACCACCGGCATCACCAAGGTGATCCACACCCTGGTCGAGGCACACATCAAGGCGTGGCTGGAGGACCGGCGCACCAAGGCCGAGGCGCGCACCGTCCTGCAGAAGGTGGTCGACGCGGCGCGGGTGCGGCTCACCCAGAAGCAGCAGAAGGACGCCGCCCGGCGCAAGACCGCCCTGGAGGGCGCGTCGATGCCGCCGAAGCTGGTCGACTGCCGAGCCACCGGCGTGGCACGTAGTGAGCTGTTCATCGTGGAGGGCGACAGCGCCCTCGGAACGAGCAGAATGGCACGATCGTCCGAATACCAGGCGCTTCTGCCGATTCGAGGCAAGATCCTCAACGTCCAGAAGGCCAACCTCCAGCAGGTTCTGGACAATGCCGAGTGCGCGGCGATCGTCCAGGTGCTCGGCGCCGGCTCCGGGCGTACGTTCGACCTCACCTCCCTGCGCTACGGTCGAGTGCTGATCATGGCGGACGCCGACGTGGACGGCGCGCACATCCGGACGCTGCTGATCACCCTCTTCGCCCGGTACATGCGCCCGCTGATCGAGGCCGGCCGGCTCTACGCCGCGATGCCGCCCCTGCACAAGATCACAACGAGGGGGCGCAACCCGCAGACCGTCTACACCTACACGCAGGCAGAGATGGAGACGACGGTCCGCAAGCTGGAGAAGGCCGGCAAGCAGATCGTCACCCCCATTCCGCGTTTCAAGGGCCTCGGTGAGATGAACGCCGACGAATTGTGGGACACCACGATGAACCCGGCCACCCGCGCCGTCCGTCGGATCACCCTCGACGACGTGGACGCCGCCGAGCGGATCCTCGAACTGCTGATGGGCGAGAAGGTCGAGCCGCGCCGGAACTGGCTCATCGACTCCGCCGACCGGGTCGACCGCGACGCCATCGACGCCTGACGGCAGAAGGAAGAGCTGAACCATGGCACGCCGTAAGGAAAACAAGGTCGATCTCTCCTCGTTCGACCAGGCGGGCGCGCGGGTCTTCGACAACCCGCTGGTCACCGAGGTGTCCGACTCCTATCTGGAGTACGCGTTCTCGGTCATCCACTCCCGCGCTCTGCCCGATGCCCGCGACGGCCTCAAGCCGGTGCACCGACGGATCCTGTACGCGATGAGCGAGGCCGGTTTCCGTCCGGACCGGTCGCATGTCAAGTCGGCCCGGGTCGTCGGCGACGTGATGGGTCGTTACCACCCGCACGGCGACACCGCGATCTACGACGCGATGGTCCGGATGGCGCAGGACTTCTCGCTCAACGTGCCGCTCATCGACGGGCATGGCAATTTCGGATCCCCGGACGACGGACCGGCGGCGGCGCGATACACCGAGGCGCGGATGTCGCGCGAGGCGATGCTGCTCGTCGGCGAGCTGGGCGAGGACACCGTCGACGTCGAGCCCAACTACGACGGCTCGCTGACCCAGCCGACCGTGCTTCCGGCGGCCTTCCCCAACCTGCTGGTCAACGGCGCGTCCGGCATCGCGGTCGGGATGGCCACCAACATGATCCCGCACAACCTCGGCGAGGTGGTCTCCGCCGCCCGTTGGCTGATCAACCATCCGGACGCCACGTTGGACAAGCTCATGGAGTACGTTCCCGGCCCCGACCTGCCCACCGGTGGCGTGCTGCTCGGCCTGGACGAGGTGCGCCGGGCGTACGAGACCGGGCGCGGCGTGGTGCGGATGCGCGGCAAGGTGGAGATCGGCCCCCTGGAGGGCAGCCGTGGCCGCCAGGCGATCACCGTGGTCGAGCTGCCGTACGGCGTGGGCGCGGAGAAGGTCATCGCGGCGATCACCAACGAGGTCACCAAGACCAAGCGGCTGACCGGCATCGCCGACGTCAAGGACCTCACCGACCGGGAGAGCGGCACCCGGCTGGTCGTCGAGTGCAAGGTCGGGGTCAACCCGCAGGCTCTGCTCGCCGACCTCTACCGGTTGACCCCGCTGGAGCAGTCCTTCGGTGTCAACAACCTGGTGCTGGTCGACGGGCAGCCGCGTACCCTCGGGCTGAAGGCGCTGCTGGAGGTCTTCCTGGCCCACCGGTACGAGGTGGTCACGCGGCGCACCTCGTACCGCCGGCGTAGGCGCCAGGAGCGGCTGCACCTGGTCGACGGCCTGCTGATCGCACTGCTGGACATCGATGAGGTCGTCCGGCTGATCCGGAGCAGTGACGACGCGCAGGCCGCCAAGGACGGGCTGATGAGCCGGTTCGGCCTCTCCGACATCCAGGCCACCTACATTCTGGACACTCCACTGCGCCGGTTGACGAAGTTCGACCGGATCGAGCTGGAGGCCGAGCAGGAGCGGCTGCGCGCCGAGATCGCCGAGCTGTCCACGATCCTGGACGACGAGCGGGTGCTCAAGAAGCTGGTCTCCGACGAGTTGGCCGCCGTGGTCAAGCAGTTCGGCACCGAACGGCGGACGACGCTGGTCGACGGCGACCTCAAGGAGGTGCTGGCCGCGTCCGCGCCGGCCGGGCCGCTGGAGGTCGCCGACGACCCGTGTCAGGTGATCCTCTCAGCGACCGGGCTGGTCGCCCGGACCGCGGCCGAGTCGGAGGAGAGCGCCGAGGGGCGCCGACGCAACGGCCGGATCAAGCACGACACCGTACGCGCGATCGCGCACTCCACCGCCCGGGGTCGGGTGCTGCTGGTGACCAGCGCCGGTCGGGCCTTCAAGGTCGACGTGCTTCCGCTGCCGGTGCTGCCCGAGCAGGCCGGCACGGTGTCGCTGCGAGGCGGTATGTCCGCCGCCGAGCTGGTGCCGTTGGCGCCGGGAGAGACGGTGGTCGGCCTGGCCCCTCTCGGCGGGCCGGCGGACGGTTCACCCGGGCTGGCGCTGGGCACCCGGCAGGGCATGGTGAAGATCTGTGTGCCGGAGTGGCCGGTGCGCTCCGACGAGTTCGAGGTGATCGGCCTGCGCGACGGCGACGAGGTGGTCGGGGCGACCTGGCTGACCGACGGTGCCGAGACGCTGACCTTCGTCACCTCTGAGGCGTCGCTGCTGCGGTTCGCCGCCGGGCTGGTCCGCCCGCAGGGTCTCAAGGGTGGCGGCATGGCCGGCATCAATCTGGCCCCCGGGGCGCGGGTGGCCTTCTTCGGCGCGGTACGCACCGACGATCCGGGGCACGGTGAGCCGATGGTGGTGACCTCCACCGGGGCGACGGTCAAGGTGACGCCGTTCCGGGCGTACCCGGCGAAGGGAAGAGCGACCGCTGGGGTGCGCGCCCATCGCTTCCTCAAGGGTGAGACGGACGTGGCCGTCGCCTGGGTGGGGCCGCGTCCGGTCGGCGCCACCGGCACCGGCGAGCCGGTGGAGTTGCCGGCGGCCGACCCGCGTCGGGACGGCTCCGGCTTCGCGGTGATGCTCGGCCCAACGGTGGTAGGTCACCTGATCGAACGCGACTAACCCCCCGCCTCGGGTTGTCGCGCCGTCCCCGGGCGCGCTCGGCGTGCCCGGCCCGCCGAAGATCGTGCTCGATCCTGGAAGTAGTGGCATCGCAGACGCGGTGATTCCACTCGATCCTGGATCGAGCACGATCATGCCAACTGGGGCGTCCGCCAGCGCGGTATGGTGGCGGCTCTGTCGTCGGTGAGGGTCTGGGTGCGCCGCTAAGCACCCCTCAACATGATTTCAGCTTTGTCCGGCGGAGTCGCCGGCGCGGCGTGAGCGCCGCCATCCGGGTCCGACCGAGGCGTGAGTTGCGCGCCGCCCGTCGTCCCCGGCCACACCGTTGTTGGGGTCACCTGATCGCCGCCCCACTCTGGCCGATGCACGGCGCGAACCTGGGCACCCTGTTACGTACGTGCGACGCGGTCGGTGCCTGCCTCGCCGTGCCTCCATTCCGCTGGGTGGACGAGGCCGTGGCCCGGGGCAACACCCTGCGCCAACCGGGCTGCGTCCACCGGGTCGGCAGTCCGCTGCGCTGGCTGGCCGCCGAACGGGCCGCCGGCACCCGGGTCCTCGGGGTGGAACTGGCTGACGAGGCCGTTCGGCTCGGTGATCTGCCCGCCGCTCGGGGCCGCACCGTCGTGCTGTTGGGGCACGAGGCGACCGGCATCCCGCCCGAGGCGCTCGACCAGCTGGACGCGGCGGTGGAGATTCCGATGGTCGGCCATGGCCACAGCCTGAACGTCGCGGTAGCCGGCTCCCTGGTCCTCTACAAACTGGCCGGCCTCCTCTAGCCCCGGATCAGGCGACGTTGTGGGGACGGAACTGGACGCTGACTCGCGGGCCCACGGGGCGGGTGGTCTTGGGGATGGCGTGTTCCCAGGTGCGTTGGCAGGAGCCGCCCATGACGATCAGGTCGCCGTGGCCCACCGGGAAGCGCAGGCTCTCGCCGCCGCCGCGCGGGCGTAGCAGCAGCGGTCGGGGTGCTCCGAAGGAGACGATCGCGACGATCGTGTCGGTGTGCGCCGAGCGGCCGATGGTGTCGCCGTGCCAGGCCACGCTGTCGCGCCCGGAGCGGTAGAGGCACATGCCGGCGGTGACGAAGGGCTCGCCCAACTCGGACGCGTAGTGCCCGGTCAGCGCGGCCCGCGCGGCGGTGAGCACGGGGTGGGGGAGTTGCCTTGCGCCGTCGTACCAGCAGAGCAGGCGAGGCACGTCGACCTCGGCGTCATACATGGTGCGCCGTTCGGCACGCCACGGCACCTCGGCGAGCAGGGTGTCGAGGACCGTGTCGGAGCCGCGCACCCAGCCGGGGAGGTGGTCGACCCAGGCGCCCCGGCTGAGCTGGTGCCGGCGGATCTGGCCGGGCAGCGGCCCCAGGGTCGGCCCGGCGTCGGCCAGGTCGAGCATCGACGGCTGGTAGGCGGCCTGCGTCATGCAGCCACCCTAGCAGCACTTTCGTACACCCGTGCTAGCCGTGGACCGTGCCCGCCCGCTCCTCCTCGCCACGATCGTGCTCGATCCTGGATGCGGTGGCCTCTCGCGCGGTTCGAGAGGACTGTTTCCAGGATCGAGCGTGACCTCGACCTTCTGCGATCAGCCGGCGACGGCGGCGCGTACGGCGTCGAACACCGCGTCCACCACCCGTGCCCGGCCCTGCCCGTCGACGGTGGACCAGGCGCGCGTGGCGAGCGTCGCGCGCCGCTGCGGCGAGCTGAGCAGCCCGTGCAGGGTCCGCGCCGCCGTCGCGCGGGCGGCCCGCCCGGCGACGCCGCCAGCGGTCAGCTCCGGCAACTCGCCGAGGCCGGCGGCCAGGCCGTGCCGCACCACCCGGGTGTACGACGCACGTTGGTTGTCGACCACGCAGACCAGTGCGCTGGGTGCGCCGAGGCAGCAGAGTTCCCAGGTGGATGTGCCGGCGGCGCTGACCACCAGGTCGGCTTCCGTGATCAGTGCCGGTAGCGTGGTGGTGGGTGGGACCGGTCGGATGATCTGCCCCCGGCCGGGGGTGACGTCCTCGACCTCGGCCTCGATCTCGGGTCGCCCGACGATGACCGTGAGGTCCATCGGGTGACCGGTGGCCACCAGCACCCGGGTCAGGACCGGGGCCGCGCCGACCGCGTCGGTGCCGCCGAAGAAGGCCAGCACCCGGGGGCGGCTGACCGCCGTGGCAGGCGGGGCGACCGGCGGCCGGGCGCTGATCACGGTGTCGCGCAGCAGGGCGTACCCGCTCCCGGCGAGCAACCGGCCGGGCAACCCCGCCCCGGCAGCCGGCCCCGCCCCGGCAGCCGGCCCCGCCCCGGCAGCCGGCCCCGCCCCGGTAGCCAGCCCCGCTGCCGAACCCAGCCCCGCTCCGGACCCCAGCCCGGGCAGCTCCGCACCGAAGTTCTGGTCGAGGTAGAGGTCCGCGTCCTGGCCCCGACTGTCCCCGTCGATCAGGGCGAGGGTGTAGACGCCGGCCGCGCGCAGTGCGCCCGCGCCGGCCGGGTCCAGCTCGTAGGAGTCGAGGACCAGCACGTCCAGTTCGTGCCGACGGGCGGCCTCGACCAGCTCAGCCGGCGTCTCGGGGCCCGGATGCAGGGGGATGCCCCGCGCGGCCAGCTCGGCGGTGGCCCAGTCGAGCCGCTCGACCGCGCCGAACACCGCGACGTGGGCGCCCCGGGCCAGGAACTCCTCGGCGAGCGCCAGACAGCGGACGAGGTGCCCGACGCCGCGCGCCGGCCCGGCGTCGCAGCGCAGCCCGACCCGTAGCGTGCTCAGGACTCCTCCAGTCGCTTCTGCCGTACGTCGGCGTTGAGGGCGCGCAGCCGGGGTCGGCCGTCGAGCCAGTCGGCGAGCTTGGCCAAGGGCACGCTGACATCGCCGAAATGGCTGATCACCGCGTTCACCAGCGCCCAGTCCTGCTCGGTGTCGAGGGTCAGCCGCAGCGCCGAGCGATCCGGGGTGAGGGTCACCCCGAGCACCCGGAACAGCTCCGGATGGGTGTACGCGTACGAGGTCACGTGCACCCGGTGGTGACCTGTGGCGAGCCGGTCGAAAGTACGCAGTGTCTCCGCGCGGATGATCTCGACGTCGAGCCCGCGGGGCAGGGTGCGCGCGATCGACGTACTCGCGTAGTCCAGCCCGGGCACCGCGCGGTACACCGAGGCGACCAGCGTGATGATCTCCGGGTCGAGGAGCGGACAGTCGGCGGTGAACCGCATGACGGCGTCGCCCGGGTGCGCCGCCAACGCGCCCACGAAGCGGCCCAGCACGTCGTCGACCGGCCCGCGGTGGCAGGGCACGCCCAGTCGCGCGGACTCGGCCACCACGGCGTCGTCGACCGGATCGGTGCTGGTGGCGACCACCAGGTCGGCCAGAACGGCGCTCTCCTGGGCGGCGCGGACCACCCGGCCCAGCACGGAACGCCCGGCGAGTGGGCGAAGCACCTTGCCGGGCAGTCGGGCGGACCCCATCCGGGCCTGCACGACTCCGACGATCCGCGGCCCGCCGCCGTCGACGGCACCCGGGGCCGGTGCCGCGTCCGGGGCGCTGTCGTGGCTGCTCACTGCTGCTCCTCCTGCCTGGGTGCGAGTGCCCAGACGGCCCGCCGCTTGGCGGCTCGGGCGCCCCGCTTGGCCAGCCGGGCCGGGGTGATGGCGAGCCGACCGACGCGATAGCTGAGCGACCCGCTGAGCAGGCCGATTGTCGTCTCGGCCCGGCGCAGCGCCCGTTCCCGCGAGGTGAGCAGCTCGTCGTTCCACCTGGACAGGGAGGTGAGCCGGCTGATCTCCTCGCGCTGGCGCAGCCACGCCTCCCGCAGCTGCTGATAGCTGTGTGCGCCGATCGGCGGGTCGGTGGGTTCGATGCCGTGCAGCCTGGTGGCGAGGTCGCCCCGCTTGTCGGAGTCCAGCCCGTGCAGCGCCGCGCTGATCGCCGCCTCGGCCTCCACCGCCTGCGCCACGGTCTCCCGGGCCAGGTCGTGGCCAGCCAGCCCGCCCAGCACCACGGTCAGGCCCGCCACGTCGAGCGTCGACGACCACGGGTGGGCGTACCCCCCGGTGAGCAGGTCCGCCGCGAAGCGCCACAGCCCGCGGGCCAGCACCACGTCGCCGGGCAGCGCGGCGGTGGCCCGCCAGCTCGGTTCGAGCACCGCGTAGCGGTCCCCGTCGACGACGACGTTGTCGGTGCTGGCCAGCGCGGCCGCTCCGGCGATCCGGCCGTCGTCGTCGGCCTGGCCGGCGAGCCAGCCCGCGTACCCGCGCAGCAGCGCGCGCAGCGTCGCCAGGTCGCGGCGCAGGGCCGCGTCGAGGAGCACGGTGCGCAGTAGCCGTCCGGACGGCACCGGTCCGGACAGCGCGTCGGCGTCCCGGTACGCGGCCTCGCGGCTCGCGAACGGCGCGGCGGCCGGCTCGTTCGAGGTGGTCGGCGCGGCGAGCCCCCATCGCCAGCCGGACGGGCCGGAGAGCACCTCGAGGACGCCGATCCCGGGCGGCCCGGTCTGCGCGAGCACCGTCGGCAGCTCCCCGTCGGCGGCCGGGGATGCTGGGCCGCCGGGTCGCCGGGCCAGCAGCAGCCAGCCCGGCGCGAGGTCGGCGGCGCGCCCGGCGTGCAGCGCGTCCACGGCCAGTCGGGCCGGGTCCTGCAGCACCGGCCCGGTGGTGGAGCCGCCCGCGCAGGCGCCGTGCAGCACCGCGTCGAAGAGCCCCGACCCGGCGTCCCGGTCGAGCTGGTCGGCGTCGAGCAGCGCCGTCGGGCTGCCGACGGTGGGGTACGCGGCCCAGCAGGCGGTCGGCAGCAGCCCGGCGTCGGTGAGCCGGTCGCGCAGCTGCTCCCGGTTGGCAGGGTGCGCGCGGTCCAGCACCCCGCCGATCGCCCAGGCGGAGTCGTTCCGGTCGGCGTACCACGCGGAGGTGTCGACCAGACGGTGCAGGCCGAGCGGGTTGTCCAGGCGCAGCAGCAGGACGCCACCCGGCCGTACCGCGGCGGTCAGGCGTGCCAGCACCCCGTTCCAGCCGAACCGGGTGCCCTCCACCGACTCCACCGCGTCGAGCCCCGCGCCGGCGATCACCACGTCGTACGTGTCGTCGGGCAGTCCGCCCGGCCCACCCACCACAACGGCGGCGGCCCGCTGGGCCAGCGCCACCGCGTCCGGGTGGCTGCGCAGCAGGCAGGTCACCTCGGCGTGGGCGAGCCTGTTCAGCAGCGCCGGCTCGTGCGGCCCGGCCAACAGGACCCGGGCACCGGCCGGCACGATCCGGGCGGCCAGCGCGGCCAGCGGCCCCCCGTCGGCCAACCGCTGCGTCGGTAGGTCGGACCAGGCCAGCATCTCGCCGCCGGGTAGGGAGATCCGGCCGGCGGATGCCGTCTCAGTCGTCACGGTCTTCCTCTTCCTCCTGGAGGTCCGCCCAGCCGAGCAGCTCGCGCAGCTCGGCCGGCGTGCAGCGGTGGTCGGTGCCCAGCTCGGCGCGGGCGATCTCGATCGCGGTGGGCAGGTCGACCTCGGCGGAGTGCAGCTCCGGCCACTGCCGCCGGATCCGGGCGGTCCCGCCGAAGGTGGGATCCTCATTGGACAGGATCATCGGGTCGCCGTAGACCGCCGGTTCGCAGCCGGCTGCGATGCCGTAGAAGATGGCGCTGGTCAGCCGGTTGGACGCGACCCGGCGGTGCCGACGCAGCTCGGTCAGCTGGTTGTCGAGGAACTCGGGGTCGGTGTCCTTCCACCAGTGCCCCCGGTAGCCGTGGCAGATCACCCGGAATCCGGCGCGTTCGTAGAGGCGGCGGACGGAGCGCATCCGGTACTCGTGCCAGTAGAGGCAGACCGTGACGGGGCCCGGCTCGGTGTTCTGGATGCGGGCTATCAGGGCTCGGTGGTCACCCTTGACGTGCTGGCCCTCCCAGCCGTGGAACGGGTACCAGATGGTGCCCTCCCGCTCCTCGACCGGCGGCTCCTCCGGCCGCATGGCCAGCAGGTAGACGAACGGGGCGCCGATCACGACCACGTTGCGTCGACCCACCGACCAGGCCCGGCGGCGGGTCTGCTCGGACCAGAGCAGGCTCGGGGTGCGATCGGCGTACGGGTGGCCGGGGGCCAGGCCGTCGCCGATGTTCCAGCCGTGTTGCACGTACCCGTTGATCCGGGGTGGGTGCCGGTCGCCGAGGCCGGCGTACCGGGCCAGCACGTGGGCGTGGCCGTAGAAGTGGTTGGCGTGGTGCATCAGGTTCCCATCAGGCGGCGGAACGCACCGAGCCGGCCCGCAGGGCCGCGGTCAGCGCGTCGATGACGCGGTCCTGGTCGGTGTCGCTGAGTCCCGGATAGAGCGGCAGCGACAGCTGCTGGGAGTAGAACGACTCGGCCACCGGGCAGGATCCGCGTCGGTAGCCCAGGTCGGCGAAGGCCGGATGCCAGTGTACGGGGATGTAGTTGACCTGCACGCCGATGCCGGCGGCGCGCATCCTGTCGTACACCTCGCGGCGGCGTCCGTCGAGCACGCGGATCGGGTAGAGGTGCCAGGCCGGGTCGGCCCATGACTTCCGGGTCGGCAGTCGTACGCCGTCCAGGTCGGCCAGTGCCTGGTCGTAGCGGGCGACCAGGGCGGCCCGCCGCGTCTTGAACTCGCCGAGCCGGCGCAGCTGGCTGCGTCCCAGGGCGCACAGCGCATCCGGCAGGCGGTAGTTCAGCCCGAACTCGTGGACCTCGTAGTGCCAGCCGCCCTCGTCGGGGAACCGCAGGTCGTCGCCCTCGCGGACCACCCCGACACTGCGGAACCGGCGGGCCCGCCGGAGCACGGCCGGGTCCAGCGCGGCGACGGCGCCGCCCTCGGCGGTGGTCAGGTTCTTGGTGGGAAAGAACGAGAACGTGGTCAGGTCGGCAAGCGAGCCCACCGGTCGGCCGTGGTACGTCCCGCCGATCGAGTGCGCCGCGTCGGCCAGCAGCAGGGCGTCGGAGCCCACCATGGACTTGCGCAGCGCGTCGTAGTCGGCCGGGTGGCCGGCGTAGTCGACCGCGGAGACGACCCTGGTCCGTGAGGTGACCGCGGCGGCGGCCGCAGCCGGGTCGAGGCAGAAGGTCTCGTCCTCGACGTCGGCGAACACGATCTTCGCGCCGAGGGCGGTCGCGCTGCTGGCGGTCGCCACGAACGTCATCGGCGGCACGACCACCTCGTCACCCGGACCCACCCCGGCGGCGGCGTACGCCACGTGCAGCGCCGCCGTGCCGTTGGACACGGTCGTGACGCCGACGCCGCCGGTCCATCGGGCGAGGTCGGCCTCGAACGCGTCGACCTGTGGCCCGGTGGTGAGCCAGTCGCCGCGCAGGACGCCGGCCACGGCCGCGACGTCGTCCTCGGTGACCGAGTGCCGACCGTACGGGAGCATTCCCGTCATGCCGTGAGGCCGAGCATCTCACGCAGTTGGTCGACGCTGAGCCACTCGTCGTTGGTGTCCGACTGGTAGGCGAAGCCGTCCGGCACCGGCTCACAGTCGACCGGCGGCTGGTAGCCCCAGCCGGCGATGGTCGGTTGGACGACGTACCGGTCCTTGGCGCGCAGCGTCCGCCGGCTGTCGTCCGGCGCGATCATCTCCTCGTGCAGCTTCTCGCCGGGCCGGATGCCGATCTCGTGCGTGGTGGCCTCCGGGGCGACCGCCTCGACCAGGTCGAGGATCCGCATGCTGGGGATCCGCGGCACGAACAGTTCGCCGCCCTGCATCTGGTCGAACGAGTCCAGTACGAACTGGACGGCCTGGTCCAGCGTGATCCAGAAACGGGTCATCCGCTTGTCGGTGATCGGCAGGCTCTTGCCCTCGGCGGCCAGTCGACGAAACAGCGGGACGACCGAGCCACGGCTGCCGACCACGTTGCCGTAGCGGACCACCGCGAACCGGGTCCGGTGGTGGGCGGCGTAGTGGTTGGCCGAGACGAACAGCTTGTCACCGACCAGCTTGGTCGCGCCGTACAGGTTGATCGGGCTGGAGGCCTTGTCGGTGGAGAGGGCGATGACCTTCCGGACGCCGGCCTCGATCGCGGCGTCGACCACGTGCTGGGAGCCGGTGATGTTGGTGGCGATGTACTCGGAGGGGTTGTACTCCGCCGTGTCCACCTGCTTCAGGGCGGCGGCGTGCACCACGTGTTCCACGCCGTGCATCGCCCGCGTGAGGCGGTGCCGGTCCCGGATGTCACCGATGAACCAGCGCAGCCGAGGGTCGTCGCCGAGCTGCTGACGCAGCTCGTACTGCTTGAGTTCGTCGCGGGAGAACACCACCACCCGGGCGGGGTCGGCTTCGGTGAGGATGTGCCGGAGGAAGGTCCTGCCGAAGGAACCCGTTCCTCCGGTGATCAGAATGGATGACCCATTCAACTCACTCAATTTGGCGCTCCCGTGATCGTGGATGAATCGGCGGCCCTCGGCCGGCCGACCGGGGTGAGACGCTAACCGCGGCGGGTTAACGGACCGACGCTCGCGGGTTAACCGCTTCCCCTGCCCCCGTGAATGCCGGGCACCGGCTGGGCGAACACTTGCGTCCGTCCGCGAAGCGGCCTGACCAGGCTCGATCGGGCCGCTACAGTGGCCGCGCGAGCGACCCGTCCGCCTCTGCGCGCTGCCGGTTGCCGCGTTTCCTCGTTCTTCGCACCGGCCCGGTGCGAAAGGTTCACCCCGAGCGTCACCGGCGTGCCCACCGGTCCGCGCGGAACCGGTCAGGCCGGCGAATTCAGGAGGCGACGAATGGCATCCGGCAGCGACGTGATGGAACGGCCGGCGGTCCCGGCCGGAACGCAGCCGCCCGCGCCCGCGCGGCGCTGGCTCGTCCCGGTGCTGTTGCTCCTCGGTTGGGTGCTCAGCGTCGCCTGGCGGATGTGGCTGTCCCGGCACATCGTGCTGCCGATCGCGCACACCGACGAGGACAGCTATCTGAACACCGCCCGCGCGCTGGCCGGCGGGCCGGGCGGCTTCAGCAGCGAGAACAACCTGCTGCGCCGGGTCGGCTACCCGATGCTGATCTCGCCCGCGTTCCTCGGCCACCGGGACTTCAGCGACAGCTACCGCCTGGTCCAGCTGATCAACGCGATGGCCAACTCGACGCTGCTGCCCCTGGCGTACCTGCTCGGCCGGCGACTGCTGCAGCTACGTCGGTCGTACGCGCTGCTCGGGGCCGTGGTGGCGGCGACGCTGCCCGCCACCGCCTTCTACGCCAACGTCGCCATGATCGACGCGGTGATGGCGCCCCTGGTGGTCGCCTGGCTGCTCGCCGTGCACCGCTGGATCGAGCGGCCCGGGCCGTTCGCCGCGGCCACCGTGGGCCTGCTGGTCGGCGCGTTCCACCTCCTGCACTCCCGCGGACTGGTGATCGTGGCGGTGCACGCCGGGCTGGTGCTGCTGCTGCTGATCCGCCGCCGGATCACGCCGGCCGTGGTGCTCGCCGCGCTGCTGCCGGTGCTCGCCATGGCACTTGTCAACGAGGCCGGCATCCGGTTGCTCGGCACCAAGGTCTACCTGCTCGGCAGCACCCCGGGCGGCAGCATGCTCGACGCGGTCGCCTCCGGCGCGGGGGTGGTCCGGGTCGGCGCGGCGGTCACCACCCAGCTCTGGTACCTCGTCGTGATCACGTTCGGAATGGCCGGGGTCGCCTGGGCCGCTGCCGTCCGGGAGCTGTGGCGTCCCCGGCGTGGCGACGCCACCCGCTGGACGATGGGCGTGGCACTGGTGGTGAGCGTCGGGGTGGCCAGCGGCGCGTCGCTGATCCTGGCCGGCATCACCGGGAAGCCGCTGGACGCGATCTACGGCCGCTACGTGCAGATGTTGGCGCCGTTCTGGCTGCTGGTCGGGCTCGGGGTGCTGCTCACCGCCGGACGCCGGGTGGTGCTGCGCCGGGCCGCCGTCGCGGTGGCGCTGCTGGTCGCCGGCGGCGCGCTGGTCGCCGTCCGGCTCGCGTACGTGGCCAGCCGGGGTCACTCGCTGCGCTACGGCGGCTTCGGCGCGCCGGACCTGATGGCGCTCACCGGAGGCTGGCGTGAGTTTCGACCGGTCGTCGGGTCGCTGATCGGCATCGCCGGCTGCGTACTGCTCGTCGCGGCCCTCCGGGTACGCCGGCTGCGGTTGCCGATGCTCGGCGCCCTGGTCGTGGTCAACCTCGCCACCATGCAGGTGATCGACCAGCGGTTGGTGCGCCCGATGGTGGCGAGCACGGCGCCGACCCCCTGGGTGGCCGACGTCGGGGTGCGTCCCGGCGAGCGGGTGTGGGCCTCCACCGGTGTGCACTACATCCAGCGGTTCAACCTCAGCCATCAGGTGACCTGGACGGACGTGCGGTGGTTCCGCGAGCAGCCGCCGGCCGCGGCGCAGGTCGTGTTCGCCCGCTGGGCGCCCGGTCAACCCGACGACTGGGACGGCGCGAAGTACGGCTTCGTGCGGCTCGGCGGCAACGTGGGTCAGCACTGGGCGGCCTGGCGGCGGGCCTGATCCGCAGCTCCCGCGCTCCGGTGGACATCAATTTTCGTTAACGGGGGATGTCCACCGGAGGCACGGGCGGTTAATGGCTTCGGACGATTATCGGAATGGGTGCGGGTGGTCAGCGCCGACGGCGGTCGGCCTGGGCCAGGGAAATCGGGATGACGGTGATTTCCCGGCCATCGGAACGCTCCTGGCGCGGCGTGCCCTCGACGAATCGGAAACGACGGTTCATCTGCCGTACGACGGTGTTGTGCGCCAACACCTCACCGTCGAGTCGGTCCAGGTGCAGCCCGTCGAAGGCGTACTCCACCGCCTCCCGCATGACCGCCAGCCAGGCGGGCAACGTCTCGTTCCGTTCGGCCAGCCCGTCGGCGTCCAGGTAGAAGCCCCAGGCGCCCGTACGAGGGCTGTCCAGACGCAGGTCGAAGAAGGTGACCACCCCGCAGGGCAGGTCGTCGCGGACGTACACCAGCACCCGCCGCGACGGGTCCGCGGCGACCGTCGACCACCACCGGGCGTGCTCGTCGGCGGTGATGTGGTGACTGGTCTTGCTGACCTGACGGTTGGTTCCCTGATTACGCCAGGACAACATCAGATGAACGTCGTCCACCGTCGCTTCGCGCAGCACGTGCCTCTTCCTTTCCGACCTGTTCACGTCCGTTCCGGCACCCTACCCGGGCGCACCGGGAAATCGAATATCCATTAGCGGGGTTGTAGACTCCGGCGCATGAACGAATTGAGTCGCGCGCAGATCCGCGACCTCATGGCTCAGGTGCTGAAGAACCAGGACAAGGAGCTGCCCGACGACGACGGGGCGCAGCTGCGGGAGATTGGCTTTCGCTCGCTGGACTTCTCCGAGCTGGCCCTGCGGGTAGAGGACGAGACGGGGGAGGAGCTCAACTTCGACGCCCCCGGCCTGCGCCGCATCGCCACCGTCTCCGACGTCCTCGACTTCCTCGTCGAGCTGCAGCACCAGTGACCGTCGCGACACCTCGCCCCCCGGCCGCCGCGCCCCCGGAACCGTCCGGCGTCGACAACCGGCTCGTCGTCGGCGGCACCGCGCTGACCTGGCGGACGGTGCCGAAGCCGACGCTGCCCGATCCCGCCGCCGTGCTCGCGTACTCCGCCGGTCATGCGCTCGCTGCCGCTGCGCAGCACGCACGGCACGGTACGGAGCTGCTGCTCAGCGCTGCGAGCCGGGTCGACGCGGCGATGCGCACGGACCTGCTGGAGGCCGGGTTCACGGTGACCGTCCTCGACGACGACGGCGCGCACACCAGCGCGCCGTCGCGTCCGCGCGCCGCCGAGCCCGGCCGGCTCTGGCTGCTCACCTCCGGCTCGACCGGCCGTCCCAAGCGGGTCGGGCACACCCTGGACACCCTCACCACGGTGCGGGCCGACCAGCCGGACCGGACCTGGCTCTGCCCGTACGCCCCCGGCACGTACGCCTGGTGGCAGGTGGTCACCCTGTCACTGACCCAGCCTGGTCAGCACCTCGTCGTCGTCGAGCCGGACGAGTTGGACGACTGGCCCGCCGTCGCCGCCGCGCACGGCGTCGACGCCGCGTCCGGTACGCCGACCTTCTGGCGCCGCACCCTCCACCGGGACGCCGCCGCGCTTGCCCGGGTGCCGCTGCGCCAGATCACCCTCGGCGGGGAGCCGGTGGACCAGGCGATCCTGGACCAGCTGCGGGAAATCTTTCCCGCCGCCCGGATCTCCTGGATCTACGCGTCCTCCGAGGTGGGGGCGTCCATCGTGGTGCACGACGGGCGGGCCGGGTTCCCGGTCGGCTGGCTGGACCGGGAGACCCCCGGCCGGCCGACCCTGTCGGTCCGTGCCGACGAACTGGTCGTCACCTCGCCGTACCACGGGGTCGGGCTGGCCGGCCCGGTCCGCACCGGCGACCGGGTGCAGGTGGCCGACGGCCGGGTGCTGATCACCGGGCGGCTGGACACCGACGAGATCAACGTTGGCGGTAGCAAGGTCTCCGCCGGGATGGTCCGCGGTGTGTTGACCGGTCATCCCGGGGTGGTCTGGGCCCGGGTCACCGGCCGGCGCGCGCCGGTGCTCGGCCGGATGGTGGTCGCCGAGGTGGTCCTCGCCCCCGCCGAGGAGTCCGGCGACACCGCCGCAGGCGTACCCGACGAGGCCGCACTGGTCCGCTGGTGCGCCGACCGGCTGCCCGAGCACGCGGTGCCACGCCGGATCCGCGTGCTGACCGAGATCCCCGTCAAGGAGACCCTGAAGAGCGATGTCTGACCTCGCCGACACCCAGCTCGTCCCGCCCAGCTCCGTCGTCCTCGTCTCCGGCGGTTCCCGGGGGCTGGGCCTGGCCATCGTCACCGACCTGCTCGACGAGGGCGTACGGGTGGCCGCGTTCGCCCGTACGGTCACCCCCGAACTGGAGAAGCTCGCCGCCGAGCACCCCGACCGGGTGCACGTCGGCTCGGTGGACGTCACCGACCTGCGCGCCGCCCAGGTCTTCGTCCGCGAGGTGGAGCAGCGCCTCGGCACCATCGACGGCATCGTCAACAACGCCGCCGTCGGGCAGGACTCCCTGCACGTGCACACCGCCACCGACGACATCGCCCGGATCATCGAGACCAACCTGACCGCCCCGTTGCAGCTGACCCGGCTGGTGATCAGGCGGATGCTCGGCAGGGGGATCCGCGGCCGGGTCGTCAACATCACCTCGATCTGCGCGCAGCGCGGCTTTCCGGGCCTGGTCGCGTACTCGGCCACCAAGGGCGGCATGGACGCCGCCACCCGTTCGCTCGCCCGCGAGTTGGGTGGTCGGATGCTGGTCAACGCGGTCGCTCCCGGTTTCTTCGCCTCGGAGATGTCCGCGGTGCTCGGCCCGACCCAGCTCGACCAGATCGTGCGCCGCACCCCGACCGGCCACCTGACCGAGCCGGTGGAGGTCGTACCGGTGGTCCGGATGCTGCTCCGGGCGCACACCAACATCAACGGCCAGGTCATCGTGGTGGACGGTGCCGCCTCCATCTGACCGCCGCCAGGTTGCGCCGGAAGCGGCCGGGCCGCCGTCTGCCGACGTCCCGGCCGCACCGTCGAGCCCGAACGGGGCTGGTGGGCCCCGCCCGGTACCGGGACTGCTGGTCGCCGCCGAACGGCACCTGCGTATCGGCCCGGCGGCTGTGCTGGCCGACGCGATCACCCGCAGTCACCTCGACGACGGCCGCTGCGTGGGTTGGTACGGCCCGCCGGCGCCCGGGTGGCGGGTGGCGATCGACGCGGAGCGCGCCGACGCCCCGGTGCCCCCGGCGCTGGCACGACGGTTCGGCGCCGCGGACTTCTGGGCCCGGTGGACCCGCGCCGAGTGCTGCTGCAAGCTGGCCGGCGTACCGATGGCGACCTGGTGGCGCCGCCACGGGCTGGGCGCGCCGGCGAACAACGCGGCGCTCTGGCGCACCCTGTGGGTGGCCGACCTGGTGGTCACCGTCGGCTTCGCTCCCGCCTGCTGAGCACCGGCCCCGCGCGGTACGCCCACCGGGTCCGGCGCGATCCGGCGCAGGGCCGGCGTGGTTCGCTGAGCGACGCGCGCCGGACGCTGGCGCTCCGTCACCATCGTGCCGGGCGCTCGACCGTCAGATCAGGTCCCAGCTCAGCGGGGTGCCCCGTGGGACGTCGGTGGCGAACGTGCGGCCCAGCACCCGGTCGATCTCGATCGGGGGCAGCCCGCCGGCCGGCCTGATGGAGCGGACGTTGCGCCCCGTGACCGGGTCACCGGCCCGTACGTCCTCGACCACGAAGAGCGAACGGCGGAACCGCAGTCCCTCCCGTTCGGCGGGGGTCGGGCCGATCGCGGTGCCGCCCAGCGCCGCGTACGCCCGCCCCGACTCCTCGACGAGAGCCGTCAGCTCCGTCGGGTTCAGGGAGAAGTCGGAGTCCACACCACCGTCGGCCCGGTCCAGCGTCACGTGCTTCTCGAGAAAGCAGGCACCCAGGGCCACCGAGGCGACCGCCACGCCGATGCCGGGCGTGTGGTCGGAGAGCCCGACGGGCACGTCGAACGCGCCGGCCAGCACCGGCAACCGGCGCAAATTGCTGTCGGCCGGCGGCGCCGGGTAGGACGCGGTGCAGGCCAGCAGCACGATGCCCGCCGCGCCACCGTCCCGGGCGGTCCGCACGGCGGCGTCGATCTCGGCGACCGTCGCCATTCCGGTGGAGATCACCATCGGCTTGCCGGTGCTCGCCACCAGCCGGATCAGCGGCAGGTCCACCAGCTCGGATGAAGCGATCTTGTACGCCGGCGCGTCCAGCGACTCGAGCAGCTCCACGGCGGTCGCGTCGAACGGCGACGAGAAGACGGTCAGGCCGCGTGCGCGGGCCCGCTCGAAGATCGCGGCGTGCCACTCGTACGGGGTGTGGGCCCGCTCGTAGAGGCGGTACAGGTTCTCCCCGCCCCACAGCTCGTGCCCGCTGGAGATGCGGAACGCAGGGGTGTCGACGTCGATGGTGATCGTGTCCGGCCGGTACGTCTGGAGTTTGAGGGCGTGTGCCCCGCTCTCGGCCACCGCGTCGACGATGGCCAGCGCCCGGTCCAGGTCGCCGTTGTGGTTACCGGACATCTCCGCGACCACGAAGGGCCGCTCGCCGGCACCTACCGCGTGCGGTCCGATCTTGATTGTCGCCGTCATTCCGACCTCTGCTCAATCTACGCCCGCACCGAGGTGCGGTGGTGCTGTCGTCGTCCGCCCTGCGGGCGGAGGACCTGGAAAACCAGGGTGCCGGAAGCCGACCCGGCTCCCGGCGTGGCGTGCGGTGGATGTCACGGCAGGCGGCGCCCGGCCAGCGCGTCGATCCGGTCCGCCTCCGCGTCTGCGGCGGCGCGTCCGTCGCCCGTCGCGGTCGTCTGGTCGGCCGGTCGCGCCGGGTCATCGCCGGTGCGGGCTGGCCCGGCACCGTTGTCCGCGCCCCCCGCCGGGCCAGTGCGCCGCAGCCGGCCAGCGACCCGATGCGCCTGGCGCAGCGCCGAGTACGCCAGGTAGTCACCGCGACCGACCAGGCGGTGCTTGAGCCCGGCCACGCCCGGCGGGACCGCGTAGCCACCGGCGGGCAGGTAGCGGCGGTGCTGCTCGGCCACCCGGTGGAAGAAGGCCCGGCGCAGGTGCGGGTGCAGCCGATCGTCGTTGCCGACCACCACCAACAGGTGGCTGATCATCAGCTCGAACAGTTCGGCCTGCAACTGCTGGTCCGGATGCCGCCGCTGAACCCAGTCCATCAGCCGCTCGTACTGGGCGAACGCGTCGAAGTGCCGGCCGCTGCGGGTGGAGGTGATCGCACCCTGCCGACCCTGCCGGTACAGGTAGCAGACCTGATCGAGGACGGAGATCTTCTCCGCGCCGATCAGCAGCGGGTGGCTGAACGGGATGTCCTCGTACCAGCCGGGAAAGAACCGCAGCTCCAGCTCGTCCAGGAAGGCGCGGCGGATCACCTTGTTCCACGCCGTGTGCTGGACGCGCAGCAGCTGCGGCTGGTCGGCCAGGCGGGCCACGCCCGGCATCCCGCGCAGCAGGTGACTGCTGCCGTCGACCTCGCGCCGGCCGTCCTCGTGCACCCGCAGGTGGTCCAGCATCAGCACGTCGGGCTGGTGCTGCCGCAGCCGGTCCAGCACCGCCGCGATGGTCCCCGGCGGCAGCCAGTCGTCGCTGTCGACGAACCAGACGTACCGACCGGTGGCGACGTCGAGGCCGGCGTTGCGGGCCAGGCCCAGGCCCACGTTCTTGCTCAGGTGGACGACGCTGACCCCGTCGCGGCCACCGGCGTACGACCGCAGCATCGCCCCGCAGCCGTCCGGGGAGGCGTCATCGACGGCGATCAGCTCGACCGAGCCCGCCTCGCCCGCCGGTACGTCGGCCCGAATCGACTCCAGGCACTGGTACAGGTATGCCTCGACGCCGTACACGGGCACGACGATGCTCAGCAGCGGTGCGGGCGTCGGCTCATTGACCACGCCGCCACCTTCGACGATCCGGGTGACCGGCCCCGGAACCTGACGTGGCCGACGAAGGTGGAGTCCCTGAACTTGCGCGGAGCGGGAGGTTAACGCCAGCCCACCGACCGGCACCGACGCTGGGCGCTCGCGCCGGCCTGCGCACGTCCGGCAGCTTTGGGACACGTCCGGTTGAGCCTGGAGTGACCCGGTAGTGTGCCCCGGTGCGGCCCCGCCAGGCCGTCGTGGGCGTCGCCGTCGCGTCGTCCGGCGCCGTGCCGAGGAGAAGACACACGTGCTGGTGATCCTTCGCAGCGCCGGGACCCCGGCGTGACGAGCGCCGTCGCCGAACCGGCGGCCCGGCCCGCGTCCACCGCCGCCCGGTTACCGTCGCTGACGGGGTTGCGCTGGATCGCCGCGTTGCTGGTCTTCGGCTTCCACGCCGCCACCATGCGGATCATCAACGAGCCCGACTACAAGACGTGGATCGACACGCTGTTCACCCTCGGCCTGTCCGGGGTGCAGTTCTTCTTCATTCTCAGTGGCTTCGTACTGGTCTGGTCGGCCCGCCCCGGGGACTCCCGGCGGACCTTCTGGCGGCGTCGGGTCGCCAAGATCTATCCGAACCACCTGGTGCTGTGGGCGGCGGCGCTGCTGGTCGCCTGGTGGTTCGCCGACCCGGTGCTGCCCGCCGCCGCGCTGGAGAACCTGCTGCTGCTGCAGGCCTGGGATCCCCGGCCCGGTTGGTTCTACAGCATCAACACGGTGAGCTGGTCGCTGTCCTGCGAGATCTTCTTCTACCTCTGCCTGCCGTTGGCGCTGCCATTGCTGCGCCGGGCCCGGCCGGCGGTGCTCTGGACGCTGGTCGTCGCGATGCCGCTGCTGATCCTCGCGCTCTGGCCGGCCCAGCACCTGGTGCCCGAGGTGAGCCGCTGGTGGTTCACCCAGGTCTTCCCGCCGGTGCGGTCACTGGAGTTCTGGTTGGGCGCGGTGGCGGCCGAGCTGATGCGCCGCGGCCTCTGGCGGGGACCGGGGCTGACCGGAGCCAGCGTGATCTTCGTGGCCACCTGGTTCGCCGCCACCCAGTGGATCCGCGCCGAGCTGTGGACCACCCTGCTCGCGGTGGCGTACCTGCTGGTGATCACCGCCGCCGCGGACGCCGACGTGCGCGGGCTGCGCTCGCCGTGGCGGTCCCGTCCGCTGGTGTGGCTCGGCGAGGTCTCGTTCGCCTTCTACCTGGTGCACGTCCTGGTGATGACGACCGTTCTGCGCTCCGGCGGGAACTGGGGGACCGGCTTCGGCGGCTGGCGCGGCCCGGCGGCCGTGCTCGGATTCCTGCTGGTGAACCTGCTCCTCGCCGGGTTGCTGCACCGTTTCGTCGAGACGCCGCTGATGCGCCGGCTCGCGCCGCGTCGCCCGGCACGCCCGGCGGCCGTTCCCCGACAGCGGACCGGCGACGCCGAGGTGACTCGCGACGCGGGGGCAGACGAGACGGGCGCACCTGGCGACCGCCCGGCCTACGTCGACTCGCGCTGACACCGTCCACCCTGGTCGGCGCGGCGCGGGCCGACACGCCCGTCGTCGATGCGCCCACTCGACCACGGCGGTAGCGTGGAAACGTGCTTCCGGTCGCGCTCACCTGTCCGCTGTGGTGGGTGGCGCGCTGGGCGACACGTGTGCTGACCAGCCTCGCCGTCGTGGCCGCCCTGGCGCTCGGCGCGGGCACGTCGCCCGCCGGGCTGCCAACGCCGGCCGCAATCACCAGCGGGTCGTCCGCCGTCACCGCCGGGTCGTCGACGTTCACCGCCGGGCCGTCGACGTTCACCGCCGGGCCGACCACGTCGACGTGCCGTGCCGTGCCGGTCGACGGCCTCGTGCACCCGGCGGCCGACGAAGGCGCCGCCGGGCAGGCCGGCCCGACGCGGTCGACCGATGGGCAGGCGACACCCCCCGGCGCCCAGGCCGTCCGCGCTGGCACCGAACCGGCGCACGCCGTCGACTCCGACCGGCTGCCCCGCAGCGACGGCCCGGTCAGCCGGGCGTCCCGGGCCCCACCCGGGCGCTGAGCCACCGGGACGAACGTCCCGCCCGCCGCGCCTGTCGACCTCTTCGTTCCGCGCTCGCCGACCCGTGACCCCGCTGTGGTCGCCGGTGGCCCGTTGGCGGATCCCATCGCATCGCTTCCTCCCGAGGTGCACACCATGGAGACCGTCGTCTTCTACCAGTTCCTGACCGAGGTGCCGCGGGCCGCCGCCATCTGGTCCGCCCTGTTCCTGCTCGCGCTGACCATGCTCGTCGTGCTGGTCGCCCGCCCCGAGCACGAACGGCCGGCCATCGACGCCGCCCCGGCGCCCACCGCCCGGGAGGCGGCCGCCGCCGAGGCCGCCGACCTGCGCCGGTACGCCGAGGAGGTGGCCGTCGCGGCCGCCGGGGCGGCGCAGACCGCCCGGCGGCGGCGTGCCGACTGGCTGACCGCTCAGGAGCAGGTGGAGAGCACGTGGGCCGGGTACGACGAGGCGGACGCCGCCGCGCGTCGCTTCGCCGGCGCGGGTGCGCTACCGACTCCGCGTACGCCCAACACCCCGGCGGAGTACGCCGCCCGGGAGCGTTACCTGCATCGTGCGGCGATGGCGGCGCACTGGCGCGGAGACCTGTCCATGCGGCAGCTCGGTGAGGTGTTCGGGCACCGGCACGGCTGGGATCCCCGCCTGCATCCGGTGGAGCAGGAGGTGCTGCTCAGCCGGGCCGTCCGGGACGCGAGGCTGGCCGACCACCGAGCCGCCGCCGGGCGGGAGCGGTCGGCGTGGCGGGACGCGGAACTGGCCGCGTGCTCGGCCCGGACGCTCGCCGAGGAGGCGTACGCGGCGGCGGCCCGGCTGCGGCCGGATCCGGTGCCGGCTCGTGGAACGAGAACCGCGACGCTCCGTCCGACGGTCAGCACGTGGTGGCGGCCGGCCCGGATTGGCTGAGTCTCGAATTAGTATGTGAGCCCGGTCACGCCTGCTCGAAATCGGTCGCGCAGCGCGAATGACGGGATTGTTCCCGCGAATTCGGCACCGTTGCCGACGGCCTGTCCGGTTCCCGCCCGCAGGCGCCGTCGTAACCGGTTGTCCCATCGAGTCACGTCAGTGGCAGTACGCGCAGAAATCGCTGCACCAGCTCGGGTTTACGCAGGTGAACCTTGCTTGGCAGGGTGCGAGTCGACCAGTAGTGTCGTCCCGTCTGGCGCGGTTACCGTTCGCAAGAGGCGACGCCGCGCCGACCCGCTCAATCGTGATGAACGAACCGGGGACCCATCAGCAAGTCCGGGGTGAATCCGCGAGCCACGGCCCGCGGTAGGGCGATCTTCCCGCCCGAATCCGTCAGCTAACCCGGTAGGCGGTGTCGGAAGGAGCTCCCTCCTCGTGCAGCAACTCTCCACCCCTCGGTTGTTCCCCCGCCTCCACGGCGCCGCGGTGCCCCCGCTCATCTGTCCGGTGACGGTGAGCTGACCCCCCCGGGTCACCGCCCCTCCGCCCGGCCGCGCCGGGCGTTCCCCTGAGCGGTTCATCAGCCGCGGACCACTGTCCGCGCGTTGGCGCCTGCCCGGATACCGGTCCGGCCCCGGTGTGCCGCTCTCCCCCTGATCCGTGGAGGACCCCGTGAAGCACACCCTCAAGCGTCAGCTCCGCCGCCTCAGCACCGAGCGTCCGTACCAGATCGTCGCTGCCGCCGTCGCGGCCCTCGCCGTCGCGACGACCACCGGCACCCTGCTTGCCGGCACCGATGACGCCACGGCGAGCCAGCACACCACGACCACGGCCGCCGAGATGCGCAGCGGCACCGTTGCCTCCCGTGGCGAGGCGCGTGTCGCAACCCCCTCGGGCAGCGCCGCGGCGACCACCGTGGCGCCCGCGCCGGCCACCAGCGCCGCGTCGCCCGCCGCCAAGGCCAGCAGCAACCCGGATCTGACCCGTAAGCCGCAGCCGCCGAAGCCGCCCGCCACCAAGGTGCTCGACTACGACTACGAGGCGCAGAACACCTTCTACAACTGCGGTCCGGCGGCCACCCGCAACGCCCTCAGCGCCACCGGCATCGATCGCACCCAGGATGAGCTGGCCGTTGAGCTGGGCACCACCGAGATGGGCACCAACTCGGCCCTGGACACGACGCGGGCGCTGAACGACGAGGTCAAGGGCTCTCCGTACCGGACACGGATGTTCGACGGCGCGCCCAGCTCCGCCCAGATGGACCAGCTCCAGGCCGACGTGGTCCGGGCGATCACCGACGGTCGCGGCGTGGTCGCCAACGTCGTCGGGGACGCCACCGACACCGACGGTGGCTGGCACTCCTACGGAGGCGGTCACTACATCGCGGTGGTGGGTTACAAGGACAGCGGCCGGACCGTGCGGATCGCCGACTCGGCGAACGCGGCCGACCCGGCGTACTGGGTCACCACGATCGACCTGGCGAACTGGATCGCCAGTCGGGGTTACTCCGCCTGACCCGGGCGCAGACGCCGCGGGCGCCGTCCCCCCACGAGGGGCCGGCGCCCGCGGCGTTCCCGGAGATGCGATCGGTGGCTGACGACGCCGTACGGGGCCTGGTGGCGGGACTTCGTCGCCGGTGACGACGCTCGTACCGCCCGGCGAACCGTGGGAGACTGCGGCCGTGGTGGACGATCCAGGTGGTCGAGCAGGTCGCGGACCGGTTCTGTTGCTGCTGCACGGAATGGGGGCGACCGGGAAAGTCTGGCTGCCCTGGGTTCCCCTGTTGGAGCGGAACTGGCCTGGGCGGTGGCTGGCACCTGACCTCGCGGGTCACGGCTGGTCGGCACCGCTGCCGTCGTACTCCTTCCACGGCCTTGCGGAGCGGATCGGCCACGGCCTGGCCGCGGACGACCGCGTCGTCGTGCTCGGGCACTCCCTGGGCGGGGTGGTCGGCCTGGCGCTGGCAGCCCGCGCCGCCGGCACGCCGGTGGACGCGGTGGTCGGGTTGGGTATCAAGGCGGTCTGGTCACCCGACGAGTTGACCCGCGCCGCCGACCTCGCGGCCCGCCCGGTCAGCTGGTTCGCCAGCCGCGCCGAGGCGGCTCGCCGCTACCTACGGGTCTCGGGGCTCACCGGCCTGATCCCGCCGGATGACCCCGTGGTGGACGCCGGGCTGCGCCAGGTCGACGGCCGGTGGCGGCTGGCCATGGACCCGACCGCGTTCGCCGTCGGCGAGCCCGACCTCGCCGGGCTGCTGGCGGCGACGGACGCGCCGGTGGTGCTGGCCCGGGGCGAGCACGACCCGATGGTCACTGACGCGCAGCTCACAGAGTTCGGCGTACCGGTCGCCACGCTGCCCGGGCTCGGGCACAACGCGCACGTGGAGGACCCGGCGGCGGTGTCGGCGCTGCTGGACGCGTACCGGTGAGCCGTTACACCGGGGTGGAGGTGGCCAGCGGCCTCGCCGGCACCAGCTCCCGGCGGGCGGCGGTCAGGAAGGCCTCGGCGTACGACTCGGCCGGGAAGTCACCCAGGTAGCGGCGGCGGGTGGCCCAGCGCGTCTCGGCCAGCGGGTCGGTGTCCAGCAGGGCGGTCAGCACCTCGTCCAGATTGGACGGATTGCGGTGCAGCACGTAGGCCGAGCCGGCCAGCGGGAAGCGCTCCACGAACTGGTCGCCCTCGTCGCGCATGTCGGTGACCGCGTACGGCTTGCCGGAGTAGAGGTAGTCGGAGATCACCCCGGACACGTCGGAGACCAGCGCGTCGGAGCGGTTGACGCACTCGGCGAGGGTCAGCTCCCGGGCCGCCGCGCCCAGCACGTGCTGCCGCCCGGTACGGGCCCGGTCGGCGGCCAGCAGGTCGGTCAGCCGGCCCAGCTGCCGGGCCGAGGCCGGGTTCTGCGCGGTGTACGGGTGGGCCCGCAGGATCACCGTGGCGCCCCGCTCCAGCAGACGCCGCAGCAGATCCTCCGCCACCGGCAGCGAACAGTAGTCGGCGTCGGCGTGGTGCCCGGTCCAGGTCGGGGTGTAGAGGACGGTCGGGTGCGCCAGTCCGCGCACCGGCTCGTGGCGTACCTCGATCGACTCGACCTGCGGGCGGCCCACCACCACGAACTTCTCCGCCGGGATCCGAACCCCGGCTCGGGCGTACCGGTCGATCGCGGCCGGACCAGCCACGAAGATCCGGTCGAAGATCCCCGACACGGGGTTGGCGCTCGGGGCCTTGTCGCTGTCACCGTGGTGCAGCTGCACGTGGGTGAGCTGGGTGAACCGGACGCAGTGGCTGTTCTTCGCACCGTGGTTGACGTAGAACGCCACCCGCAGGCTCGGGACCAGCGCCTCGTCCAACGTCCGCGGGGTGGGGCAGTAGACCACCGGTGCGTCGGTGGCCGCGGCGATCGACGCCAGGAACTCCGGTTCGCGCAGCACGACCAGGAACGGTCGGCCGATCCGCTCCAGGTACGGCAGCCACATGGTGACCTGGTACTCGGAGCCGGGCGGCGCGGAGAAGTAGAGCAGGAACTCCGGCTGGTGCCGGCGCAGCGCGCGGCCGACCGCCCCACCACCGGCGGTCGGCCGGAACCGCCGCCGGGCCAGGTCCAGGGCGACCGCCCCGGCTCCGGCGGCCACGAGCACGCTGGCGACCAGCGCCACGGCTACCGGCAGGGCCAGGGCGGCGGCCAGGCCGACCACGGCGAGCAGCCCGAGCAGGACGGCGCCGAGGTGGTCGGCCAGCACCGGGGCCCAGCTGCGCACCGGCAGGTTGGCGGCGCGGATCTCCAGGTTGCCGGCGGTCCGCAGCGGCCCCACCAGCAGGACCAGCCCCAGCAGGACCAGCGCCGTGGCGACCAGCGCCGGGTCGAGCCCGTCGTCCAGCCGCCGGGAGTAGCCGACCAGGACCGCGGCGGAGATCAGCGCCGTCTCGGCGACGAGGTCCGCGCCGGGCCGGATTCGCTGTTCAGCGGCCGCCGCGACCAGCGCGGCGACGGCGAGAGCCAGCCCCCATCCGGTGGCGCCGGTCAGCGCCACCACGACGAAGGCCAGCACGGCCAGGCCGGTGCTCAGGCATCGCGCCGCCAGTTTGCGGACGAGGTCACCCCGCATGTCGCTCCGTTCGCCGCGGTCGGCGTCAGCTCGCGGAGGTCGCGCCGGCCGGCGCCGCGAGGAGACCCGGAACGGACTGGACCGGCACGGTCGGCGGCGCAGTCTCACCGGGCGACCGGCGTACGTCGATCACCTGACCGGTCAGCTCGGAGATCAGCACGTCCAGCGACGACTGGGCGACGGCCTCCGCGGCGAGCAGGGTGTGCTCCGGCTCCTCGCCGAAGGCCCGCGTCCGCATCGGGGTGGCGGTCCGCTCCGGGTTGATGCAGTTGACTCGTACGCCGAACTCGGCCCACTCGTCGGCGAGCGCCTGGGTGAGGTTGACCAGGGCGGCCTTGGTGGCCGAGTAGAGCGCGTAGCGGGCACGCCCCCGGGTGTAGGAGCTGGACGTGTAGAGCAGCAGTTGGCCCTTGGTCTGCTGCAGGTACGGCAGGGCCTGCCGGGCGATGGTGACCGGGCCGACGAAGTTGACCTGGAGCACGCGATCCATCGTCGCCTCGTCCATCTCGGCCAGGGCGCCCTTCTCCAGGATCCCGGCGGTGACCACCACGTGGTCGATCCGGCCGGTGGCCTCGAAGGCGGTCTTCAGCGCGGCCTCGACGTCCTCGGTGCGCTCGACGTGGGTGCCGGTGCTCGAGCGGCTGAACGGAAAGACCTGCGCGCCATAGCGCTGGGCCAGCTCGCTCAGCTCGTGGCCGATGCCGTAGCTGCCGCCGAACACCACGATGGTGCGGCCGGTCAGTTCCTCGCTGTAGCTGCGGTGGTCGGTCAGCCGGGGTGCCTGCGCCGCGGCGAGCTGGAAGAGCTTGTCGGCGAGGTGCACGTCGACCGGATGGGTGACCTTGATGTTCTCGTCCGAGCCGTCGATCACCTTGATCGGGGTGCCGGGCAGGTAGCGCAGCACCACGCCGCAGTCGTCGGTGGCGGCGAAGTCGGGGTCACCCTCGGCGACCCGGTACGCCTCGCGGATGGTGGGGGAGCGGAACGCCTGCGGAGTCTGCCCGCGACGCAGGCGGGAACGCACCGGGATGTCGGTGATGCAGTCGTTCTCGTCCACCTGGATGATCGTGTCCGCGGACGGGATGGCCACGTCGACGGCGTCGTAGGTCCAGAGGGCGTTGACGCACTCGCGCACGATCCGACCGCTGAGCAGCGGGCGTACCGCGTCGTGGAAGAGGATGTTGCAGTCCGCCGGGCCGACCGCGTCCAGCGCGATCCGGGTGGTGGCGTTGCGGGTGTCGCCGCCCTCGATCACCTTGGTGACTTTGCGCAGGCCGGCCTTCTCGACGATCTGCCGGGCGTCCTCGAGGTGCCCGGTGGCCATCAGCACGATGATCTCGTCGATCTCCGGTGCGGCCTCGAAGACCGCCAGGGTGTGCTCGATGATCGGCTTACCGGCGATCTTCAGCAGTTGCTTCGGGATGCCGAGGCCCAGCCGGGTCCCGGTGCCGCCAGCCAGCACCACGGCCACCGTCCGCGAGGGCCGCCACGGTGCCGGGGTCTCCGCTGCGGCGTCCGGGCCAGTGGTCTGGTCCTGCGTCATTGCCGGATCCTCACTCTCAGGAATGCGTTAACGGAAGGTTCCGCCCGAGCGGCGACGGAATGAACCTTAACGCGCGGACCGCGCCGCCCCAACGGGGGCGACGCGGTCGACGGCGCCGTGTCGATGCCGCTGCCTACTTGCTGTTCGCGTACTCCTCGTACGCCCGGATGACCTCGTCGGTCGGCCCGTCCATCCGTAGGACGCCCGATTCCAGCCAGATCGTCCGTTCGCAGGTGTCGCGGACGGAGGAGAGCTGGTGGCTGACCAGGAACACGGTGCCGGCACCCTCCCGCAGCTCCCGCACCCGCTGCTCGCTGCGTTTGCGGAAGCCCTTGTCACCGGTGGCGAGGGCCTCGTCGATGAGCAGCACGTCGTGCTTCTTCGCCGCGGCGATGGAGAAGCGCAGGCGGGCGGCCATGCCGGAGGAGTACGTCCGCATCGGCAGGCTCGCGAAGTCGCCCCGCTCGTTGATCCCGGAGAACTCGATGATCCCCTCGGCCTGCTTGGCCACGTCGTCGGGATGCATCCCCATGGCCAGGCAGCCGAGAACGACGTTGCGCTCACCGGAGAGGTCGTTGAGCAGCGCCGCGTTCACACCCAGCAGCGACGGCTGCCCCTGGGTGTGGATCGCGCCCCCGTTGACCGGCAGCAGGCCGGCGATGGCGCGCAGGATGGTCGACTTGCCGGAGCCGTTGCTGCCGATCAGCCCGATCGCCTCACCCCGGTACGCGGTGAACGAGACCCCCTTCACCGCGTGCACCTCGCGGACGTTCGGCGCGTTGGTGCGCTTGACCAGCCGGCGCAGCGCGGCCACCGGCGTGGTGCCACCGGCGGCGCCCTGGTGCACCCGGTAGATGATGTGCGCGTCGTCCACCACCACGGTCGGGATGCGCTCCTGCGCCGCGGTCAGTGTCGCGGTCGCCTCGTTGGCGACGTGCATGTGCTCAACCACGGCCGTACTCCTGTTCGCCGCGCCAGAAGTAGATGAAGCCACCGATCCCGGCCACCACTGCCCAGCCCCCGCCGACCAGCCAGAGCTGGGTGGCCGACTCGTTGAGCAGTGGCGCCTGCTCCAGCAGCGCGTACCGGGCCAGCTCGATGTAGACCAGCATCGGGTTGTACTGCACCAGCGTGGTCGCCCAGGCGGGCAGCCGATCGAAGAGGCTGACGCTGTAGAGCACGCCGGAGCCGTACATCCAGGTGCGCATGATGAACGGCATGACCTGCTTCAGGTCGCTCGCCTTGGCGCCCATCCGGGCCACCAGCAGCACCACGCCGGCGTTGAACACCGCCTGCAGGAGCAGCGCCGGTATCAGTAGCAACCACTTCGCGGTGATCGGCTCGCCGGTGACCAGCACGATGCCGATCAGGACCACCATCGAGGCCAGCAGCTGCTGGAACTGGGTCAACGTGGTCGACAGCGGCAGGCTGGCCCGGGGGAAGTGCAGCGCCCGGATGAGCCCCAGGTTGCTGCTGATCGACTGGGTGCCGGCCAGGACCGCGCTCTGGGTGAAGTTGAAGATGAACAACCCGGTGGTCAGGTAGGCGATGAAGTTCGGGATCTCGTTCTGCCTCAGCACCACCCCGAAGATCAGGTAGTAGACCGCCGCGTTGGTGAGCGGGGTGAGCACCTGCCAGAGCTGACCCAGCCTGGCGTTGCTGTACGAGGCGACCAGTTTGGCGTTGGCGTACGCGGCGATGAAGTGCCGGTAGGCCCACAGTCGGCGGCTGTACTCGGCGAGGCTGGGACGCTCACCGGCGACCCGTAGACCATGCCGAGCGGCCAGCTGCGCCTGCGTCAGGCCCGTTTCGGGGTCGACCAGCGCGGTGGTGGCCATGGAAATGGCGCTCCGATCTTTCGGGACGACGGGTTGCTCGCGACGATGGGATCCTAGTGGGAACCGTGCGCGGAGCGCCGCCTCGTCGCTGCAGGGACAGTAGTCCGAAACACGTCGCGACGCAACCGTACCGTCGTTGCGCTACTCTGGCCGTCGTGACCTGCGAGAAGAGCCCCTGTTGACCACCGAGAAGAGGCGCGCCCCGGCCGGCGCGGCGGTGCTCCGTGGTGAGATCACCACGGCCATCCGGCGCGCGCTCATGCAGGAGCTCGCCGCGGTCGGCTACGGCCGGCTCTCCATCGAGGCGGTGGCCCGCCGGGCCGGCGTCAGCAAGACGGCGGTCTACCGGCGGTGGAACTCCAAGCTCGACCTGGTGCTGGAGGTCGTCGCCGCCGCGGCGCACGGCAAACTGCCGGCGCTGGACACCGGCAGCCTGCGCGGCGACCTCGCGCTGCTGTTCCAGGTGGTGGCGCACGCGTTGCGCCATCCGCTGGCCGCGCAGATCATCCCGGACCTGCTGGCCGAGGCCGCTCGCAACCCCAGCATCGACCAGAGCCTGCGCCAGGTGTTGTACGCCCGGCAGCAGGAGATCGGCGGCCGGCTGGTCACGCGCGCCGTCGAGCGGGGTGACCTGCCCGCCGACACCGACCCGGACGCCGCCGTCGACCTCATCGTGGGTCCGCTCTACTGGCGACTCGCGATCGCCCGACTCCCGCTGACCGACAGCTACCTGGATCGTCTGGTGGAGTCGGTCGCCGCGGGGCTCGGAGGGGAGAGCGCGCTACCCCGCCAGCACGACATGGCAGTCGGGACGTGACTCGCGCTGCCCTCGGGCGTCCCCGCTTGTCCGGTGTGCGCCCGGTAAGATGCACCCGCCAATTCGGAGACCATCCCGTGCCGATGCCAGGGCGGTCCGGCCCCCTGCGTGTACGGACAGACGACAAGGACGGCTCGTGACGGAAGTCCAAGAGGTTGTTGAGGCGCCCGCGTCAGCCGACCGGGCGGGGCCTTGGGCGCCGGGAGACCGCCGATCGGATCCCGGTCGTGGCCCGATGAGACGGATCAACGCCGCGGTGGCCGCGTTGCCGGTCGTCCTCACCGACGGTGCAATCGTCTCCTTCGCACTCTGGACACTCCTGTACCACCTCAACCTGGCCCTCGACCTGCGCCCTTCCGTCGTCTTCGTGGCCTGGGTGGTCACCATGGTGATCACGGTGGTCGTCGGGTGGCGGCTGCGCGCGCGCCGCACCGTCCACCCGAAAACGTCGACCGCCGGGGCGGTCGCCGGGTCGGCCGGGTCGGCCGAGTCGCCCGGGGCCAGCTGGCCGGCACTGCTCCGGCGCTACTCCCTCCCGGTCGGTGCGACGGCCGCCGCCGCCATCCTCGCCGCCCTCGGCAGCGGTCGACTCACCTGGTGGTTGGCGATGGCCCTCGGGGCGGTCGCGGTCGTCTCCGCGTGGGCGTCCCTGCGGGTGCACATCGCCACGGCCCGGTCCCGCACCTCCGAGCCGGCGGGTTCCGCCGCCGCGGACGGTCCGACGACCACGCCGCTGCAGGGGTACGTGGTGACCGTCGTCGCGTTGGCCGCCGCATGGTTCGCAACGCTGATCGCCCGGGTGTCCCTCGACGACGTCTTCTACGTCGGTAAGTCGGTCTGGGTGGCCGAACGCGACGAGATCCCGTTCCGGGACTTCCTGTTCACCGAGGGTGTCCTCCCCGGTGGAACGGCGAACCCCCCGATCCCCTCCTTCGAGGTGTTCATCGGGGCGTTGGCCCGCGCCCTGCACGTGCACGCCGCCTCGGCGACCTGGTACCTCATGCTTCCGGTGCTGGCCGTCTTCGTGATCTTCGCGCTGTGGCGGCTGGTCCTGCGCTGGGCACCGAGGCGCCCGCTGCTGGTCTTCGGCGTGGCGCTGGCCTACATCGTCCTGGTGGCGGGCGCACCGGACGCGCTGAACACCTACCACCTGCCCCGGCTCACGCAGGGCAAGGGTGTCTTCGTGCACGCGCTCGTCCCCCTCGCCTGGGTGTACCTCACGGACTTCCTGGAGACCCGATCCCGGCGTGCCCTCGGTCTGCTCGCGCTGCTCTCGGTCGCTGCCGTCGGGCTGACCACCACCGCGGTCATCCTGCTGCCACTCCTGGCGGCGACGGCCGCGGCCGCGCTCCTGGTCATGCGGCGACCCCGTGAGGCGGCGCTGTGCTTCGCCGCCGCCGCGGCCTACCCACTCCTGGCCGGCCTGCTCACCCGGCTGACCACCAAGGGCCTCGACAACGTGATCGCCACGTACACCGAGGTGCAGGACCCGCGGACCGTCTACGAGTTCAGCCTGTGGCTCGGTGTGCTCGGTGTCATCGGCGGCCTGGCCCTGTGGGGTTCCCCGCTGCTGCTCCGGCGCGGTGTGCCGCGACTGCTCAGCGCCAGCGCCGCGCTGACCGTGACGATCCTGCTCATCCCCGGCGTGTTGGTCGTGGGGGCCGAGCTGACCGGGCTGGCGGCGGTGCTGTGGCGGGTGCCGTGGATCATTCCGGTGCCCCTGCTCGTCGGCCTGCTGGCGGCGATCCGACTGCCCCGGTTGCCCCGGCTGACCTGGGCGAACCGGGTCCTCGCCGTCGGGCTTCCGGTGGCGCTGGTGCTCAGCTTCGCCACCCTGGGCGAGCCGATGTGGACGGGCAACGTCCTTCGGGACAAGCCGAGCTGGCGGATGCCGGAGACGCGCAAGGAGGTGTCCTTCTGGATCGCCAGACAGGACCTGCCGCAGGGTCTGGTGCTCGCTCCCACGTCCGTCATGCGGGCCATGCCGCAGGTCACCACCCGGGTCCGGGTGGTGATGGCGAGGGACCTCTACCTCACCGACTACGGCATCGACACTCCCTTCGCCAAGGACCGGCTGCTACTGGGCGACTTCGCCGACGGCACCAAACCGGTACCCGTTGCCGAGGTCGACGCCGCCCTGCGCCGGGTCGACGTGAGCGCGGTGTGTCTGTGGAGGGTCAACACGGCCGCCAACGCCGCGGCGCCCGCCCTGGGCCTCGTGAAGGTCGCCTCACGCAAGTCGCCAGGCGGCATGATCTGCTACCGCACCACGACGACCCGGTCGACCGCCAACGGCGGCTGACCACCGGCGTTTGACCGGAATGTCAGCCGATACCCGGCCGATGCCTCCGCGCCGTCTCGCGTTAAGGTCGCAGTCACGCGCCGGAGGTCGGCCAGCCGCGCGTCGGGCAGGCGTGCGACACCGCAATCCAGGAGTTCGGCCCCGACCGTCGGCCCAATGCCTCCGGCCTCGGAGATTTCACCAGCTCACGCCGGTCGCCAATCTCGTAGGGAGCGAACTCGTTTGTTCGGCACGTTGACAGGACGTATCGGAGTTGCCGCCCAAAGCGGCTTACTGGTGCTGTCCTACCTGGTCATGCTCGTCGCTGGCACCTTCGGCTGGATTGGCCTGTTCGCCGTCGCCGGGCTGGTCGCGGTGCTCGGTGAGTTCGCCGTGGCCCGCTGGTCACCCACGTCGCAGCTGCTGCTGGAGAAGGTCGGCCTGCACTGGTCGTACCGTCAGCTGACCCGGGACCTCTCGGCCGTGCTGCTGGTCACCGCCGAGGTGCCGCTCACCGGTGCCGAGCGGACCGTGCTGCTCGTTCTTCCGGCCACGGTATGGGTCGTCTCGGTATTCGCCGGGGCGTTCTCCACGATGATCGAGCGTCGTGACCCGCTCTCCGCCATGGTGCGCAACATCGACCTGGGTCCGCTGCGCTCGGCCCCCCAGCCACCGATCTGGGCGGCGGCGGTCGCCGGCGACCGGATGCCCCTGCTCAACGTGTTGCTGGTGCCGGCCGCGGTGGCCGCCGCGGTGCAGCACGACGCGACGCCGTTCTTCGTCGCCGCCGTCGTGGCGGTGGCGTTGACCGGCGTGGTGGGCGCGATCATCGCGCTGACCTGGGTCCGTGGACGGGGTGCGGAACAGAGCTCGCTGCTGCCCGCCGTCCAGCGGTGGTTGGACACCCACCGGCCCGAGGTCGCGCTCTACTTCGCCGGCCCCGCCAAGGACGTCTACCAGGCGAACATGTGGCTCGCGCCGACTGAGGCGTTGGACCAGCGCGCGGTGGTGCTGATGCGCAACCGGGATGCCTTCCTGGAACTGGCCGACACGCGGCTACCGGTGATCTGCGTTCCGGCCGGCGTGGATTTCATGAACCTCGAGTTCACCAGCGTCCGCACGGCGCTCTACTCGGCGAACGTCGGCGCGAACATCCACCTGCTCCGCGATCCGGGCATGAAGCACGTCTTCGTCGGGCACGGCGACAGCGACAAGCAGGCCAGCGTCAACCCGTACAGCAAGGTGTACGACGAGGTCTGGGTCGCCGGCCTGGCGGGCCGGGAGCGGTACGCACGGGCCGGCGTGGGGGTGCTCGACTCGGACATCGTCGAGATCGGCCGACCGCAACTGGCCGGGGTGCACACCTTCGGCGCCGAGTCGGTGGACCGGCCGTTCACCGTCCTTTACGCGCCCACCTGGGAGGGTTGGCTCGACGACGACCCGTACCACACCTCGCTGGTGCTGATGGGGGAGCGAATCGTCAAGGGGCTGCTGGCCACCAACCCCCGGGTGCGTCTGATCTACAAGCCGCACCCGCTCACCGGGTCCCGGTCCAGGGCGGCCGCCGTCGTGCACGAGCGGGTGGTGGGCGCCATCCGGGCAGCCGGCGGCAACCCGAACGCGACCTCCCTGGACGGGACCGCCCACCTGGTGGTCACCGGTCGCACGCCGGCGCTGTTCGACTGCTTCAACCAGACCGACCTGCTGGTCAGTGACGTGTCGAGTGTGGTCTCCGACTTCGTGCAGAGCCAACGACCGTACGTGGTGGCCAACCCGGCCGGCCTGCCCGAGGACGAGTTCCGCCGGGAGTACCCGACCGCGCGGGCCGCGTACCTGCTCTCCAGGGACTGCGGCGAGTTGGAGAAGATCGTGGCGGTGACCCGGGCCGGTGACGACCCGATGACCGAGGCCCGCCGGGAGCTGAAGACCTACCTGCTCGGCCCCGCCGAGGCCAACCCGATGGACCGGTTCCAGGAGGAGATCGGCCGCCTCTCCCGCTGAGCCCTCGCATTCGACCTTCCGCGCCCGGCCCGGACACCCGTCGGGCCGGGCGCGGCCGTGTCAGCCCAGCAGGGCAGCCAACGCGTCAGCGACCGGAACGTCCGCCGGCAGTGACCGCGCCGCCGCCACGGCCGTCACCGGCAACGGACCGTACAGGTGCGGAAACTGCTGCCCGCCCCGCGACGGCTCCCAGCGCAACGCCTCGCCCAGCTGGTCGTCGTCGACGCTCAGCAGGGTCAGCCCCATCGCCCCGGCAAAGTACCGCCGGGCGGTCTCGACCACCTGGTCGGGACCGGACAGGTGGATGAACCCGGAGTCGCGGTCCATCGCCGTGCCGGAAAAGGCACCGGCGGCGAGCGCGTCGTCCCACTCCGTGCTCGGCAGCAGTTTGTAGATCACCACGGCAGCCTACGTGCGCGACCCCGAGGCCCCCGCCCGGTTTTCGCCGGTACCGCCGCGGTCGTCGCCCCCCAGCGGGCATGCTCAGGTGGAGCGGCCGCGGAGGGATGGACGATGGCGAGCTACGACGACGACTGGACCGACAGCCAGCGCGGGCTGTACGACGAGTGCTACCGGGCGGGCGGCGAGTGGGCCGAGGACCCGGACACGCCGTCCGATGACGTACAGCACGTGATCAACCTGGCCGAGGCGGACGACGACGCCTTCACCGACGCCGAGATCGACTATCCGCCCCTGGTCGACGCCGTCACCCAGGCCAGCGGAGTCAACGTCACCAGCGTGCCGGCCCGCCACGACGACCCGGGTTTCCGGGGCTTCAGCGACGGCGTCCGGGACGCCGTCGCCGACGACGTGTTCGGCCTCTAGGAGGACGGCCGGGCAGGCGGCACTCCCGCTCGCGGCGGGCTTCTGCCACCATTCGCAGGACGGCGCTGCGAGTGGACGGGGGTACGGGTGCGGATCCTGCTGGTGGAGGACGACCGCCGGGTCGCTGCCGCGCTCTCCTCCGCCCTCACCCGCCGCGGATACCAGGTCGAGCACGCGTCCACCGTCGCCGCGGCGCTCGCCGCCGCACCGTGCGACCTGGTGCTGCTCGATCTGACCCTGCCCGACGGGGACGGCACCGACCTGTGCCGGGAGCTGCGCCGACGCAGCAGCCAGCTCGGCATCATCGCGGTGACCGCGCGGGGCGAGGAACGTGACCGGGTGCTCGGCCTGCGCCTCGGCGCCGACGACTATGTGGTCAAGCCGTTCTCGATGGTGGAGCTGCAGGCCCGGATCGAGGCGGTGCTGCGCCGGGCCGCGAACGCCGCACCCGAGCGGCACCACATCGAGGCCGGTGCGGTACGCATCGACGTGGCCGCCCGGACGGTGACGGTGGGCGGCCGCGAGGTCACGTTGACCCGTAAGGAGTTCGACGTGCTGCTCTCGCTGGCCCGCCAGCCCGGGGTGGCGGTGCCCCGTGACCGCATCCTGCTCGACGCCTGGGGCACCACCTGGGCCGACCGGCACACCGTCGAGGTGCACGTGGGGTCCCTGCGCGGCAAGCTGGGCGACGCCCGCCTGGTGGAGACCGTTCGCGGGGTCGGCTACCGGCTACGCGATGCGTGAGGGGATGCCGTGCGCCGTCGACTGGTGATCAGCTACCTGCTGCTGATGGTGCTCGTCCTCATCGCGTTGGAGACTCCGCTGGCGGCAACCCTGGCCAGTCGCGAGACCGACCGGGTACGCGCCGACCGGCTCGCCGACGCCACCCGGTTCGCCTCGCTGGCCGGGCCGGCGCTGCGCGGCGGCGGGCCGGATCCCCTCGAGGCGGAGCTGCGCAGCTACGACGAGTTGTACGCCATCGGCGCGGCGGTCATCGACCGGGACCGGCGCACCGTCGTCGCCTCGGCGAGCTGGCAGCCCGTCCCGGGGACCACCACCGCCCTGGACATCGCGCTGTCCGGGCAGCAGACCAGCGCTCCCGGGCCGGTCTGGCCGTGGACGGCGGGCCCGGTGGTGGTGGCGGTGCCGATCAACGACGGTGGCGAGGTGCTCGGCGCGGTGGTGATCGTGACCCCGGCCACCGCGATCCGCCAGGCCGTCGCCACCTGGTGGGTGCTGCTCGCCCTGGCCGGTCTGCTCGCCATGCTGGCCTGCGTGCTCACCGCGTTCGGGCTGGCCGGTTGGGTGCTGCGCCCGGTCACCGAGCTGGACGCGGTCACCCACGAGATCGCCGAGGGCGACCGGGGCGCGCGCGTGCTGCACCGGCTCGGTCCGCCGGAGCTGCGCAGGCTCGCGGCGAGTTTCAACCACATGGCCGATGTGGTCTCCGACGTGATGGACCGGCAGCGCGCCTTCGTGGCACATGCCAGTCACCAGTTGCGTAATCCGTTGACCGCGCTGCGGCTGCGGGTGGAGGAGCTGGGTCCCCACCTCACCGACCCGGACGGGCGCTCCGAGCACCGGCTGGCCCTGGAGGAGACCGACCGGCTGGCGCTGGTGCTCGACGCGCTGCTCACCCTGGCCCGCGCCGAACGCGAGGAGAACGAGCGGGTCACCGTGGACGCCGCCGCGGTGGCCGCGTCCCGGGTCGCCGCGTGGGCGCCGCTGGCCCGACACCGGTCGGTCGCGCTGCGGCTCGCCACGACCGACGCTCCGGCGTACGCGCTGACCGTGCCGACGGCCGTCGACCAGGCACTGGACGCGCTGATCGACAACGCGGTGAAGTTCAGCGGTGCCGGCGGGGCGGTGACCGTGACCGTTGCCCGGCGTGACCACGGGGTCGCTCTGGAGGTGCGCGACACCGGCCCGGGTATGACCGAGAGTCAGCTCGGTCAGGCCACCGAGCGGTTCTGGCGGGCGCCGGACGCGCAGAACGTCGACGGCGCCGGCCTCGGCCTGACCATCGCCGCTGTCCTGGTGGACGCCTCCGACGGGCGACTCACCATGCGCCCGGGTGAGACCCGCGGGCTGGTCGCCGGCCTGTGGTTTCCGGCATTCCCGCCCGGCCCCGAAGCCGGTCCGGCGCACGAGGAGCCAGCCACCGAGCGCAGGCCCGCCCCCGCCCGGTAGCGAGCCGGGTCGTCAGGGTTTGGCCGCGCGGTACCAGGCTGCGGCGCCGGGGTGCAGCGCCAGCGGCGCGGTGACGATCGCCGAGCGAGGGCTCATCCGCCCCGCTGCCGGATGTGCGGCGCCCAGCTCGGCCCGACGCTCCATCAGCAGCCGGGTCACCTCCCGGACCAACCACTCCGGCAGGTCGGCCCGCACGATCAGGTAGTTCGGGTCGGCAACCGTGGTCACCGGATCCACGCCGTACACCGAGCGGGGGATGTCCCGGGAGACGTAGACCTGGCCGTAGCGGGATCGCAGCGGCTCCGTCCACTCCCTGAGGTCCACGATCCGGGTGGCGCTGCGCCAGGCCAGGTCCGCGATGCCCCGCACCGGCAGCCCACCGGAGAAGAAGAACGCGTCGATCCGCCCGGAGCGGAGCGCGGCCACCGAGTCGTCCAACCCGAGCCGTTCCCGGCGTACCTCGTCGCCGCCGAGCCGGGCCACCTCCAGCAGCCGGGTCGCGGTGATCTCGGTGCCCGATCCGGGGGCGCCGACGGACACCCGCCGGCCGCGCAGGTCGGCGACCGTGCGGATCGGTCCGCCGCCCGTGGTGACCAGGTGCAGCTGGTCGTCGTACACCCGGGCGATCGCGTCGAACGCCGGGCTGCCCCCGGTGGTCGCGGGCAGCACGTCGGCCTGGGTGAAGCCCAGCTCGGCCGCACCGGAGCCGACCAGCCGGACGTTCTCCGCCGAGGCAGCGGTGATCACCACCGTGGCCCGTACCTCGTCGGGAAGCTCCCGGTTGAGGATGGCCGCCAGGGACTGCCCGAAGGCGTAGTACACGGCGGTCGGGCTGCCGGTGGCGATCCGGATCGGCAGCGGCGCGGCCGGGGTGTCCCGGCAGCCGGCGGCACCGGTCAGGGTCGTGGCCAGCAGCAGTACCAGCAGCGCCGCCGTCCCCGCGTGGCGGTGGGCGGACCGGCCGGACGAGGTACGACTCACGCGGTGCACTGTGCGCCGTCGGACTCCCGCGCGCAAGCTCCGTTTCGGTCGGCGGCGCGGCAGCACCGGATCAGCAGGCCGGGCGGCGTGCGCGCTCCGGCGCCGCGCCCCGGGCCGCCTCCATCGCCGCGCTGCGCAGGATCCGCTGCCGGTCCGGCCCGTCGGCGACGCTGACCAGGAAACATCCCGTGCCGGGCCGGAGCACGGCCGGCACGTCGAGGACGGCCGCGCCACGGATCAGCACCGCGGCCAACTCCCGGTCGGTGAGCCGTACGCCGAGGATGTGCCGGCGGACATGCCTCCCGCCGGCCAGCAGCGCCGATCGCCACGCCGCCGCCGCGAGCTGGGACACCCATCGCCGACGCGCCGGTGAGGCGCCGGGGAGCGGCCCGCCGAGCAACTCCCGACGCCCCTGCCACCAGCCGGCGTCGAGCATCCGGGCGTACGCGCCGTGGTGCTCCCGGGGCACCCAGAGCCGGTGCAGCTCGTAGCGGCGCCGGAGGCCGCCCACGGCGGCCTCGTGACTGACCGGGATGTCCAGTCGGGCCAGCAGTTGCCGCATCCGCTGCGCGGCGTCCTCGCGGTTGAACTCCACCCCGGGCGAGTGTGCCGGTAGCGTCGCGCCCGGCCGGGCGGCGGTCGGCGGGGGCGTGCACCGCAGCAGGCAGGCGGCCTCGAACGCGTCGCCCAGGGTCAGCCAGTCCAGCGGGGGTGGCGTCGCCGGCGAGCGGGGCCGGTCGAGCAGGGCGGGTTCGCGGGCCAACGAGGTGCTCCCTTGTCGGAGTCTGGGTGCCCCTACCGTGACCCCTGCGCCGCCGTTGCGGAACCGATCCCGCCCAGCCTTGAGGAAATCTTGCGGCTGGGCGACGGCGCCTCTACAGGTCGGTGACCACGAGATCCACCTGTCGCGGCCGGCCGGCTGGGCCGGCGTGCTCCTCGACGGTGTGCTTCAGCTCGCGCAGCGTGCCGACCAGTTCCGCCGCGGTACGCGGTCGGGCGCCGGCGACCAGCAGGTCACGGACCAGCCGCCCCTTGGTCGCCTTGTTGAAGTGGCTGACCACCGAGCGGACCGGCACACCGTCGACCTCCCGCTCGTGCAGCACCCGCACGGTCACCGTCCGCTCGGCGAGCTCTCCGCGCGGCGTCCACATCGCCGCGTACGCGCCGGAGCGCAGGTCGAGCACCGGTCCGGCGCCTGCCGCGACCGCCATCCTCGGCGCCAGCAGCGGCCGCCAGTACGCCGACAGCGCCCCCACGCCGGGCAGTCGGGCGCCGATCGGGCAGCGGTACGGCGGAATCCGGTCGGCGAGCCGGACCGCGCCCCACAGGCCGGAGCTGATCAGGATCGATCGTCGGGCCGCCCGCTGTGCCGCCGCCGGCAACGACGCCAGCTCCAGCGCCTCGTAGAGAACCCCGGTGTAGACCTGTGCGGCCGGCGCGGTGGCCGCCACCCGCAGCCGGGCGTTGCGGCGCACCTCGCCGCGCTGGCCCTCGCTGAGCCCCAGCGCGGTCAGCGCCGCCGCCTCATCGGGGCCGGCGCTGAGCGTCACCAGGGCGTCCAGCACCCGTTCCCGGGCCGGGTTCAGCTCGGGCAACGCGAGCCGGTCCGGGTCCCACCGTCGCCCGGTGCCGGCGTCGGCCTTGCCCTCCGAGGGCGGCAGCAGGATGAGCATCGGATCTCCTCGACGGGCGGGACGGCGGCGCTCCGCTGCACCGGCCGGGCCAGCGTACGACCCGCCGTTACCGCCAGGGCCGCACCGGGGTGTCGGGGTGGTACACGCGATAGCCGCCGAGTTGCCGCACCGGCGTGGCGTCGAGCCGGTCGGCGAGCAGCCGCCGCAGCCGCCGCTCCATCGGTGAGTCGACCTCCACCACGTAGCCGGGCCGCTGCGCCCGCCCGACCTGCCGCCAGTAGGGCGGATAGCGGTTCTGCCCGGGGGACAGGTCGCTGTCGAGCACCCCGCAGACCACCGACTCGTCGGTGTTGAAGATCAGACGGTTGCACGTCCAGTAGTCCCCGTACACCTCGTGTGGGCCGTTGGTGCGCAGCGCGGAGGCCAACTGACGGGCCTCGCGCTCCTCAGTTCGCGACGCCCGGAAGCCGGTGGTCGCGAAGAGCACGGTGACCACCAGCGTGGTCGCGGTCAGAGCGGCCAGCACGGCGGCGGCCAGCGCGCCGGTGAGCCGACCGAGCGCCCCGACCGTGCCGCGCCAGCAGGCGACCGCGGCCACCCAGAGCGGCCAGAGCACTGCCGGCAGGGACAGCTGCAGCACCGACAGGTAGCGGGCGTTTTCCAGCGGGCTGGTCGCGGCGAGCGGGGTGCGAACGTACGACAGCAGGGTCAACGCGGCGCCGACGACCAGGGCGAGCTGCACGACCGGCCGGACCCGCTCCCCGCGCGGCGCGCCCGCGGCCCGGCGGTACGCGAGCACCGCGAGCACCCCGGCGCCCACCAGCAGCACCGGGTAGAGCAGACCGAACAACTGCTGCCAGCGGCCGCACCCGTCCACCGGGCAGAGCCCGTGCGCCAGCGGCACCCCCTCCAGCAGGCCGCCCCGGATCCGGTCCGACCATCCAGGCACCGGGCCCGCCTTCGAGCTGATCTCGCGAAACACCGACAGCGAATCGTCACCGGGCGCCGCCCGCAGGTTGTCCCAGAGCATCGGCGCCACCCCCACCACGAAACCCGCCACCAGCAGCACGCCTGACCAGCCGAGGAGCTCCCGCCGCACCGCCCAGACCAGCGCCAGCCCGGCCACCGCCAGGTAGGGCAGGATCAGCCAGTCCGACCAGGTGGCCAACCCGGCGAGCAGGCCGAACAGGGCGACGGCGAGTCGCCGACGGCGTACCGTGCCGGCCGCCAGCCCCACGGTGATCAGCAGCATCAGCAGCACCGCCGGCTTCACCTCGGGCCGGCCGCCGACCACGCTGAGCTGATCGCGCACCACCCGTTCCGGGCCGAGCGCCAGCAGGCCGACGACGAGGGTGGCGAACCACGGCGCGCAGAGCCGACGGGTCAGCCGGTGGATCAGATAGAGGAAGACCGCGTACAGCGCGAGCATCGGCAGTCGCAGCACCGGCCAGCTCGGCCCGGTCAGCGCGACCAGCGGCGCGGCCAGGTACGACTCGAGCATCCCCATGTAGTGCTGGCCGTAGAGGAAGACCGGATGCGCCCGGCCCTGCCCGATGTGCAGGGCGGCGAGGCCGAAGGTCGCCTCGTCGCTGTTCGACACCGGCACGGTGTACAGCGTGAGGACCAGCCTGTACGCGATGCCGGCCAGCCCGAACAGCAGCGCGACGAGCGCCGGTCGGTCGAGTCGCGGGCGCCGTCGCCCACGGTGCTGCTCTGGTGTCGACACGACCGCGCCCCCGTCGTCGTCCCGTCCGGAGTGTTTCACGGACGGCAGGCCGGTCGAGGTGGTTCGGCGCAGCGGGCGCCGGCTCGCGTGGCCGTGGCCGTCGACGTGTGGCAGGGTTGGCGCGTGCCACCCACTCCCGCCGGCCAGTTGGCCGTGCCGAACCTGCACCGGGCCGCGCGGATCGAGGACGCCGTGCACCAGCTCGTGGAGCGTCGGCTGCGGCGCACGGGCTGGCGGGTCAACATCGTCGCCTACACCGGTTACGGTGCACCGGGCTGGGTGCGGGTGATGTGCCGGGTGCTGCTCGGCCGACCGGACACGCGTCAGCGGGGCCGGCTGGACAAGGTCCGCGGCTGGCGTAGCTTCACCACCCTGCCGGCCAAGCACGTCACCGTGACCATCGAGGCCGGCGGCGTACGCCACGAGACCCGGGCCGACCGCAGCGGCTTCGTCGACACGCTGGTCGAGGCCGACCTGTCACCCGGTTGGGGCACCATCCGGCTCAGCGTCCCGGACGCCGAACCGGTCGACGCGCCGGTGCGCATCCTCGACCCGGACGTCACGTTCGGCATTCTCTCCGACATCGACGACACGGTGATGGTGACCGCGCTGCCCCGGCCGCTGCTCGCCGCGTGGAACACGTTCGTGCTGGACGAGCACGCCCGCAACGCGGTTCCCGGCATGGCGGTGCTCTACGAGCGACTGGTCACCGCGCACCCCGGCGCGCCGGTCTTCTATCTTTCCACCGGCGCGTGGAACGTGGCGCCGACGCTGACCCGGTTCCTGTCCCGGCACCTCTATCCGGCCGGGCCGCTGCTGCTCACCGACTGGGGTCCGACCGCCGACCGCTGGTTCCGCAGCGGGATGGAGCACAAGCGGTCCACCCTGGCGAGGCTGGCACGGGAGTTTCCCGAGGTGCGCTGGCTGCTGGTCGGCGACGACGGCCAGCACGACCAGGAGATCTACCGGGAGTTCGCCGCCGCCCACCCGGAGAACGTCGCAGGGGTGGCGATCCGCCGGCTCTCCCCGACCCAGTCGGTGCTGGCCGGCGTTCTGCCCGCGCCGGCCGGTCGCCCGTCGGCGGGACCGGTGGGGCAGCAGTGGCTCTCCGCACCGGACGGCGCAGGCCTGTGGATGCTGCTGCGCGACGCCGGCCTGGTCTGACGCCGCGCAGCGGGCGAGGTCAGTTCTGGCGGAGCCAGACGGCGCCCAGCGGTGGCACCTGGAGGGCGGCGGAGGCGACCATCCCGTGCCACGGCACGTCCTGCGCGCGTACCTCGCCCAGGTTGCCCACCCCCGACCCACCGTAGTGCCGGGCATCGGTGTTGAGCACCTCGGTCCAGACACCGCCGGCCGGCAGCCCGACCCGGTAGTCGTGCAGCGGCTGGGCCGAGAAGTTCGCCACGCAGACCAGCGTCGAGCCGTCCGGGGCGATCCGCACGAACGCCACCGTGTTGTTGGCGACGTCGTCGCCGGCGATCCAGCGGAACCCGGCCGGTTCGGTGTCCTGCGCCCAGAGGGCCGGGGTGGCCCGGTAGACCCGGTTGAGGTCGGCGACGAGCCGTTGCACCCCGGCGCGGGCCGGGTCGTGCAGCAGGTACCAGTCGAGGCCGCGTTCCTCGCTCCACTCCCGGTCGTCGGCCAGCTCGGAGCCCATGAAGAGCAGCTGCTTGCCCGGGTGCGCCCACATGTACGCCAGCAGCGCCCGCACGTTGGCCAGCCGCTGCCAGGTGTCGCCGGGCATCTTGCCGGCCAGCGAGCCCTTGCCGTGCACCACCTCGTCGTGGCTGATCGGAAGGACGTAGTTCTCGCTCCAGGCGTACGCCAGGGAGAAGGTGAGCTGGTGGTGGTGGTGCTGGCGGTAGATCGGGTCCTTCGAGGTGTAAAGGAGACTGTCGTGCATCCAGCCCATGTTCCACTTGAACCCGAAGCCCAGCCCGCCCTCCGCGGTGGACCGGGTCACTCCCGGCCAGGCGGTGGACTCCTCGGCGATCATCAGCACGCCCGCGTGGTGCTTGTAGACGGTCGCGTTCACCTCCTGCATGAGCGCGATGGCCTCCAGGTTCTCCCGACCGCCGTACCGGTTGGGAGACCACTGGCCCTCCTCCCGGGAGTAGTCGAGGTAGAGCATCGAGGCGACGGCGTCCACGCGCAGCCCGTCGACGTGGAACTGGTCGCACCAGTAGAGCGCGTTGGCGACCAGGAAGTTGCGGACCTCGCGTCGGCCGAAGTCGAAGACGTACGTGCCCCAGTCGGGGTGTTCGCCACGCTGCGGGTCGGGGTGCTCGTAGAGCGGTGTGCCGTCGAAGCGCGCGAGGGCCCACTCGTCCTTCGGGAAGTGCGCCGGCACCCAGTCCAGGATCACGCCGATCCCGGCGGCGTGCAGCTGGTCGACCAGGTGCCGGAAGTCGTCCGGGTCACCGAATCGGGACGTCGGCGCGTAGTAGCCGCTGACCTGGTAGCCCCAGGAACCGCCGAACGGATGCTCCATCACCGGCAGGAACTCCACGTGGGTGAAGCCCAGCTCGGTGACGTACGCGGTGAGCTGCTCGGCCAGCTCGCGGTAGCTCAGTCCGGGCCGCCACGAGCCGAGGTGCACCTCGTACACGCTCATTGGCTCCTGGTGCGGCCGCCGTTGCGCGCGGCGGGCCAGCCAGTCCGCGTCGGACCACCGGTAGGTCGAGTGGTGCACCACCGACGCGGTGGCCGGCGGCACCTCGGCGTACGCGGCGAGGGGGTCCGCCTTGTCCCGCCACCGCCCGTCGGCGCCGAGCACCCGGTACTTGTAGCGGGCACCGACCCGGGCATTGGGGACGAACAGTTCCCACACCCCGCTGGAGCCCAGCGAGCGCATCGGCCAGCCGTCGTCGGGTGACCAGCCGGTGAAGTCGCCGACCACCCGGACGCCCTGGGCGTTGGGCGCCCACACGGAGAACGCCACGCCCTCGTCGAAGACCCGGGCGCCGAGCGCCTCCCAGAGCCGCTCGTGCCGGCCCTCACCGATCAGGTGCAGGTCCAGCTCACCGAGGGTCGGCGGGTAGCGGTACGGGTCGTCGTGGACCGTGCCGTCGACCTCGACCCGGTAGTCGAGAACCTCGCCGGGCAGCACCGCCTCGAAGAGGCCGACGTCGTGGACCCGCTTCATCGGGTGCCGGTCGCCGTCGACCAGTACGGTCGCGTCGCCGGCCCCACGCCGCAGTGTGCGGATGGTGGTCTGCCCCTCGGCGGGGTGCGCGCCCAGCACCGCGTGCGGGTCGTGCGTGACGCCCCTGATCAGCTCGTTCATCGGGGATCCTTCCGGCCGCGGCGGGGCGGGGTTTGCTTGATCTTGGTCTTGGGCTTGGACCGCTGCGGCGGCTTCCCGACGGGCATGACCTGAGGGGCTGCCTCCGGCGCCGCGGCGGCCGAACCGGCCTCGCCCGGGGTGGCCTCGCTCGAACCGGCCTCGCCCGGGGCGGCTTCGCCCGGGGCGCCGTCGGCCGGCGCGGGACCGGTCGGTGCGGTGCCGCCGGAGAGGTCGTCCGGCACCTCGGCGACGGTGAGGTCCGCCGCCTCGACGCCCGCCGGCTCCGGCACGGTCGGGGTGCTCGGGCGGCGCACGGTCAGCACGTGCGCCGGTTGCAGGTACGGGTCGAGACGCACCGCGTTGCGCTGACCCCAGTCGTATGTGGTGCCGGTGAGCTCGTCGTGCACGGTGAACCGCTCGTGCCAGTCGAAGCCGAGGGCCGGCATGTCCAGCGTCGTGTTGCCCCACTGCACGGCTCGCGGGTCGAACGAGCAGATCACGATGACCGCGTTGCCGGTCTCCGGGTCGTGCTTCGACCAGCAGAGCAGCGCCGGGTTGTCGATGTCGTGGAAGCGCAGGTTGCGCAGCTGGTGCAGCGCCGGGTTGTTCCGGCGTACGCGGTTGAGCGTGGCCAGGAACGGGGCCAACGAGCGGCCCTGGGCCTCGGCACCGGCCCAGTCCCGGGGGCGCAGCTCGTACTTCTCGTTGTCCAGGTACTCCTCGGCGCCCGGCCGGGCCACGTGCTCGAACAACTCGAAGCCCGCGTACAGGCCCCAGGAGGGCGAGAGCAGGGCGGCCAGCACCGCCCGGATCTTGAACATCGGCGGGCCACCGTGCTGCAGCGACTCGTGCAGGATGTCCGGCGTGTTCGGCCAGAAGTTGGGCCGCATGTAGTCGGCCGCGACGACCAGCTCCTCGCAGTACGCCCGCATCTCGGCGGCCGTGGTGCGCCAGGTGAAATAGGTGTACGACTGCGTGAAGCCGATCTTGCCGAGGCCGTGCATGATGGCGGGCCGGGTGAACGCCTCGGCCAGGAACAGCACGTCCGGGTCGACGGCCTTCACCTCGGCGATCAGCCGGTGCCAGAAGTCGAACGGTTTGGTGTGCGGGTTGTCCACCCGGAAGATCCGGATGCCCTCGCCGACCCAGTGCAGCACCACCCGCAGCACCTCGGCCCGGATGCCGTCGGGGTCGTTGTCGAAGTTCACCGGGTAGATGTCCTGGTACTTCTTCGGTGGGTTCTCCGCGTACGCGATGCTGCCGTCGGCCCGGGTGGTGAACCACTCCGGGTGCTCGGTGACCCACGGGTGGTCCGGTGCGCACTGCAACGCCAGGTCCATCGCCACCTCCAGGCCCTGCGCCGCCGCGGCGGTCACGAAGGCCCGGAAGTCTGCCGGCGTACCCAGGTCGGGGTGGATCGTGTCGTGGCCGCCCTCGGCGGCACCGATCGCCCACGGCGAGCCCACGTCGTCCGGCCCGGCGGTGAGGGCGTTGTTGCGGCCCTTGCGGTTGACCCGGCCGATCGGATGGATCGGCGGCAGGTAGAGCACGTCGAAGCCCATCGCGGCCACGCCCGGCAGCCGCTCGGTGGCGGTCACGAAGGTGCCGGAGCGACCACCCGCCGCCCCTTCGGAGCGGGGAAAGAACTCGTACCAGGCGGAGAAGAGGGCTCGCTGCCGGTCGACCCAGAGGGTGTACGTGTCACCTGCGGTGACCATCTCGCGCAGCGGGTACGCCCAGAGCAGGTCGGCCAGGCCCAGCGCCGGGCCGACGCGCTGCGGCAGCGACAGGTCGGTGTCGACCAGCGCGGTGAGCGCCGCGGTGACTCCGGCCCGGTCGGCGGCCGGAACGAGGTCACGGGCGGCGGTGAGCACCCGCGCGCCCTCGGCCAGGTCGTTGGCCAACTCGGCCGGCCCCTGCCCGGCGGCGACCTTCTTGGTCACCGCGTTCTGCCAGGTCAGATAGGGGTCCTGGAACGCCTCGACGGTGAAGGTCCAGGCGCCGACCGCGTCCGGGTGGATGGTGGCGTGCCAGCGGTCCTGGCCGGGCTGACCCGGACGCATCCGGGTGAACGGTCTCGTGGTGCCCTCCGGGCCGGTCCAGATCACGTTGCAGCCCAGCGCGTCGTGCCCCTCCCGGTAGGCGCGGGCCGACACCGGAACCGGTTCGTCGACCACCGCCTTTGCCGGGTACCGCCCGCACGAGACGACGGGGGAGACGTCTTCGATCGGGAACCGTCCAGTCACCCCGCAAACCTACTGTGCGAGATCGTCTCGCGCGCGGCAAGGCGAGGGTCCGCACACGCTGGGTCGCGGCGGCTCTGGGTCGTGGCGGCTCCGGGTCGCGGCGGCTCCGGTGCCACGAACCAGCCCTCGCCCCGGTGCACTCGCATCTCGCTCCGCATCGGCGGGGTCGTCTCGCCGCCCACCCACCACTATAGTCAGTTCCATTATGAGACTTACTGCCTTCTGGCGCTGGTGGGTTGCCGGCACGACAAGTCAGCTCGGCTCGGCGGTCGGCGGGTTGGCCCTGCCGCTGACCGCACTGACCGTGCTGGACGCATCGGCCTTCGAGATGGGCCTGATCACGGCGGCCGGCTATCTCGCGTACCTTCTGATCAGCCTGCCGGCGGGGGTGATCGTGCAGCGCGTGGCGCTGCGCGGCATGCAGGTCGCCCTGGATCTCATTCGCGCCCTCGCGATCGCGTCCGTGCCCCTGGCCTGGTGGTTCGACACCCTGACGGTGGCCCAGCTGGTCGCGGTCGCCCTGGTCGTGAGCTTCGCCAACGTGCTGTTCGACGTGGCGAACCAGACCTTCCTGCCGGAGATCGTGCCGGCCGCGCAGCTGCAGGCCCGCAACAGCCTCAACTCCGGCACGCACGCCGCCACCCAGCTGGGCGGGCCGTCCATGGGCGGGCTCGCGGTGCAGCTGCTGGGTGCGGTGCCGACGCTCCTCGTGGACGCCGTCAGCTTTCTGATCTCCGCCGTGCTGCTGCGCACCCTTCCGGCCCGGCGGGTGCAGCGACCGGCCGAACGGCCACCGATGGTCACGATGATCCGCGAGGGCTGGCACTTCGTGATCCGACACCCGATCATCGGGCCGGCCATGTGGGACGCCACCGCGACGAACTTCGTGTGCGGCGCGATGCTGGCCCTCTTCCCGTACTACCTGGTGCGCGAGCTGCACGCCTCGCCGCTCACGGTCGGGCTGCTGGTGGCCACCGACGGCCTCGGCGCGCTCGTCGGCGCCGCGCTGACCACCTGGTTCACCGATCGGGTCGGCACCGCACGCGGCCTGATCGTCGCGGCCTTCGTGGGCGTGGGCGGCGCGCTGATCATCCCGCTGGGCACCGGCACCGCCGCCTACCTCGCCTTCGCCGCCGGCAACCTCATCTTCGCCGGCTCCACGGTGGTGCTCAGCGTGACCACCCGCACCTACCGGATGCTCGCCAGCCCGCCAGAGCTCCTCTCGCGGGTGATCGCCACGGTCAAGTTCGTCTCCTGGGGCGCCATCCCGCTCGGCAGCCTGCTCGCCGGCGCCCTGGCCGGGCCGATCGGCGCCCGCACCACTCTGCTGATCGTCGGGGCGCTCACCGTGCTGTCCCCGATCATCTATCTGTCGACCCCGATCCGTCGGCTGCGCGACCTGCCACTCGACGCCGCCCCGCAACCCGTAGAAGCCCGGGTGTGAATCGCTCCGGCAAGTCAGGGCAGCTACCCAGATGGCGGGCGACGGGCGGTGGACCGGGGCTCACGTGCGTCGGTGGTAGTGGTTGTGCCGGGGTAGCTGGTCCGGGTCGAGCCAGGCCGGTGGAACGAATTCCGGGTGGCCGTCGCCGGCGAGTCGCACCACCCAGTCGCTGTGGTGCAGGTGTCGGTGGTGGTGGCCGCAGAGCAGGACTGCGTTTGCCAGGCTGGTGGGGCCGCCGTCGGCCCAGTGTTGGATGTGGTGGGCGTCGCACCAGCGGGGTGGGCGGTCGCAGCCGGGGAAGGCGCAGCCGCGGTCGCGTAGCACGAGGGCGCCTCGGAGGGGGCCGGTGATGAGGCGGCGTTGTCGGCCGACGTCGAGGATCTGCCCGGTGCTGCCGAGCACAGTGGGCAGGATGGTGGCGTCACAGGCGAGGCGGCGCACCGCCTCGGGGGTGAGCGGGAGGCCGGTGTCGAGGGCGCCGGCGTCGAGGTGCTGGCGCAGGGTGTCGTAGCTGGTGGTGACCACGACCTGTGCGGGATCGCCGCCGTGTTCGGGGAGGTCGTTGGTGCGGAGTGCAAGGCGGCACACGTCGGCGAGGGCGTCGTGGCGGCGTTGCCCTGCGGTGCGGGTGTCGTCGCCGGTGGGTGCGGTGAGCGGGTCGATCGCGGCGCGCAGCAGCGCAGCGGCCTCGGTGTCGAGGATGCCGGTGAGGCGCAGCCGCCCGTCGGTCTGTTCGGACAGGGTGAGGTGCCGGTCACGGGCGGCGCGGCGGGCGTCGGCCTCCAACGCGGCCAGGGCGGCGGCGTCGGCGACGTCGGGAGCGACATGATCGAGGATCCGGCCGCCGAGTTTGCGCAGCAGCGCCGGATCGAATTGCCCGGCCCAGTCGATCAACAGGCCGACGGCCTTGTCGGTGGCTTCGACACCGGCCGATGCCGACACGGTCGTGGCCGCGTCGGTGATGACCCGGGCATGCTCGGCGCTGATGCGCCCCTCGGCGAGCGCGTCGCGCACGCCCGAGGCGCCGGTGTCCAGAGCGGCGGCCAGGTCGACCATTCGGCGGGCAGCGGAAATGGTCAGCCGCAGCCGCTCGCGTAGCCACACCGCTGTCGACGACGCGCCCTGCGCGACCGCCGTGCCCCGCCCGTCCAACTCGCACACCAGGGCCAGCCGCACCGCCGCGAGGCGCTGCTCCAACCGGTGCGCGGTGTCGAGCGCCGCAACCAGATCCGACTCCGACCTGGCCCAGGCGCCCGCGTCGACGCACGCCGCCACCGCGGCTTCTGCCTGCGCCAACTCTTCGACCACCAACCGAGACTAGAACAGACGTACGACAAGAATCGGGTCTCCTGGGCGGCCACCGAGGGGACACCCGCGGCCGGTCTCGTGGATCTTCCGCCCCTGTCGAATGCGCCGCGGAGGGCGGGCTCGCCTTTTCGGCGGCGAACGGATCCGGCGACGTGACGTAATCTGTCGTCCGTGATCAAGCGGGTGCGGGTTGCGGTCGTGGGGGTCGGCAACAACACGTCGGCACTGGTGCAGGGGATCGCTCTCCACGGTCGGACCGGCAGCCTGGTGGGTGTCCGCCGGCCGATCATCGACGGGCTCGGGGTGGGTGACGTCGACATCGTCGCGGCCTTCGCCACCTCCGCGGAGAAGATCGGCAGGGACCTGACCGAGGCGATCTTCCTGCCGCCCAACAACTTCCCCCGCCTGGACTGCGATCTGCCCACGGCGAATGTCCCGGTGACCAGGGGTCTCGTCGATGCGGGCGGGGTGGACCGGATCGCGGCGGAGCTGGCCGGCGCGGAGGTGCTGCTCTACTCGGCACCGAGCGGCCGGCCGGAAACGGTCCGGGCCTACGCCGAGGCCGCCTGCCGAGCCGGCGTCGCCTTCATCAACACCACGTCCGACGCGCTTGCCCGCGATCCCGATTGGTTGACCAGGTTCGAGGCGGCCGGTCTGCCGTTGCTCGGCGACGACCTGGCGAGCCAGTTCGGCACGTCGGTGGTGCACAACGCGCTGCTGCGGCTGCTCGCGGAGCGGGGCCTCACCCTGACCAGTTCCTACCAGGTCAACCTGGGCGGCACCGAGGACTTCCGTAACCTGGTCGAGAACCCCAACACCAAGGCGCGGTCCAAGCTCAACGCGTTGTCGGCGGCCGACGACAAGGTGCAGGTGGCTCCACTGGGATACCTGTCGCAGCTGCGATCGCAGAAGGTGGCGCACCTCAACATCGAGGCGCAGGGATGGGCCGAGACGGCGGTGAGCCTCGACGTGAAACTGACGGTGCACGACCCGAGCGGCGCCGCCGGCGTCACCATCGATCTGGTACGCCTGGCAGCGAGCGCGCTCCGCGACGGGCGCGGTGGCTATCTGGCCGAGGCGGCCTCGTTGCTCAAGTCCCCGCCCGGCGCAGCGATCTGAAGGGGTTCATCGCGGGTATGGGTCTGGTACCCGAGCTGACCATGACCGCAGATCAGAGAAGGAAACTCACATGACCGCCGTGTACACCTGGGACGTCTTCTCCACCCTTGACGGTTACGGTTCCTACGCCGACGGCGCGGACTGGGGCGGCTACTGGGGCAAGCAGGGCCCCGAGCTGCTCGAACACCGCGCCGCCCTCTTCGGCACCGAGCAGCGGATGGTCTTCGGGGCCACCACCTTCCGGGAGAACGCCCAGATCATGTCCTCAGGCATCGATCCCCACACGCTCGACGAATGGAACGTCCGGGCGATGCGCATGCCGGCGACGGTGATCTCCTCGACGTTGCGGGACACCCTTGGCTGGCCGGACGCCACCATCGTGAGCGGTGACGCCGTGGACATCGTCGCCCGGCTGAAGGAGGAGTCGGACCTGCCACTGCGCTCGCAGGCCAGCCTGTCGCTCAACTGGGCACTGATGGCCGCCGGCCTGGTCGACCGCCTGCAGGTGACGATCTTTCCCGCCATCTCCGGAGGAACCGGGACCAGCCCGATCCTCGCAGGTGCGGGCGACGTCGACCTCGAGCTGCTCGAGAGCCGGACACTCGACGGCCACACCCAGGAACTCGTCTACCGCCCCACCCCCCGGTGAGCCGGTCACAGCCCTAGCCCGTCGCCCCGACCGACCGGTACACCTCCAGGGTCTGCCGGGCCACCGCGTCCCAGGAGAAGTGCTCCACCGCCCGCTTCCGGCCAGCCAGGCCGAAGCGCGCGGTGCGCTGCGGGTCGGCCAGCAGCTCGTTGATCCGCGCGGCCAGGTCGGCCACGAACCGCTCGGGATCCAGCGGCCGGCCGGACCCGTCGCCGGCCTGCTCGATCGGCACCAGCAGACCGGTCTCGCCGTCGGCCACCACCTCGGGGATGCCGCCGGTGGCGGTTGCCACCACCGCCGTCTCGCAGGCCATCGCCTCCAGGTTGACGATGCCCATCGGCTCGTACACCGACGGGCACACGAAGACGGTGGCGTGGGTGAGGACCTGGATCACCTCGGGCTTGGGCAGCATCTCGGCCACCCACACCACGCCGGAGCGGTTGGCCCGCAGTTCGGCGGCCAGCTCCTCGACCTCCCTGGCGATCTCGGCGGTGTCCGGTGCGCCGGCGAGCAGCACCAGCTGGGTGTCCGCCGGCAGCTCCCGGGCGGCCCGCAGCAGATAGGGCAGACCCTTCTGGCGGGTGATCCTTCCCACGTACGCGACGCTCGGGCGGGACGGGTCGATGCCGAGCCGATCCAGCACGTCGGTGCCCGCGTCCGGGGCGTACTGGACGGTGTCGATGCCGTTGTAGACAACCCGGACCTTGTCGGGGTTGACCTCCGGGTAGGCGGTCAGCACGTCGCGGCGCATCCCGCCGCTGACCGCGATCACCGCGTCGGCGGCCTGCACCGCCGTGCGCTCGCACCACGAGGAGAGCGTGTAGCCGCCGCCGAGCTGCTCGGCCTTCCACGGCCGCAGCGGCTCCAGGCTGTGCGCGGTCATCACGTGCGGCACACCGTGCAGCAGCTTCGCGGTGTGCCCGGCCAGGTTCGCGTACCAGGTGTGGCTGTGCACCACGTCGGTTCCGGCCGTTCCGGCGGCCATCTCCAGGTCCACGCCCATCGTGCGCAGCGCGGCGTTCGCGCCGGTCAGGCCGGGCGGTTCGGGGTACGCGGTGACGCCCGGCTCGGTGCGCGGCAGGCCGAAGCAGTGCACCCGCACGTCGGCGAGGCGACGCAGTTCCCGGGCCAGGTATTCGACGTGCACGCCGGCGCCGCCGTAGACCTCCGGCGGGTACTCGCGGGTGAGCAGGTCGACGCGCAGCGGGGTGGGTTCCGTCATGACCCCGCACCCTAGTGCAGAAACGTGCCCGTACGAGTGGTGAAGTGGGACGCGGGTGGATAGCGTCGGGGCATGGCTGCCAAGGTGCTCGCGATCGTCCTGGCGGGTGGGGAGGGCAAGCGCCTGATGCCACTCACCACGGACCGGGCCAAGCCGGCCGTCCCGTTCGGCGGGATGTACCGCATGGTCGACTTCGTCCTCTCCAACCTGGCCAACGCCGGCTATCTCAAGATCGTCGTGTTGACCCAGTACAAGTCCCACTCCCTCGACCGACACATCACCAAGACCTGGCGGATGTCCACGCTGCTCGGCAACTACGTCACCCCGGTGCCCGCGCAGCAGCGTCGCGGCCCCTGGTGGTTCGCCGGTTCGGCCGACGCCATCTACCAGAGCTTCAACCTCATCAACGACGAGCAGCCCGACTACGTGATCGTCTTCGGCGCCGACCACATCTACCGGATGGACCCGCGGCAGATGGTGGAGGACCACATCGCCTCGGGCGCCGCGGTGACCGTCGCCGGCATCCGCCAGCCGCTGTCGATGGCCGACCAGTTCGGCGTCATCGAGGTCGGCGAGGACGGCAAGCGGATCCGAGCGTTCCGCGAGAAGCCCACCGACGCGGTCGGCCTGCCCGACGCGCCGGACGAGATCTACGCGTCGATGGGCAACTACGTCTTCACCACCCGGGCGCTCTGTGAGGCGGTCGAGCGCGACGCGGAGGACAAGAGCAGCAAGCACGACATGGGCGGCAGCATCATCCCGATGCTCGTCGAGCGTGGCGAGGCCAACGTCTACGACTTCCGCGACAACGAGGTGCCGGGCAGCACCGACCGGGACCGCGGCTACTGGCGTGACGTGGGGACGCTCGACTCGTTCTATGACGCGCACATGGATCTGATCAACGTGCACCCGGTGTTCAACATGTACAACTTCGACTGGCCGATCTACACCGAGCAGCCGCCGTGGCCGCCGGCGAAGTTCGTACACCAGTGGGGTGAGCGGGTTGGCCGTGCGGTCGGGTCGATGGTCTCCCCGGGTGTGGTGATCTCCGGCTCGCTGGTGGAGAACTCGATCGTCTCGCCGAAGGTGCGGGTGCACTCGTGGGCGCACGTCGAGGGCTCCGTGCTGATGGAGGGTGTCGAGGTCGGCCGGCACGCGGTGGTCCGGCGGGCCATCCTCGACAAGAACGTGTTCGTCCCGGAGGGCGCCGAGATCGGCGTCGACCTGGAAAAGGACCGGCAGCGCTACACCGTCTCCGACAACGGCATCGTGGTGATCGGCAAGGGCCAGAAGGTGGAATCGTGACGCATCCCCGTGCCGGCCAGCAGGCCGAGCCCGCCGACCTGGTCGACGTGCCGCGTCTGGTGACGGCCTACTACGCCGAACACCCCGACCCGGCGGACCCGGCGCAGCAGGTCTCCTTCGGCACCTCCGGTCACCGGGGCTCCAGCCTGCGCAACGCGTTCAACTCCGACCACATCCTGGCGGTCACCCAGGCGCTCTGCGACTACCGACGTGAGCAGGGCCTGGACGGCCCGCTCTTCCTCGCCCGGGACACGCACGCGCTCTCCGCGCCGGCCGCGGTGGACGCCCTGGAGGTGCTCGCCGCCAACGGCGTCACCGTGCTGGTGGACAGCCGCGACGGCTACACCCCCACCCCGGCGCTGTCGCAAGCGATCCTCACCCACAACCGGGGGCGCACCAGCGGGCTCGCCGACGGGATCGTCATCACCCCGTCGCACAACCCGCCGGACGACGGTGGCTTCAAGTACAACCCCACCAACGGCGGGCCGGCCGACACCGACGTCACCCGATGGATCCAGGACCGGGCCAACACGATCCTCGCCGCCGGGCTCAAGGAGGTCCGCCGGATCACCCACGCGCGGGCCAGGGCCGCCGACACCACCGGGGAGTACGACTTCCTCGCCCACTACGTCGACGACCTGCCCACCGCCATCGACATCGACGCCATCCGCGACGCCGGCATCCGGATCGGCGCGGACCCGCTGGGTGGGGCGAGCGTGGCGTACTGGGGTGAGATCGCCGAGCGGCACCGACTGGACCTCACCGTGGTCAACCCGACGGTCGACCCGACCTGGCGGTTCATGACCCTGGACGGCGATGGCAAGATCCGAATGGACTGCTCCTCGCCGAACGCCATGGCGTCGCTGATCGCCGCCCGTGCCGACTTCCAGATCTCCACCGGCAACGACGCGGACGCCGACCGGCACGGGATCGTCACCCCCGACGCCGGGTTGATGAACCCCAACCACTACCTGGCGGTGGCGATCAACCACCTGTTCCGCACCCGCACCGCCTGGGGTCCGTCGGCCGCGGTCGGCAAGACCCTGGTCTCCTCGTCGATGATCGACCGGGTCGCCGCCGACCTCGGCCGGCCGCTGCTGGAGGTGCCGGTCGGCTTCAAGTGGTTCGTACCCGGGCTGCTGGACGGCGCCGTCGGCTTCGGCGGCGAGGAGAGCGCCGGCGCGTCGTTCCTGCGCCGCGACGGCTCCACCTGGACCACCGACAAGGACGGCATCCTGCTCTGCCTGCTCGCCGCCGAGATCCTGGGCAGCACCGGGCGCAGCCCCAGCGAGCACTGGGCGGAGCTGGCCGAGCGGTTCGGCGCGCCCGCGTACGCCCGTATCGACGCCCCGGCCACCCGGGAACAGAAGGCCGTGCTGGGCAAGCTCTCACCGGAGCAGGTCACCGCCACCGAGTTGGCCGGCGAGCCGATCACCGCGACGCTGACCAGCGCCCCCGGCAACGACGCGCCGATCGGCGGCCTCAAGGTCAGCACGCGGTCCGGTTGGTTCGCTGCCCGGCCCTCCGGCACCGAGGACGTCTACAAGATCTACGCCGAGTCGTTCCAGGGCCCCGAGCACCTGGCGCGCATCCAGCAGGAGGCCAAGGACCTGGTCGACGGAGTGCTCGCGCAGGCCTGAGCACAGGTCGCCACCGCCCACCCGTCGGGGGTGGGCGGTGGCCCGGTCAGCAGGGCGGCGGTATCTCGCGATCGTTGCGTCGCCGCAGCTCGTCGGGCAGCAGCTCGCGCAACTGTTCGGGCAGGAACGGCAGGTCGAGCAGGCTCATCTTCAACTGGTTGCGTTCCTGGTAGCGCAGCGCATCGAGGCGGACCACCAGGCCGGCGTTGCGGCGGTAGCTGATGTCCACGGCACCCTCGGTTGCCGCGTCGCGGAAGATCAACCCGTCCATCTCCACCACGACCTCCGACGAGTTGGGCTCCAACTCCAGCCGGATCTTCTCCTGCGGCGAGAGCACCACCGACCGGGAGATGCCGGCCATCGGCGCCGACGGGGTGATGACCACCGAGTCCGCCGCCGGGGAGACCAGCGGGCCGCCGGCAGCGTAGCTGTACGCCGTGGAGCCGGTCGGCGTGCTGACCACGATGGCGTCGCAGCGGTAGTAACCGTACTGCTGGCCGTCGATGGCCAGGGTGGCGCTGACGAAACTGCGTCCAGGTTTGCGGACCAGCGCGATGTCGTTGAAGGCCACCACGTCGTCGCCGCACACGTCGCAGGCCAGGCAGGCGTGCGACTCGATGGTGAAGTCTTTCGACAGCAACCGGCTCAGCGCCTCGGGCAGCTCCGGTGGCTCGACCTCGACGAGGAACCCCAGCCGGCCCAGGTGCACGCCCAGCACCGGCTTCGGGTCGAGGATGGCCGAGCGCAGCGCTCCCAACATCGTGCCGTCACCACCGATGCTGATCAACGCGTCGGCGCGGGCGGCCACCTCGTCCGCCGGCACCGGCTCGACGCTCGCCGGCACGCGGTGCTTGTCCTCCGCACGGACCACCAGAGACTTGTGGTGGCGCGTCGCCCACCGTTCGATGATTCCGACCACCTCGGTGACATCCCGGGTGGGGTGCAGCACCAGACCCAGCCCCGACACCCGTACAGCTCACCACATCGGCGGCAGCCGTGCCTGGCGTACCGCGAAGGTGCGCCGACGGCCCGGAGCCGCCGGCGCACCTTCGCGCTCAGCGGCGATCCGGGCCGAAGAGGTGGCTCAGCGAGCGGGCGACCAGATCGTCGCGCGCCGCCGGGGGCAGGCCCTCCAGACCGAAGCCCAGGTACACGGTGTCCGCGGTGGTCACCGCGCAGCCCTCCTCGAACGCCTGCTGGCTGCGTGACCAGTCGGTGACGTTGCCACCGGAGCCGGCCGGCGGGCCGGCCACCGCCCAGCCGCCCAGGTCGGCCGACTCGAACGAGGTCTCTGCGACGGTGGACCCGTCGACGACCACCCGGGCGTCGTCCAGGAACACGCCGAGACCCTGCGTGCCCCAGTCCGAGGCGTACGAGATCGACAGCTCGACCTGCTTGCCGGCGTAGCCGGACAGGTCGACCACGAACTCCTTCCAGCCGCCGGAGGCGCCGGTGGCCGCGTTCCAGCTGCCGGTGCTGCCGGTGGGGGAGCAGTCCGCCCCCTGGTAGTGGCCGAGGAACGGGTGCAACTGCTCCACCCAACCGCCGGCGCAGCTCTCCCCGGTGACCGTGCCGGTCTTGCCGTTGGCGTCCGGCAGGGTCGTCCAGTTGTCGGTGCCCACCTCGTGCGCCTCGACAAAGAGGAAGTCCCAGTTCTCCTCCACGTCGTACGAGGTGAAGAAGCGCAACTCGCCGCTGCTCGCCCCGGTGAGGTCAACGGTGCGGGTGAGCCGCTTGTACGACTCGTCCGCCTGGCCGCTGTACAGGTACCAGTCGCCCGTACGCGGATCGAACGGCGCGCCGCCCGGCCGGACCCAGCCCACCGGTGCGGAGCTGGCGAACTGCGGGAACTGGTCCGGCGGCAGGAAGCTCGACGTGGTCAGGAACGAGGCGGTGTGCGCCTGGTTCCCCGCCGAACCCGGCGCGTTGAGCTGGCCGCCGAACCCGGTGAACGCCCCGTCGTCACCGGCGACCGGGTACGGGTCGCCCTCCGGGCTGGTGCCGCCGTCACTGACGTAGGTGAAGGCGCCCAGCCAGTACTGCTGGAAGTCGTTGAACAGCGGCAGGCAGGTGGGATCCTCCGCGTCGGTGCACTCCGGCGGCGCGTCCGGGTGGTACAGGTACGACCCGTTGGCGCCCTGCGCGAACAGCGCGTACTGGCCGCTGACCAGCAGTTTCCCACCCTCGTTGAGGTAGTCGCGGACGGCCAGCTCGGTGTCCAACGCCGCCTTGGCCGCGGTGCCGCCGACCTGGCCGGGGGAGCGCGGGATGATGTCGTCGCCGGTCTCCCAGACCACCGCCCTGTAGTGCGACAGCACACCGAGCGGATGGGGTGCCTTGCGCCCTCTCGCGTCGAAGTCGTACACGTCGCTGGTGCGCCCGGCGGCGGTCAGCGACGCGGCGATCTCGTCGGCGTACTTCGCGGTCGTGCCGGTCTGTGTCGGGCTGAGCCCGGTGACGTCCTCCACCGCGAGGACCAGCACGTCGCCGCCGATGTCGTCGTGCACCCGGTAGGTGAAGTGTTCACTGGCCACCACCCCGGCACGGGGCTTGCGGCCGGTGAACCACACCTCGACCCGGTCGCCCGGCTTCGTGCCGGTGACCGTGCCGCGCAGCTCGGCGTAGTAGTCGTCGTTCGTGTCGCCGTACCGCTCACCGCCGCGCCACTCGCGGACCTTGCTGGTCTTCGGCCGGCCGCCGTTGACCACGTAGTGCATCCGCACGTCCTTCAGCGCCCGCCGGGTGACCGAGGCGACCTGCTGCGTGCGCCCGTACGACGTGTCGAAGGCGTCCACCACGAAGTCCGGTGTGCTCCGGCCGACCACCGACACCGGGTCGTCCGGGTCCGCCGCCGACTTCGCCACGGCCAGCGCGAACGGCAGGTTCTTGGCCACCTCGCCGGCGATCAGCTTCTCGTCGTCGGGGAAGATGAAGTCGCTGACGCAGTCCTCCGGGCGCCACTGGTCGTCCGGGTCGACCGCCGAGGCGGACTCGCACGTGGACATTTCCGGCGTGAAGCCCAACGTGCCGTACTTGACGGTGGCGTGGCTGTCGGTGTCACCGTTGGTGGTGTACAGCTCGGCGGAGATGTCCGGGTCGTAGCCGGGCACCGCCGGGTGGGCGTCGTCACCGGCCATCGCCTGATAGATCACGTCGTCCGGGGTGGGGGTGCTCACCTGCCAGCCGACTCCGTAGAGCAGCAGCTGGGCCGCCGAGTGGTAGTTGACGAGGAATTCGAAGCCGACCCGGCGGAACAGCCGGTCCAGCGCCCTGGTCTCCGGCTCCGAGTTCGGGGCCGGGCCCCGGTAGGTCTCGCTGTTCGGATCAGGGGACGAGCCCTCGTTGTCGTACCCCCACTTGTAGCTGAAGTTGCGGTTGAGGTCGACGCCGTCGCCGGGGCCGATCTGCCCGTCGCCGTCGTTGTCCCGCAGGTTCTTGCGCCACAGCCGGTTGCCGGGGGTGAAGGTGTAGTCGTAGCCGTCCGGGTTGGCCACCGGCAGGAACCACAGCTCGGTGGTGTCGAGGAGACGGGTGATCTCCCTGTCGCTGCCGTAGCTGTCGAGCACGTGGTGCAGCAGCCGACGGTTCATCTCCGGCGTGATCCACTCTCGGGCGTGCTGCGCGCCGGCGTAGAGCACCGCCGGTCGTCGGCCGTCGGGCACCGTGCGGGCGTTCTTGGTGACCTTCACGGCGAGGATCGGCTTGCCCTGCTGGCTCCGGCCGATGGTCTCGACCTTCGCGAGCCTGGGAAACCGCGCCGCGGTCGCGGTGATCTCGTCGCGGATGCCACCGGGTTCGCTGTACGAGCGGAATGCCGACCAACCGGCCGCCGACTGCTCCCGCAGCAGCTGGGAGGCGTCCTTGCCGCGCACCTTCTTCACCGACAGCGGCACGCCCTTGTCGGTCAGCCGCTTGGCCTGCCGGCGACTGAGCACCGTCTCGACCGTGGTGTGTCCGGAGGCATCCGCTGCCGCGTCGTGGCCGAGGTCCACCCCCGCCGCGCGGAGCTGGTCCAGCTGCTGGGCGTCCAACGTGCCGACGTACACCTCGAGAGCGTCGCGGGCGCCCGGATCGGACGGGGGTCGCGCGCTCGCCGGTGAGGTCAGCGCCAGTGCGCCGACCAGGGTGACCACGACGGCCATCGCCAGTCGTCTCGGTCTCATCGCGCCTCCTCGAGTGAAGGACCTCTAGCGGCGAGCCTTCGGGTAGGCGTGATGGATGTCAATAGTTCGATAGGCCTGGTCGCCTACCTGAGCAGGTCCGTGATGACCCGCGCGATGCGCTCGCCGGCGGAGCCGTCCCAGAGTGGCGGCGTGGGCCACACCGCGGGTCGTCCGGCTGCCACCAGGCTCGCCACCGTCTCGGCGAGCGCCGCCCGGGTCACGAGGTGGTTGGTGCCGTGCGTGATCGTGATCGGGCGCTCGGTATTGGGGCGCAGCGTCAGGCAGGGTACGCCGAGCATCGTCGTCTCCTCCTGCACCCCACCGGAGTCGGTGACGACGACCGCCGCGCCGCGGACCAGGCTGACGAACTCGAGGTAACCCAGCGGCTCGACCACCCGTAGCGCCCGGTGCGACAGCAACCCCGCGTTCTCCAGATGGCCCCGGCCGCGTGGGTGCAGCGGCAGGATGACGGGAAGGTGGTCGGCGACGGCGTGCATCGCCTTCACCAGGTCGACCGCGTCCGCCGCGTCGTCGACATTGCCCGGACGGTGCAGCGTCGCCACGATGTAGCGGTCGGGCAGCGAGAGCGCGGTACGGATGGCGTCGACGTCGAAGCGGTCGAGGTTGGCCAGCAGAGTGTCGATCATCGGGTTGCCGACCAGGTGGACCTTCTCCGCCGCGATCCCCTCGTCCGCGAGCTGGGTCACGGCGTCGGGGCTCGTGGCGAACAACAGGTCGGACACGTGGTCGACGACGATACGGTTGATCTCTTCCGGCATCGAGCGGTCGAAACTGCGCAGCCCCGCCTCCACGTGGGCGACGGGCACGCCCAGCTTGGCCGCGACGAGGGCCGCGGCGAGCGCAGAGTTGACGTCGCCGTACACGACGGTCAGCGCCGGGCGGGCGGCGAGCATCAGCTCCTCGAGACCGGTCATGACGGCCGCGGTCTGGCTCGCGTGGCTTCCCGAGCCGACACCGAGGTTGATGTCGGGCTCGGGCAGGCCCAGCTGGCGGAAGAAGACCTCCGACATCCGGTCGTCGTAGTGCTGTCCGGTGTGGATGAGGCGCTGCCGGACGCCGTGCCGGTCGAGCGCGCGGATCACGGGCGCTGCCTTGGGGAAGTTCGGGCGTGCACCCGCGACGTGCAGAACGGCGTCGGCTGACATGTGTCTCCTCGTGGAATTCGGCGCGAATCAGAGGGGGCGCGCCAATAGTACAAGTTATGCGGTTTGATGCCCCTAACCGCTATACGATGTCGATTGCTGGATGTGCCGCGGTGTGCGCTGCCTGAGGGCGACCTGCCGCGTGAGCGATGTTCTTACTCCCCGAAGGCAGGCAGGCCCCTGTGAAGCAGATCGTCCAATCCGTGTCCGACGGCGAGTTGAGGATCGTGGAGGTTCCGCAGCCCGAGCCGGGTGCCACCGAAGTCCTTGTCGCGACGCGCAGGTCACTGCTCTCCGCCGGAACCGAGCGAGCCGTGCGTGAGCTGGCGTCGGCGAGTCTGCTGGCCAAGGCCCGGGCGCGGCCGGATCTGGTCCGCCAGGTCATCAACCGGGCTCGCACCGGGGGTGTCCGTTCGACACTCGCCGCCGTGCGCAGTCGGCTCGACGAGGACATGCCGCTCGGCTACAGCGCGGCGGGCGTCGTCGTCTCCGCCGGCGCCGCGACCGACGGCATCAGACCGGGGATGCGCGTGGCCACCGCGTCGGTGGGCCACGCTGAGTACCAGGCGGTGCCGGGTCTGCTCGCGGTGCCCGTCCCGGAGCCGGTGTCGGACCAGGCCGCCGCCTTCGGCGCGGTTGCGGCCATCGCTCTGCAGGGTCTGCGTCAGGCCGAGGTGGGTGTGGGCGGCTCGGTCGCCGTCGTCGGCCTGGGCCTGGTCGGACAGTTGACGGTACGCCTGGCGCTCGCCTCGGGGCTCACCGTCGTCGGCATCGACCTGCGGCAGTGGACCGCGGACCTGGCCGGGTCCGGCGGTGCGGTTGGCCTCGTCGAGGCCGGCGCGGCGACAACGGAACAGATTCTGGAACTGACCCGCGGCCGAGGCGTCGACGCCGTTCTGATCACCGCGGCGACACCCTCGTCGGAGCCGGTCGCGCGCAGCGCCGAGATCACCCGTGACCGCGGCAGGCTGGTCGTTGTCGGTGACGTCGGTCTGCACCTCGACCGTCGGCGGTTCTACGAGCGTGAGTTGGACCTTCGGTTCGCCCGCAGCTACGGGCCCGGTCGCTACGACCGTAGCTACGAGGAGTGGGGCATCGACTATCCGGTTGGGCACGTGCGGTGGACGGCGCGGCGCAACATCGAGGCCTATCTCGACCTGGTGGCCGGTGGTCGGGTGACGGTCGACGACCTGGTCACGCACGTCTTCGACGTGGAGCGCGCCCTGTCGGCGTACGAGGTGCTGGCCGCCGACCCCCGCGCACTCGCGGTGCAGCTCAGCTACTCCGCTCCCGCGCAGCCGTCCCGGCGCACGATCACGATCAGGCCGCGCCGCAGTTCGGTGTCGACGCGTGCGGGGCTGGTCGGCGCCGGAAACTACGCCAAGGCGACGTTCCTGCCCGCGCTCAGGGCGGCGGGCTGGGCGGACGATCTCGTCGCCATCACGTCCGCCAAGGGGCTGTCCGCGCGTCACGCCGCCGAGCGCAACGGCATCGCCGTCGTGGTACCGACCGCCGAGGACCTGCTGGCCCGCGACGACATCGACGTGGTGTTCATCCTCAGCCGCCACGATTCGCACGCCCACCTGGTCGTGCGGGCGCTCGACGCCGGCAAGCACGTGTTCGTGGAGAAGCCGCTCGCGTTGACGCAGGATGAACTCGACGACGTCGTGGCCGCGTACGACCGCAACTCGGGTCACCTGTTCGTCGGGTTCAACCGCCGGTACGCGCCGATGGTCGTGCAGGCGAAGAAGGTCCTGGAGGCCGGCTCGGGGCCGGTGACCATCGCCTACCGGGTCAACGCCGGGTCGCTGCCCGACTCGCACTGGTACCACGACCGGCGCCAGGGCGGCCGGGTGCGCGGCGAGGTGTGCCACTTCATCGACCTCGCGTCGTGGCTGGTGGGCGAGCAGCCCCGCGTCGTGCACGCGTACGGCAGTGGCCGCGGCGAGCCTGGGCTGGAGGAGGACGTGAGTGTCCTGCTGGGATACCCGGACGGCTCGACGGCGACGATCACGTACTGCACCCGCGGGCACCGGCGTACCTCCAAGGAACGCCTGGAGATCCTCGGCCGCGGGCACACCGTGGTGATCGACGACTTCCGGTGCCTGGAGATCGACGGCCGGGACGTGAAGCGGGCACCCACCGGCAAGGGGCATCAGGATCTTCTCACCCACGTGCGCGCGGTGATCACCGGAGAGGCGCCCGACAAGCTGGAGCTCGAAGCCTCCTTCGGCGCGACGAGGGCGGCGCTGTCCGCGATCGCTGCCCTGGCGGGCATCGAGGAACAGGCGTCGCGGCTGCCCACGCAGGTGGATCCCGGAACCAGCGTGAGCGCCGCGTTCAACTCCTGATGCGGTAGGGGCAGAGCCCGCCGGGCGCGCGGACGTGGGTCAGCACGCTGCCTCGCCGGGGTCGTCGACGAGCGGGGCGAGCAGGCACCCGAGGGCGTGGGCCATGGCGGTGCGGGACTGGTTGTCCCGTATCCAGCGCCGGCCGGCCGCGCCCATCTTCGCCAATTCGTCCGGGCTCGCCTGCACCGTCTGGCCGAGGCCGTGGGCGAGGTGGCCCGGCAGGGTCACGTACCCGGAGTCGGCACCCAGAACGAGGTCGCCGACGGTCCCCGGGCTGTTGGTCACGATCGGCAGTCCGGCGGCCATGTAGTCGAACACCTTGTTGGGGCTGACTCCCGAGCGGAACATGTCGACGTCGGCGAGCACGTGCACGCCGACGTCCGCGGCGTGCAGGAGGTCGGGGATCTCGGTCTTCGGCACCGGGTCGAGGAAGCGGACGTTGGCGACGCCGAGCGCCGCTGTCTGCAGGCGCGGCTTCTCGACACCCGACCCGACCAGCACGACATCGATCTCGGGCACCGCCCTGGCGGCGGCCAGAAGCAGGTCGAGCCCGTTGGCCGGGCCGTGCGCCCCGGCGTAGACGGCGGTGCGGCGGGTGAATCCGTACCGCCGCCGCAGTTCGTCGCGGTCGGCGCCGGGCACGAAGTCGTCCGGGTCGGCGGCGTTGGGAATGAAGACGATCTTTTCGGCCGGAATGCCCGTACGCTCGATCGCCGTCCGCACGCCGGGCGCCATGATCACGATGCGGTCGGAGCGTCGGTAGAGGAACTGTGCCAGGCGCTCCAGCGTCCGGTACGCCACGGACGTCTCCGACAGAGTGCCCATGTCCACAAGAACTCGTGGCCAGAGGTCCCGGACCTCCAGGACGAACGGCGTGCGCCGGAGCGACGCCACGACCCAGCCAGAGAGGCCGGCCAACAGGTGGGGCGAGGACGCGTACACGACATCGGGGCGGGGCTGCCGCAGGCCGGCGACCGTGGCCGTCACCGCGTAGCTGGCCCAGTTGAGCACCCGGCCAGGGCCGTTGCGCCGGTACGGCGTCACGGCGACCGGAAGGAATCCCGGCTCCGCGCGCTGCGGCTTTCCGCTGATCATGTTGCGTCGGCCCGCGATGATCACATACGACCATCCGGTCAGCCGGCTGAACAGCTCGACGTGCCGGGTGCCGCCCGGATAGCCCGGGGACACGGCGAAGTGGTTGAGGACGAGAACTCTGCGGTGCGTCATCGTGGCGCTCTCACGTGGTGTACTTCCCCTGATCCGAGGTGGGTGACGGTGAGGGACGCGTCGGCGTCGCTCCAGGTGACGCCGAACCCGAGACCGTCGAGCACGTTCGGCTCGGGCCGCGATCCGGGTACGGTGCCGAGCCCCCAGACGACGGTGTCGGCCGGGCTTTCCCAGGTGATCCACGTTGCTGGCTCCCAGCGCCCGTACGTCCGGCTGTGCCAGCCCGCGAACGGCGCCGCCCGCCCGCGCACCGGCTCAGAGCCGTCCAACCCGAAGAGGCCGAGCTTGCTGTCGCCGACGACCAGCGTGTCGTTCTCCACCGTGACGTCGGGATGCAGCGGGATCGTGAGCGACCAGGATCTGGCGGCATCCGGCGGGTCGGCGAACTCGACGATCGCCACGTACTCGTCGGCCACCACGACGGCCCGACCGACGCGTACCGGGTGCTCGCCGCGCGCGTACGCGTCGTGCCAACCGAAGACGATGGTGCGGTCCGGCAGGACGAGCGGCGGCCCGACGTACCCGCGGGCGGTGTGGATCCAGCGGAAGGCGCGGTGCGGTACGAGCTGGTCCTGCCCGTCCGGACGGCGCACGGGGTGGGCGGCGGAGGTGCGCAGCCCGTTGCGGACCTCCAGCGGACCGTTGTAGGTGCCCGTGCCGGGGTCGGCGATCAACCACCGGTCGCTGTGCTTGATCCAGACGGAGGTCAGGTCGGCGTGGCCGTGCGAGGGGCCGCCGTCCACCTTGAACCAGACCCGCCACGGCCCGCGCTCGACCGGCGCTATGCCGCCGGACGTCGACGGTGCGTACCGGACCCGGTTGGACGCGGCCGCGCCGTCCGGTGTCGCCTCCCACGCAGGTGTCGGCGCGTACCACGCCAGCTCGTCGAAGGCGGAGTACCACTGGGTCGGTAGCCGTTCGCCGCACAGCGCGAGGCCGAGTGCGGTGGAGCCGGCCACGTCGAGCGGGTCGCCGGAGGACGCCAGAACGCGTCCCTCATCCCAGTCGCCGTACTGCGGGATGTCGCCGTCGAACACTCCGAGCCGGGCCAGGTGCAGGCTCGCGGCATGCAGATCACGGTGTACGGCCGTCGGCGCGTCGCCGAGCAGCACCCGAATGACGAGCATTTCGAGGACGAAGCGGTGGTACGACAGCGAATCCTCGATCATCCGACCGTCGGGTGCCATGTGCCGGCGTTGCTGAGCCGCGAACATCCTCTCGCCGGTACGCGCCCACCATCGTGCTCGTCCAGCGGTGGGAAACATGCGCGACAGCAGGATCAGCCCGAGCGCGTCGCCGAGCATGTGGTTGTTGCGCATGCTGCTCACCGTGTAGGGCAGCTCGACCACCAGGTGCCGGGCGCTGGCCAGCAGCAGCCGCTCCATGGCGGTCACCGTGTCGCGGGGAAGCCGCTCGCCGGCCAGGGTGAGGATCTGGTTCCAGCCGATGGCACGCAGCGCGAGTTCGAGACTGGAGTACCAGTTGACGCCGCGCTCCGGTGGGGACTCCGCACACCAGGACCGCAGCAGGCGACTGAGCCCGTCCAACCACGGCCCTGCCGGGTCGAGACGGGAGGCGCGCGCCAGGACGACCAGGTCACGATGGCGTGCCGCCTCCCAGGTGTGCTTCACGTCCGACAGGCGCGCCTTGGAACGGATGTCGATCCGCCACCACGGTTCGTCCGCCGTCCACCGCCGCCCGGTCAGTGGGTCGGTGCACCAGGGCGCCGACACTCCGGTCGCCACCCGGCGCCCGAAGACCCGCAGTCCGTCGCGTAGCACGGTGCCGGCGTCGTCCAGGCAGCGTCGCTGTGCCTCGTCGCTGACGGGCATCAGGCCGGTCAGTGGCACCAGCGTGGCCGGGCGGTGGCGCTGCGTCCGGTCGCGGAACAGAACGGCGTGGAACCCGCTGCGCTTGGATGCCTCGTAGGCCGCACGGAGCGGTGCCGACAGACCCAGGGCACGCATGTCCGTCGCGATGCCGCGCAGATCGGTTCTTACCATCAGATTCCCCTTGGCTATGGCGACGGAGGCGGTCGCGGTCTGCCGGAATTCGAGGTTGTTTCGGGAATTGAGCTCAAGCGACCCGAGGCAATGCGAGCGACCATATCAGGCTAATAGTGATGTTTAACCTAGTTCATCTCAACTGCACCCGTGCGTCCACAGACGGGCGATGCTAGGACAATCGGGACGTTCCATCCGCTTCCTGGGTGGTTGTGGGGTCGTTGCGGGTGTGTTGGGGCGGGTCATCGGTGTGTCGTGTGGTGAAACGTGGTCGGTGTGGATTGGTGACGTTGAGGAGTGGTGTTGACTTTTTCGGCTGCTGGGCGCCGGGTGTTGATCACTGGTGGTACGGGTTCGTTTGGTCGGACGATGGTGGGGCGTTTGCTTGATCGTGATGTGGGTGAGGTGCGGGTGCTCAGTCGTGATGAGGCGAAGCAGGATGTGATGCGGCGGGTGCTCGGTGATGAGCGGGTGCGGTATTACGTGGGTGATGTGCGGGATTATGACTCGGTGGTGCGGGCGTGTCGTGGTGTGGATTTTGTTTTCCATGCTGCGGCGTTGAAGCAGGTGCCGTCGTGTGAGTTTTTTCCGTTGGAGGCGGTGCGGACGAATGTGTTGGGTTCGGCGAATGTGGTGGAGGCCGCTGAGCGTAGTGGTGTGAGTTCGGTGGTGA